>NZ_MTBP01000001.1:322767-645534 GCF_002911665.1 Actinomadura rubteroloni
GACAACGTCGTGGACGGCATTCTCAAGGGCCGCGAGGACGCCGCCTACGCCGATTTCAACGATTTCCTGTCCAAGGTGCCGATGCCGGTCTGCAACAAGCGGGCCATCGAATCGCTCATCAAGGCGGGCGCGTTCGACAGCCTCGGGCACGAGCGCAAGGCGCTGCTGTCGGTGCACGAGCAGGCGATCGACGCGGTCATCAGCGAGAAGAAGAACGCCGCGATGGGCCAGGACTCGCTGTTCGGCGGCATGGACGACGTCGCCGACGGCGGAGGCGGCTCGTTCTCGGTCGCCGTCCCCACCGGCGACGAGTGGGACAAGGCGACGCTGCTGCAGTTCGAACGGGAAATGCTCGGCCTGTACGTCAGCTCGCACCCGCTGGACGGCGCGGAGCGCATCCTGGAGCGCGCCCGCGACATCTCGACCGCCGAGGCCGGCGCGGGCGGGCGCGAGGGCATGGTCCGGCTGTCGGGCATCATCGCCGGCCTGGACCGCAAGGTCACCAAGCAGGGCAACACCTGGGCGATCATCAAGCTGGAGGACCTGGAGGGCAGCATCGAAGTGCTGTTCTTCCCGAAGGTCTACCAGTTGTACGCGCCGTCGCTCGCGCCGGACGTCGTGATCTCGGTGCTCGGCCGGATGAACGAGCGGGACGGCAACGTGTCGATCCATGCGCAGGAAATGGAGGTCCTGGACGTCTCAGCCGCGACCGGCAAGGAGCCACCGGTCGTGATCAGCGTCCCGATGGACCGCTTCACCGAGCCGACCACGGCCGAGCTGAAGCGCATCCTCAAAGCCCACCCGGGCGACGCGCCGGTGCACCTGCAACTGCGACGGCACGGACGCAAGGGCCTGCTGGTGAACTTGGAGTACTTCCAGGTTCAGCCGAATCCCGGGCTTTTCGGGGACCTCAAAAGCCTCTTCGGAGCCGGTTCCGTGACGCAGTAAGCACGTTCGTCCCATTCGGAGTTACCGCCCGGTCATCCCGCGTTCGTGACCGCCCGGTAGGTTGCGTGCGTGACCGCAGGCAACGGGTGGGACTTCCACCCCTTCACAGCGGGGTGAGTCGGATTTCGATTCGCGCCCTGGTGTTCTTGCCACCGGTGGTCGGGGACGAGGACGGCGCGGGGTTCGCCGTTCTTCTCGACGATCAGGTGGGCGTCGCGAAAGCGAGCGCTGTCGATGCTTCGGCCGAGCTGAGCGCGCCGGTCGTTGGTCGCGATGTGTTCGGTACTCACGTGACTGACGATGCTGACAGGACCTTTCGGTACCGCTGGTACTGTCGGCCCTGTGCGGCTGCGGTACAACTTCCGCGTCTACCCGGCGCCCGGCCAGCGGGAAGCGCTGGCCAGGGCATTCGGGTGCGCCCGCGTGGTGTTCAACGACGGGTTGCGCGCCCGGCAGGAGGCCCGCTCGGCGGGGCTGCCGTACATCAAGGACACCGACCTGCAGAAGCAGGTCATCACCGCGGCGAAGAAGACCCCGGAGCGGGTGTGGCTCGCCGAGGTGTCGTCGGTGGTCCTGGTCCAAGCGCTCGCGGATCTGCACACCGCCTACCGGAACTTCTTCGCCTCCGCCGCCGGGCGGCGCAAAGGCCGCAGGGTCGCACCGCCGAGATACCGGTCCCGAATCGACCTGGGGCTGACGCATTTCGCGGTACTGCCGGACGGCCGGAAGATCACCAGCCCCCGGTTCCTGCGCCGCGTGGAACGCCGGTTGCGCAAGGCGCAGCGGGCGTTGTCGCGCAAGGCCAGAGGCAGCGCGAACCGGATCAAGGCCAGAGCCCGCGTCGCCAGGCTCCATGCCCGGGTGGCCGATACGCGGCGCGACCATCACCACAAGCTGTCCACCCGGTTGATCCGCGAGAACCAAGCGGTCTACGTGGAGGACCTCGCGGTGAACGGCCTGGCCCGCACCCGGCTCGCCAAGTCCGTGCACGACGCCGGATGGTCCCAGTTCGTGGCGATGCTGGAATACAACGCAGCTCGCTACGGCCGCGCATTCGCCCGGATCGGCAGGTTCGAGCCGACATCGCAAGTCTGCTCCGCGTGCGGAGTGAAAGACGGACCCAAACCACTGCACGTCCGCGAATGGACGTGCACCGCCTGCGGCACCGTCCACGACCGGGACGTGAACGCGGCACGCAACATTCTGGCCGCCGGACGGGCGGACAGGGTAAACGCCTGCGGAGGGACTGTAAGACCTCCCGTCTGACGGAAGGCAGGACCCGATGAAACAGGAACCCACCTCAAAGCCGACCGCGCGAGCGGACGCCGGAGAGAGAATCCCCCTCGTTCGCGAAGGGGAGGACGTCAATTCCTTCGGGGGGACCGTGGAGATTCACGGTCATCGGGGGGCGCGGGGGCTGCGGCCGGAGAACACACTGCCCGGCTTCGTCCACGCGCTCGACCTCGGCGTCGACGCCGTCGAACTGGACGTGGGGATGACCGCTGACGGCGTGGTCGTGCTCAGCCACGATCAGGTGCTGTCGGCGGTGAACCTCGCCGACACCGCGCCCGCCGTGGCGGGTGATCCGTTGTTCCCGTATGTGGGGCGGGCGCTCGGTGATCTGACGTTCGCGCAGGTCAGGACGCTGGATGCGAGTGCACGGCGGCCCGTCCCCGGGACGGCCGACCCGTTCGCCGCTACGCAGCGTCCCGTTCCTGGTACCCGTGTGCCTACGCTGGCCGAGGCGTGTGCGCTGCTCGGGCCGTCCGGGCGGGTGGAGTTGGCGGTCGAGCTGAAGACGGACCCGGATTGGCCGGAGGCGCGCGTGCGCCGGTTCACCGTTGCCGTGGCGGACGTTCTCGCGGCGCACGGCCTGACGTCCCGCAGCCGGCTGCTGGCCTTCGACTGGCGTGTCCTCGCGGCGGCGGCGCAGTGCGCGCCGTCCCTGGGCCGCGTGGCGCTGATCGAGCGCAAGACGTTGCGGCCCGGTACGCGCTGGCTGGCGGGCCTGCCGCCCGCCGACCCGGTGGGCGCGGCGCTGGCCATAGGCGCCACGGTCCTGTCGCCCGAGCGCCATCTGACGACCCCCGCGCTGCTCGCCGACGCTCACGCGGTGGCGCTTCCCGTCGCCGTCTGGACGGTCAACGATCCCGCCGAGATGGCCTGGCTCACCCGCCTCGGCGCCGACGCGATCGTGACGGACTATCCCGACCGGCTTCGCGCCGTCCTCAAGGCTTTGAAGCTTCCCCTCCCGTCGCCGACCCCCGTTCCGGCCCCGGCCTGACGCGGTCCGCATCGCGGCGGCGTTGTCGCGTGTGGCCGAAGCCCGGATTGGCCGCGCGTCAAATAGACACGTTCGTCTGGTAGCGTCCGCGCCGGGGGCGGTGCCGCGGAGCCGGTGCCGTGTCGACGGTGGACGGATCGCGAGGGAGCGGGATGGCCGGGCACATTGCGGGCGAGTTGGCCCCGCAGATGGACATGATGGCGGAGCGGGCCGGGCTGGGGGCTCGGCGCGGGGTGTACGCGGGGGCGCAGCCGGACGGCGGATCGATCCGGTTCTCGCTCGTCGCGGCGGTGGTCTGCGCGGTGCTGGCCGTCGTGCTGTTCGCGGCCGGGACCGCCTTCGGGATGTTCTTCGTCCTCTTCGCGGTGATCGCGGTCTGCCTGTGGATCGCGGAGCTGTCCACGGCGGCGAAGAACACCCGGCTCGGGATGCACTTGTACGAGCGGGGGCTCGTGGCGACGGTGAAGGGGCGGACGCACGCCGTCCGCTACGACCGCACCGAGGTGTTCCAGAGCAGCATCCGGCAGACCGGCGTGGGCGGTTATACCGACTACTCCTACAAGCTCACCGACGTCGAGGGCGTGCAGTTCACGCTCCAGGGGCGCAACGGCGGCACGCCCGCCACCGGGAAGTTCGCCCGGCACGACGAGTGGGGGACGGCCCTCCAGGAGGGCGTGACGCGTGCGCAGCTCCCCTCGATCGTCGAGCGGCTGAACGCCGGTCAGCGCGTCGACTTTGGCAAGTTGTGGGTGACGCGGGACGAGGTCGGCTCCGCCAAGGGCGTCACGCGGTGGCACGAGATCGAGGACCTGCGGATCATCCAGGGGTTCCTGAAGCTCAAGGTCGCCGGGAAGTGGCGGTCGGCGGTCAACGTCGCGGTGTCGAGCATCCCCAACCTGTACGTGTTCATCGGCGTCGCCGACCAACTGCGCGGACGCGTCCGCTGACCGGCCCGGCGGACGGGCCTCGGACGCGCCCGTCCGCCGGACCGGACCCGGCCCTACGGCACGTACTCGAAGAATCGGCCGAGGTCGCGGAAGCCCACGGCCGCGTAGACGCGCTCGGCCATCTCCGTTGATTGCAGGCTCGCCGTCCGGCAACCGCGCGCGAGCGCTGCGTGGGCGTGCAGGACGGTCAGCGCGGTCCCGAGCCCCCGGCGCCGCGCGTGTTCCAGTGTTCCGACGTTGTAGATCCCGCAGTCGCCGTCGTGGTCGAACGCCATCGCCGTCGCGACGTTCTCGCCGTCCAGACGGGCGATGAGGACGTGGAAGGCGGTGCTGTCCGCCTTTTCGAGCAGGCCCGGGGGCGTCCCGAGGACGCGCAGGTACTCCGACCAGTCCGGCGGCCCGAGGTCGATCTCCGGCGGGGGCGGACGGAGGTCGTCGAGCGTCATGCCCATCACGCGCGTCGACTCGGCGAAGGTGTAGCCGCGCCGTTCGAGATCGTCGCGCAGCGCCCTGTCGCTTTCGTGTACCCAGGCGGCGAAGTGAGCGACACCGGCCGCCGCGTACGCGTTCTCCATCGCCTCCAGGGCGTCGGTGCGCGCGGCGGCGTCGAGGTCGCGTTCCAGCAGCGCGTTGTTGTAGACGGCGCGTTCGGCGCCTGCCGGGAAGACGGCCGCGGCGACGCCGGGAAAGCGCCGGACCGCCGCGCCGTCCGCTCCGCGGGCGTATTCCCGCCAGGACGCGAGCAGCGTCGCGGCACCGCGACGATAAAGATCGGCGTCTTCCACCGCGCGGCCTCCTTGAGGAGCCGTCCCGGCGGCCCACCGGTCGCCACCCTCGCACTCACCGGGCCTCGCCGGAAAGCGCTTTTCGCCGGCGCCGCGCCGCCGTCCGGCGGGTGGTGCGGCCACCCGCCGGACGTCCGCGTCAGGAGCGGGCCAGCAGGGTGAGCGGGTCTTCGAGCATGTCGCCGACGTCGCGGAGGAGTTTCGAGCCTTCCTCGCCGTCCAGGATTCTGTGGTCGAAGGACAACGCGAGTGTGGTGACCTTGCGGATCGCCAGCGCGCCCTCATGGACCCACGGCATGTCGCGGATCCGGCCGAACGCCAGGATCGCCGCCTCGCCCGGCGTGAGGATCGGGGTTCCGGCGTCGATGCCGAAGACCCCGATGTTGGTGATCGTGATCGTCCCTCCGGTGAGGGACGCCGGGGTGGACTTGCCCGCCCGGGCCGTCTCGGCGAGCGCCGTCAGGGCGCGTGCCAGGTCCGGCAGGGACAGCGTCTGGGCGTCCTTGACGTTCGGGACGAGCAGGCCGCGCTCGGTCGCCGCCGCTATCCCCAGGTTCACGGACGGGTGGACGACGATCGCGTCGCCGTCCCACGTCGCGTTGGCCCTTGGGTGGCGCCGCGCCGCCGCGATCAGCGCCTTCGCCACGAACAGCAGCGGGGAGACCTTGGCGTCGGCGAAGTCCGGCGAGGTCCGCAGCCGGGCCACCGCCTCCATCGTCGGCGTGACGTCCACCTGGAGGAACTCGGTGACGTGCGGCGCCGTGAACGCCGACTCCACCATCGCGGACGCCATCGCCTTGCGGACGCCCTTCACCGGGATCCGCTCCCCCTCCCGCGCCGCGGGCGCGGCGGGGGCTTCCAAGGCCGCGCGGACGTCGTCGCGGGTGATCGTGCCGTCGGGGCCGCTGCCGGTCAGGGTCGTCAGGTCCACGCCGAGGTCGCGCGCCATCTTGCGGACGGGCGGCTTGGCCCGCGTCGCGGCGCGTCCGTCCACAGGCTGTGGACGAGCGTGCCCGGCCTTGCGCGGACGCCGCTTCGTCGCGCCCGGCTTCACCCCGTAGCCCACCAGCACCGGCTGGCGCTTCGGCTCCTCCGGCGGCGGCTGGGGGACCAGGTCCTCCTTGAGGTCCGCCGGCTGCGCGGGCAGCGGCTCGGGTTCAGGGGTCGACGGCTCCGCGACCTCCGGTCCCGGCGCGTCCGGCGCGGGGGCGGCCGCTTCCGGCGCGGGCGCCCCGGCGGCGGGCACGTCGGCGGAGCCGGGGTCGGCCACGGCGATGATCGGCTCGCCGACGTCGACCGTCGCACCCTCGGCGGCGAACAGTTCGCTCACCACCCCGTCGAACGGGCACGGCAGTTCCACGATCGCCTTGGCCGTCTCGATCTCCACGATCGTCTGGTTGACCTCGACGGTGTCGCCGACCGCCACGTGCCACTTGACGATCTCCGCCTCGGTCAGCCCCTCGCCGACGTCGGGCAGTTTGAACAGGTGCACGCCGCTCACCACGCGAAGGTCCGGTCGACGGCGTCCAGGACGCGGTCGAGGTCGGGCAGGTAGTGGTCCTCCAGCCGGGACGGCGGGTAGGGCGTCGAGAACCCGCCGACCCGCAGCACCGGCGCCTCCAGCCGGTAGAAGCACCGCTCGGTGATCCGCGCGGCCAGTTCGGCGCCGAACCCGGCGAACACGGGCGCCTCGTGGACGACGACGCAGCGTCCCGTCCGGGCGACGGACGCCTCCACGGTGTCCATGTCGAGCGGGTTGAGGGACCGCAGGTCGATGACCTCCAGGGACCGGCCCTCGGTCGCGGCAGCGGCGGCGGCCTCCAGGCAGGTCTTCACCGACGGCCCGTAGGCGAGCACCGTCACGTCGTCGCCGGGCTGGACGACCTGGGCCGCGTGCAGGTCCGGCAGGTCGGACAGGGCGACCTCGGTCGAGACGTCCGCCTTGTCCCAGTACCGCCGCTTGGGCTCGAAGAAGATCACCGGGTCCGGCGAGGCGATGGCGCGGCGGATCATCGTGTAGGCGTCGGCCGCGTTGGAGCACGCCACGACCCGCAGCCCGGCCGTGTGCGCGAAGTACGCCTCGGGCGACTCCGAGTGGTGCTCGACCGCGCCGATGCCGCCCCCGCACGGGATCCGCACGACGACCGGCAGCTTCACCGCGCCGAGCGACCGCAGGTGCATCTTGGCGAGCTGCGTGATGATCTGGTCGGCGGCGGGGAACACGAACCCGTCGAACTGGATCTCGCAGACGGGACGGTAGCCGCGCAGCGCGAGCCCGATGGCCGTCCCGACGATCCCGGACTCGGCGAGCGGCGTGTCGATCACCCGCTCCTCCCCGAAGTCCTTCTGGAGCCCGTCGGTGACGCGGAAGACGCCGCCGAGCCGGCCGACGTCCTCCCCCATGACGAGGACCTTCGGGTCGTCCTCCATCGCGCGCCGCATGCCCTCGTTGAGCGCGCGGCCGAGCGTCAGGGTCGTCATCAGGCCACCTCTTCCTCGAACGTCGCGAGGTAGGCCGCGAACGCCTCCTGCTCCTCGGTCATCAACGCGTGCGGGGCCGCGTAGACGTTCTCGAAGATCGCCTCGGGACGCGGGTCGGGCAGCGCCCGGCAGCGCGTGCGCAGGTCGGCGGCGATGTCCTTGCCCTCGGCGTCGACGGACGCGAGGAACGCGTCGTCGACGAGGCCGGAGCGGCGCAGGTAGGCACGGACGCGCTCGATCGGGTCCTTGAGCTTCCACGCCTCCTCGTCGGACCGGAGCCGGTAGCGCGTGGGGTCGTCGGTGGTGGTGTGGGCGCCCATCCGGTAGGTGAACGCCTCGACCAGCGTCGGGCCCTGGCCCGTCCGGGCGTTCTCCAGCGCGCGGCGGGTGACGGCGAGGCAGGCGAACACGTCGTTGCCGTCCACCCGGATGCCCGGGAACCCGAAGCCCTGCGCCCGCCGGTACAGCGGGATGCGGCTCTGGCGCTCCAGCGGCTCGGAGATGGCCCACTGGTTGTTCTGGCAGAAGAACACGATCGGCGCGTTGAACACCGACGCGAACACGAACGCCTCGTTCACGTCGCCCTGGGACGTGGCGCCGTCGCCGAAGTACGCGATGGCGGCGCCCGCGTTCGGCGTGCCGAGCACTCCGTCGCGCTGGATGCCCATCGCGTAGCCGGTCGCGTGGAGCGTCTGGCTGCCGATGACGATGGTGTAGGTGTGGAAGCCGTGCGCGGCGGGGTCCCAGCCGGCGTGGTTGACGCCCCGGAACATTCCGAGCAGCTTCAGTGGCTCGACGCCCCGGCAGTAGGCGACGCCGTGCTCGCGGTAGGTCGGGAAGACCATGTCGTGGGCGGTGAGCGCGCGGCCGGAGCCGATCTGCGCGGCCTCCTGGCCGAGCAGCGACGCCCACAGCCCGAGCTCGCCCTGCCGGGTGAGGGACACGGCCTCCCGGTCGATCGCCCGGACGAGCACGAGATCCCGGTAGAGACCGCGCACGTCCTCGGCGGACAGGTCCAGCGGGTAGTCCGGGTGCTCGACGCGCTCGCCCTCGGGGGTGAGGAGCTGGACGAGCCCGGGCTCGGCGGGCCCGCCCTCGGGGGGCCGGCCGCGCATGGAGTCGATCGTCATTGATGACCCTCCTGGTTCGGGGCCCCGGACGCGGGATCGCCGCAGCCGGGACCGGCCTCGGAGGCTCCATCCCGGGTGGGGGACGAAAGCCACGTATGACATCGTGACAGACATCACTCCCCGGGGCGCAACCCCCGATGACCAGTTCCTACCCGCGTCCCGCCGCCCGTCACTCCCGGGACAGCGCCCGCGTCACGCCCGCCGCGACCGTCAGGCCGAGCAGCAGGCCGCCCGCCGTGATGAGGTTCGCGATCCACTGGTAGACCCCGGTCGGCGCGAACTCGGCCTCCTGCCCGAGGCTGCCGATCGGCAGCAGGAGGTCCAGCGTGTAGAAGAAGGCGTTGAAGTGGGGCTTGTGGCCGTCGTCCAGGACGCCCGGACGGTGCAGCGAGAAAACGACCGTCCCCACCGCGAGCAGCCCCACGAGCCAGCTCAGCGCCCGGAACGGACGGAAGCCGTAGCCGACCAGGACGTCCTGCATCCAGCCGACGGCCTTGCGCGGCAGGCTCTGCGTCGCGCGCCGGTCGCGGGCCTTGGCGAGCAGGACGGAGCGTCCCTCCTCGTCCAGGCCGAGTGTCCGGTACGTCTGGGCCAGGCGCTCGTAGGGCTGCGGCTGGTAGCCGTCGGTGTCGCGGCGCAGCCAGTTCAGGCGCTCGCGGGCCGACAGGGGCGGCTCCAGCGTCTCGTACTGGAAGCCGTCGAGCTGGAGCCGGTCGGGCCAGGACGCGGGGTCGTCGCGCAGCAGGTTGATCCGCGCGTAGGCGAGGTCCACGACGCCGCGCACCGGCTCGGCCGGACGCAGCACGACCTCCTCGGCCTGGATGCGCTGGAGGCTGAGCGCCGTCCCGCCCTCGTGCGCGAGCCGGGCGCCGCGCAGGTCGAGCTGGCCCTGAACGCGCGCTCCCGCGAACGAGACCGCGCCCTCGGCGGTGAAGCCGTCGGAGCAGTAGACGTCGGTCTCGACCGCGAGGTCGTCGGCGTTCAGGGCCGTCCGGCCGGGTGCGGCCAGGTTCGCGCCGACGAACGACAGGTAGCCGCCGACCCGCACGCCGCGCATCCGGACCTCGCCGCGCGCGGTGAAGCCCGCGTCGCAGAACATGTTCGCGCCGACCTCCAGGCGGCTCGCGTACAGCGCGGCGCCGCCGGCGTTGTTCAGCGTGGCGCGGCGCAGGATGAGCTGGCCGCCGATCCGCGCGCCGGGCAGCCGCACCTCGCCTTCGGCGGTGAAGCCCTTGTCGCAGTAGACGTTGGCGTCCACGACGAGCCGGTCGCCGAGCAGCGCGTCCCCGCCCGGATTGGCCACCCGGACGCCCGACATGTTCAGGATTCCGCTGATGTGGGCGCCGTCCAGCCAGACGCCGCCGCCGATCCGGCTGTCCTCCAGCCACAGGTGCCCGTCGATCCGCGCGCCGGACGCGACCAGCCCCGGCAGCGTGCACCCCAGCATGTGGACGCTGTTCATCGTCGCCCAGTACAGGTGCGGGGCCTCGTCCAGGACGCAGCCGGTCAGGTCCAGCGGGACGTCCACGCGCGCGTGCTTGAGGTTCAGCGTCCCGGTGATCCGCGCGCCCGCGAGCCGGACGCCCGCGACCTGCCCCGGCTGGGGCTCCACAGCGCCCGCCAGCAGCGCCGCCAGCACCTCGGCGCGGATCATCCGCTCGGGGCCCCACAGCGCCGACCCCGCCGTGTCGGTGCGGCCCGTCCCGCCCGACAGGTCCACCGACGAGCCCCGGCGGTACGCCTCCCACAGGCGGCGCTCGGGCGGCGTCAGCTCGTCGGGGTTCATCGCGGCTCTCCCGGGGGGACGGTGGGCTGTGACCTGCCATCGTGCCGTACGCTGCCTGTCGTCAGTCCGGACGTTGGGAATCGCGCGGAGTCCGCACGGGAACGCGCAGATCAGTGAGGGGGCCGTCGTGGCGCGCGTCGTCGTGGACGTCATGCTGAAGCCGGAGATCCTCGACCCGCAGGGGCAGGCCATCGCCCGCAAGCTCCCGCAGCTCGGCTTCTCCGGCGTGAGCGCGGTGCGGCAGGGCAAGCGGTTCGAGGTCGAGCTGGACGGCCCGGCCGATGACGCGGCCCTCGACCAGGTCCGGAAGATCGCCGACACGCTGCTGGCGAACCCGGTGGTCGAGAGCTACGAGGTGCGGGTGCTGTAAGGCGGGCGTCACCCCCGCGCCCCGCAAAGACCCCACAGCGTAACGATTACGACAGATCATGCTGGGGAAGCCCTTTACCGGTACGTAGTCCGATCCACGGCGTGCGGACCAGGGGGCGCGATGGACATGAACTTCTCGCTGGCCGTGCCCGGCGAGGCGCCGACGATCCCGTTGGTCCGCCGAGTCGTCGGGGACGTCCTGCGCGGCCTCGGCGCCGGTGAGGACTGCGTCGGCGACCTTCTGATCGCCCTCTCCGAGGCGTGCACCAACGCCGTCCAGCACGGCCGCGGCGACTACGAGGTCGCCGGGCTCGTCGACGGCGACTCCTGCCACCTGCGCATCATGGACTGGGGCCGCGGCGCGAGTGAGGCATCTCTCACGTCCGACCGGGGCGACTTGGCCGAGTCGGGCCGCGGGATTAGGATCATGCGCGCGCTGGTGGACGAGGTGACGATCGACCCGGCGACCGACCGGGGCACCATCGTCCACCTGCGGAAGCGCCTGACCTGGCGGGACGGGGCCGTCATCCGGCGACTTGACCGCCGTCTCACGCACAGCGCCGGGTAGATTGGGGAGCGCGCGCCAGGAGACTCGCGACGCGCAGCGGCGACGGCGGGCAGTGCCGCCCCTCTCCGGCCGCCCTCATCCAGCGGGGTCGGTTCGCCGTGACCGGCGGACGAAGATCGCTACCTAAGGAACGAAGATGGACGCTGCCCGGGTGGGGGTCATCACCTTCCCAGGTTCCCTCGACGACCGCGACGCCGCGCGCGCCGTGCGGCTGGCCGGCGCCGAGCCGGTCACGCTGTGGCACGCCGACGACGACCTGCAGAACGTGGATGCGGTCGTCCTGCCCGGCGGGTTCTCCTACGGGGACTACCTGCGGGCCGGGGCCATCGCCCGGTTCGCGCCGCTGATGGAGCGGCTCATCGACGCCGCGCGGGGCGGGCTGCCCGTCCTCGGCATCTGCAACGGCTTCCAGGTGCTCTGCGAGGCGCACCTGCTGCCCGGCGCGCTGCTCCCGAACGCGGGCCTGCACTTCGTCTGCCGCGACCAGCGGCTGCGGGTGGACGACGCCGACACCGCCTGGACGCGCGACTACACCGCCGGGCAGGAGATCGTCGTCCCGATCAAGAACCGGGACGGCCGCTACGTCGCCGACCCCGACACGCTCGCCGAACTGGAGGGCGAGGGCCGCGTGGTCGCCCGCTACCTCGACCTGAACCCGAACGGCTCGCTCAACGACATCGCGGGAGTCCGCAACGAGGCGGGCAACGTCGTCGGGCTGATGCCGCACCCCGAGCACGCCGTCGAGTCGCTGACCGGGCCGTCCACCGACGGGCTCGGCTTCTTCACCTCGATCGTCAAGCGGCTGGTGGAGGCATGACCCCGGGGAGCCGGGCGCGCAGGAGGGAGAACAGATGAGCGAGCAGCGTCCCGACGTCTCCGGCCCGGACCGCAAGTCCCGGCGCCGGCGCGACGAGCCCAGCCTGGAGTGGCTGGAGGACCTGAAGTCCGACGAGGGCGACCCGGAGCTGGCTCCGGTCGACCCGGCGGTCACCGAGGCGTTCGAGGCCATCGTGGAGGAGGGCGACGCCGCGCTGCGCCGCGCCTCGTCCCCGCCGGTGCCGTCCGGCGCCGTGCCCGAGGCCCCCGGTGAACCCGCCCCGGAGGCGCCCCTGACGCCGCCGCCCGCGCCGGGCCTCGCGCCCGCCGACGCGGACGCCGACTTCGTGCGCGCGCTGGCCGAGGAGGGCGCGCTGCCCGGACTCGTCGTGGGCGTGACCGAGAGCGGCGAGCAGCCCGCCGTGACCGGCACCGGCCCGCAGCCGATCGTGCCCGCGTCCACCGGGACGGGCGGCTTCCCCGCCGTCGCGTCCGAGGACGCCGGCCCCGGGACGGGTCCGCAGCCCGCCGTCCCCGCCGAGAACACCGGCCCCCAGCCCGCCGTCACGGGCACAGGCCCGCAGCCCGCGGTCACCGGCGACACAGGCCCGCAGCCCGCCGTTCCGGGTGGCACAGGGCCGCAGCCCGCCGTCACCGGCAACACAGGACCGCAGCCCGCCGTTCCGGGCGGTACAGGCCCCCAGCCGACCGTCACGGGCACCGGCCCGCAGCCGGCCGTCACGGGCGGCACAGGGCCGCAGCCGGTCGTTCCGGACGGCACCGGCCCGCAGCCCGCCGTCTCCGGCGAGACCGGGCCGCAGCCCGCCGTCTCCGGCGGGACGGGGCCGCAGCCCGTCGTCGAGCCGGGGAACACCGGGCCGCAGCCGGCCGTCGCCGAGGACGGCGCGGAGCCGCCCGCCGGCACGGGCGAGCAGCCCGTCGTCGAGGCCGTGCCGGCCGTGCCGGAGGTCGTCACCGACACCGTGGACGCCGCGCGACGCACCCCCGACCGGCCGCAGCCGTACGCCGAGCTGGGGATGAAGGACGACGAGTACCAGCGCGTCCGCGAGATCCTCGGCCGCCGCCCCACGTCCGCCGAGCTGGCGATCTACTCGGTGATGTGGAGCGAGCACTGCTCGTACAAGTCGTCCAAGGTCCACCTGCGGCAGTTCGCCGACAAGGCGCCGCAGAACGACGCGCTGCTCGTCGGGATGGGCGAGAACGCCGGGGTCGTGGACGTCGGCCAGGGCTGGGCGGTCACGTTCAAGGTCGAGTCGCACAACCACCCGTCCTACGTGGAGCCGTACCAGGGCGCCGCGACGGGCGTGGGCGGGATCGTCCGCGACATCATGGCGATGGGCGCGCGGCCGGTCGCCGTCATGGACTCGCTGCGCTTCGGCCCGGCCGACGCGCCCGACACGCAGCGGGTGCTGCCCGGCGTCGTCGCGGGCGTCGGCGGGTACGGCAACTCGCTCGGCCTGCCCAACATCGGCGGCGAGACGGTCTTCGACGCCTGCTACGCGCAGAACCCGCTGGTCAACGCGCTGTGCGTGGGCGTCCTGCGGCACGACGAGATCCAGCGCGCGGCGGCCCCCGGCCCCGGCAACAAGGTGATCCTGTTCGGCGCGGGCACCGGGCCGGACGGCATCGGCGGCGCGTCCGTGCTGGCCTCGGCGACGTTCGACGACGCCTCGCAGGCCAAGCGGCCGAGCGTCCAGGTCGGCGACCCGTTCCTGGAGAAGGTGCTCATCGAGTGCTGCCTGGAGCTGTTCGCCGAGGACCTCGTCGTCGGCGTCCAGGACCTCGGCGCGGCCGGGGTGTCCTGCGCGACGACCGAGCTGGCCGCCGCCGGGACGGGCGGCATGACCGTCGACCTCGACACCGTCCCGCTGCGCGACGCGACGCTGCTCCCCGAGGAGATCCTCATGAGCGAGTCGCAGGAGCGCATGATGGCGGTGGTCGAGCCCGCCAAGGTCGAGCGGTTCCTGGAGATCTGCGCCCGCTGGGAGATCCCGGCGACCGTGATCGGCGAGGTCACCGACACCGGACGGCTCGTGATGACCTGGCGCGGCGAGACGATCGTCGACATCCCGCCGGGCACGGCCGCCGACGAGGGGCCGGTGTACGAGCGTCCGGCGGCGCCGCCCGCCGACCTCGGCGCGCTGCAGAGCAACACGCCGGGGCAGCTCACGCGGCCGTCCAACGGGGACGAGCTGCGCCGCACGGTGCTGTGGCTGGCCGGGTCGCCGAACCTCGCGAGCAAGACGTGGGTCACCTCGCAGTACGACCGGTACGTCCTCGGCAACACCGTCCAGGCGATGCCGGAGAACGCCGGGATCGTCCGGATCGACCCGGAGACGGGCCTCGGCGTGGCGCTGTCGCTGGACGGCAACGGACGCTACGCGCGCCTCGACCCGTACTCGGGCGCGCAGCTCGCGCTGTCGGAGGCGTACCGGAACGTGGCGGCGACGGGCGCGCGTCCGCTCGCGGTGACGAACTGCCTGAACTTCGGCTCCCCGGAGGACCCGGGCGTCATGTGGCAGTTCGCGCAGGCCGCCGAGGGGCTCGCGGACGCGTGCCAGTACCTCGGGACGCCCGTGACCGGCGGCAACGTCAGCTTCTACAACCAGACCGGCACCGCGCCGATCAACCCGACGCCGGTCATCGGGGTGCTGGGCGTCCACGACGACGTCCGGCGCCGCGTGAACATGTCGTTCACGTCCGACGGGGCGACGCTGGCGCTGCTCGGCGAGACCCGCGAGGAGTTCGGCGGGTCCGAATGGGCGCACGTCGTCTACGGGCACCTGGGCGGGCTGCCGCCGAAGGTCGACCTGGCGGCGGAGCGTGCCCTGGCGTCGGTGCTGGTCGCGGCGGCGCGGGACGGGCTGCTGACGGCCGCGCACGACCTGTCGGACGGCGGCCTGTCGCAGGCGCTGGTCGAGTCGTGCCTGCGCGGCGGGCTCGGCGCGTCGATCACCCTGCCGGGGGACGCCTTCGTGACGCTGTTCAGCGAGTCGGTGGCGCGTGCCGTCGTGGCGATCCGGCCGGGCGGCGAGGCGCGCGTGGCGGCACTCTGCGAGCAGTTCGGCGTACCGGTGACCCAGCTCGGCGTCATCGGCGGCGACGAGCTACGCGTCACGGGCCGCACCGCCGAGGGCGAGACGGGCGAACTGTTCGCGATCCCGCTGTCGGAGCTGCGCGAGACCCACGAGCGGATGCTCCCGAGCTACACGAGCTGAGCACGACCGACGTCGTCCCGGGGCCCGTCGCGGACCCCGGGACGACGTTTTCGTCTGTCATGGAGGGGTTTGCGGGGGGCAAAGATCCGGCGCCGCGCCGCAGGTCGGCCGGGAGACGACGGAACCTTTGATGATCACAAAGGTTGTTCGCTTCTCCACCGGTTACTACCTTTTGCGTGACGAGTACCGCAGGCACGCACGGCGTGCAGACCGGCACAGTCCGGACAAAGATCCCCGCCCGGCTGGACCGGCTGCCCTGGTCGCGCTGGCACTGGATGATCGTCATCGGCCTCGGCACCGTCTGGATCCTGGACGGTCTCGAAGTCACGATCGTCGGCAACCTCGCGCCGCAGCTCGCCAAACCGGGCAGCGGCGTCAACATCAGCGCGAGCGCCGTGACGGGCCTCGGCGCGGCCGTGTACGTCGCGGGCGCCTGCCTCGGAGCGCTGTTCTTCGGCTGGATGACCGACCGCTTCGGCCGCAAGAAGCTCTTCATGATCACGCTGGTGGTGTACCTGCTCGGCACCGCGCTGACCGCGCTGTCGTGGACGCCCTGGTGGTTCTTCATGTGCCGGTTCATCACCGGCTTCGGCATCGGCGGCGAGTACGCGGCGATCAACTCCGCGATCGACGAGCTGATCCCGAGCCGGCACCGCGGCCGGATCGACATCGTGATCAACGGCAGCTTCTGGCTGGGCGCGGCGGCGGGGGCGCTGCTGACCGTCCCGCTGCTCAGCGAGCTTCCGGTGAACGTCGGCTGGCGGCTGGCGTTCGCGCTCGGCGTGGTGCTCGGGCTGATCATCCTGGTGGTGCGGCGGCACGTCCCGGAGAGTCCACGCTGGCTGATCATCCACGGCCGGACGGACGCGGCGGAACAACTCGTCGGGGACGTCGAGCAGGAGGTCGAGCACGAGTCCGGCAAGCGGCTCGTCCAGCCGTCGCAGGAGATCACGATCCAGCAGCGCAGGAGCCTCGGGTTCGGGCTCATCGCGCGGACGCTGTGGGCGCACTACCCCAAGCGCGCGATCCTCGGGTTCGCCCTGTTCATCGGGCAGGCGTTCCTCTACAACGCGATCACGTTCGGGTACGCCGACATCCTCACGAAGTTCTTCCACGTGGACGCGGCGACCGGCTACTTCTACGCGGTCATCGCGGCGGGCAACTTCCTCGGGCCGCTGCTGCTGTCGCCGCTGTTCGACAGCGTCGGCCGCAAGCCGATGATCAGCGGGACGTACATCCTGTCCGGCGTGCTGCTGCTGCTCACCGCGTGGGCGTTCGACGCCGGGATCCTGTCGGCGCTGACGCTGACGGCGTGCTGGTGCGGCGTGCTGTTCTTCGCCTCCGCGGGGGCCAGCTCGGCGTACCTGACGGTCAGCGAGGTCTTCCCGATGGAGACCCGCGCGCTCGCCATCGCGTTCTTCTACGCGATCGGCACGGCGGTCGGCGGCATCACCGGCCCGCTCGTCTTCTCCAAGCTCATCGCGGGCGGGATCGGGACCACGTCGATGGCGTTCGTGACCGGCGCGCTGCTGATGATCGCGGCCGGGCTGGTCGAGGTGGTGTTCGGCGTGAAGGCCGAGCGGCGGGGCCTGGAGGACATCGCCAGGCCGCTGACGGCCGAGGACTGAACCGTCGGTGCCCGCCGCTACGCTCGCGCCCATGACGATTCAGCGGATGGACAACGTCCTCATCGTGGTCGACGACCTCGACGCGGTGATCGCCTTCTTCGTCGAGCTCGGGATGGAGCTGCACGGCCGGTGGCCGCTGGACGAGCCCTGGGTGGAGCGGGTGATCGCGCTGGAGGGCGTCCGGCAGGAGATCGCGATGCTGCGGATCCCGGGCGCGCAGGGCGGGATCGAGCTGGCGAAGTTCCACACGCCGGCGGCCGTCCGGCACGAGCCGGTGGACGCGCCGACGAACACCCTGGGGATCCGCCGCGTGATGTTCGCCGTGGACGACATCGAGGCCACGGTCTCCCGCGTCAAGGCGCTCGGCGCGGACCTCGTCGGCGACATCGTCCGGTACGAGGACACGTTCCTGCTCTGCTACGTCCGCGGCCCCGAGGGCATCGTGGTCGGGCTCGCCGAGGAGCTCAACTGAGCCGGACGCGGGCGGCGAGGCGCATGAGGGACGGGGAGACGCGGGACGCCAGGTGGGCCAGGCGGGCCTCCGAGGTCACCGGCACGACGGCGCGGTCGTCCCGGACGGCCCGGACGATCTGCGCCGCGACCCGCTCCGGCGGGTAGGCGCGGCGGCCGTAGGCGCGGGTGATCCGGCGGCGGCGCCGGTCCTGGGCGTCCGGGGTGAGGCCGACGAACGCCGTGGTCCGGGTGATCGCGGTGTTGACGATGCCGGGGCAGATCGCCGAGACGCCGATGCCCGCGTCGGCTAGTTCGGCGCGCAGGCATTCGGACAGCATCAGCACGGCCGCCTTGCTCGTGCTGTAGGCGGGCAGTTCTCGCGACGGCGTGTACCCGGCCATCGACGCGAGGTTGACGATGTGGCCGCCCTCGCCGCGCTCGGCCATCCGGCGGCCGAACAGCCGCGCGCCGTGGATCACGCCGCCGAGGTTGACGCCGAGGATGCGCTCCCAGTCCTCCGGGGTGTGGTCGAGGAAGGAGCCGGACATGCCGATGCCCGCGTTGTTCACCAGGACGTCCGGGACGTCGATCTCGGCGGCGAACTTCTCCATCGCGGCGACGTCCGACACGTCCACGGTGTAGGCGCGGGCGGGCGGGCCGAGCAGGGACGCGAGCTGCGCGGTGCGCTCGGCGGACTCGGTGTCGCGGTCGGCGGCGACGACCTCCGCGCCGCGCTCGGCGAAGGCCAGCGCGGTGGCGCGGCCGATGCCGCTGCCCGCGCCGGTCACGACGACGAGCTGACCGGTGAACTCGGGCTTGCTCTCGACGCGCGCCCGGCGCAGGCCCCGCGACGGCTCGGCGCCGCGCACCTGCTCGACGTGCTCGCCGACGAGCCGCGCGATGAGGTCGGGACGGGCGGACGGGATCCAGTGCCGTCCCTTCACCCGCCGGATCCACAGGTTGGGGACGAACGGCCGCGCCGCCTCGGCGAGCGCGGGGGTGACGTAATGGTCGCCGGTGGGGATCACGATCTGCACCGGCAGGTCCGTCCGGCGGTCGCGGGGCCGCAGCAGCCGGGACGCGATGTTCGCGCGGTAGAGGCGGACCCCGGCGGCGCCGTCGCGCGGCAGCGTGGCCGCGAAGTCGGGGTCGCCGTGCTCCAGCCGCGTGATCAGCCGTCCGGCGACGCCGCTGCGCCACGCCAGCTCGGGCAGCAGCGGCGACTGGAAGAACCCGATGTACCAGGAGTGCACCGTCTGGCGGACCGACGCGCGCGGGTGGAAGCGGCGCGTCCAGTGCCCGACGTGGTCCAGCGACGGCCCGGAGATCGACGTGTAGGACGCGAACCGCTCCGGCATCGTGCAGGCGGCCTCCCAGCACTGGATCGAGCCCCAGTCGTGCCCGACCAGGTGGACGGGCTCGCCGGGGCTGGTCGCGTCCAGGACGGCCCGCATGTCCGCCATGAGGTGCTCGAACCGGTACGCGGCGGTGCCCCGGGGCCGCTCGGACGCGCCCGCGCCGCGCACGTCGTAGCTGATGACGCGGTACCGGTCGGCGAGGCGCTCCGCGACGGCGTCCCAGACCTGGTGCGTGTCGGGGTAGCCGTGGACCAGCAGGACGGCGGGGCCCGCGCCCCGCTCGAAGACGGCGAGGTCGACGCCGTCGCCGCGGACGGTCCGGGAGCGCACTTCATTGGACATGGAGTCATTAAGGTCCCGGGCCGCGTCCCCGGTCAACCCTTTGTGCTGGGCGTTACAAGCGTTTTGGGGCGTTTTGTCCGGGAACCATCCTGCGGAAGTTCCGACCCCCCAGGAGGAACAGTGCCCGAACATCTGGAGATCGAGTCCAAGCACGAGGCGGGTCCGGACTTCGCCCTGCCCGACCTGTCCGGCCTGGACGGCGTCGCGGCCGTGTCCGAGCCCGTCCGGGAATCGCTGCGCGCCGTCTACTACGACACCCCCGACCTGCGGCTCGCGGCGGGCGGCATCACGCTGCGCCGCCGGACCGGCGGCCATGACGCGGGCTGGCACCTGAAGCTGCCCGCCGGGCCGTCCGCGCGGCACGAGCACCACGCCCCGCCGGGCCTCGGCGACACCGCGCCGCCGGAGCTGGCCGGGCTCGTCCTCGCCCGGACGCGCGGGCTGCCGCTCGTCCCCGTCGCCGCCATCGACACCGAGCGCACCGCCCGGCTGCTGCTGGACGCCACGGGCGCCGAGCTGGCCGAGGTCGCCGACGACGCCGTCACCGGCCGCGCCGACACCGACGACACCGTCGCCTGGCGCGAAATCGAGGTCGAGCTGGCCGGGGCGGGCGACGGCGCGCTGCTGGAGGCCGCCGGGGAACGGCTCCGGGCGGCCGGGGCGCGGGACGCGGAGTCGCCGTCCAAGCTCGCCCGCGTGCTCATCGGCCGGATCGCGCCGTCGCCCGCCGAGGTCGCGCGGCGCAAGGCCCGCGAGCGCCCGCCGACGACCGCCGGGGACGTCCTGCTCGCCTACCTGGCGCGGCTCGTGGACGAGCTGCTGCGCCGCGACCCCGGCGCCCGGCTCGGCGACGAGGAGGACGTCCACCAGATGCGGGTCGCGACGCGGCGGATCCGGAGCGTCCTGAAAACGTACCGGCGGCTGACCGATCGCACTCGCGTCGATCCGCTGCGCGCCGAGCTGAAGTGGCTGGCGGGCGCGCTCGGCGACGTCCGGGACCTGGACGTCCTGCGCGCCCACTTCGACGCCGGGGCCGACTTCGCGCCCGAGCTGGTCGCGTCCGGGCTCGCCACCGAGGAGGCCGCCGCCCGCGCCCGGCTCGGCGCCGCGCTCGGCACGCCGCGCTACTTCGCCCTGCTGGACGCCCTGGACGCGCTGCACCTGGCCCCGCCGCTGACCCGCGCCGCCCGCCGTCCCGCCCGGCCCGAGCTGCGCCGGGCCGTCGCCCGCGCGTGGCGGCGGCTGGAGCGGCGGCACGGCGCGCTGCGCACCGCCCGGACCGACACCGCGCGGGACGTCGCGCTGCACGAGCTGCGCAAGGCCGCCAAGCTCGCCCGCTACACCGCCGAGGCCGCGCGCGACGCGGGCGGGAAGCCGGCGCGCAAGGCGGCCAAGGGCGCGAAGCGGCTCCAGACCGTCCTCGGCGAGCACCAGGACGCCGTGACGGCCCGGAACCGGCTGCGCGCCGCCGCGCCCCGCGACCTGGAGGACGCCTTCCGCCTCGGCGTCCTCTACGCCCGCGAGGACGCCCGCGCCGCCGAGGCGCGGCGCCGCTTCACGAAGAAGTGGAAGAAACGCCCCCGCCTCGCCTGACCTCCGCCCTCACGCGACCGCGTGACCTGAGGGCCGGGCGACGCCGAAGGCGAGCCCGGCCCGAAGATCGCGGAGCGATGCGCGGTCGCAGGTCGTGCCGACAAGGACGAGCCGCCAGGCGAGGACGCCGCTCGGCGGGACAATTAAATACTGTGACGTTCCAATCCGGCGACGCCGTCGGGTGTCAGGTGGACGGCCCAGAACCCGCCCTTGGGCAGGGACGTGTCGTCGGGGACGTCGGCGCCGAGGGCGCGGCAGAGGCCGTCCACCATCTTCGTCAGCGACTCGCCGTGCGTGCAGACGGCGGCGGGTTCGGCGAGGGCGAGGAGGAAGGCCGTCCCGGCGTCGACGTCGGCGCCGACCGTGACCGCCGCCGCCGTGACGACGGGCATGCCGGTGGCGCGGGCGAGCGGCAGCAGCGTCTCGACGCAGCGGGCCGTCGCCGAGCTGATCAGCCGGGACGGGCCGAACGCGGCGAGCGGCCCGGCCAGCGCGACCGCCTCGTCGCGGCCGAGGTCGTCCAGCGGGCGCAGGTCGTCGGGGCCGGGGAACGTCCGCTTGTCCCCCGCCGAGCCGTGCCGGACGATCAGCAGCGGCCGGGTGCGGCGCGGGCCGTCCAGGAACGCTCCCAGCAGGTCGGCGTCGACCGGGTAGCTGAGCCGGCGCGCGGCCTCTCCGGGCGGGAGCCAGTCCAGGGCGTCCACCTCGTCGTTGGGGACGAACGAAGAACCGTCCGCCTCCGCCGCCCAGTAGTCCACCCGCTTGGGACGTCCGGACACCGTGTAGCGCTGGGTGGGCAGCCGCCGGCCGAGGACGGGCACGACGCCCGTCTCCTCGATCGTCTCCCGGACCGCCGTCGTGACGACGTGCTCCCCGGGTTCCACCTTGCCCTTGGGGAACGACCAGTCGTCGTAGCGCGGCCGGTGGACCACGGCGATCTCCGCCCCGTCCGGGCCGTCGCGCCACAGGACCACGCCCGCGGCGCGGATCTCATCCATCGGCGACGTTCTTCCAGCGGCGGCTGCGGATCAGGTGCGTCTGGACGTCCAGCAGCTTCTCGCCCGGCGGCGGGGTGCGGCGCGTCCAGGTGCCCTCGGCGTCGAGCCACCACGCGGACGTGCCGTCGTCCATCGCCATGTTCATGAAGTCCAGCAGCGCGGTCCGCTGCGCGGGCTCGGCGACCCGGACCAGGGCTTCGACCCTGCGGTCCAGGTTGCGGTGCATAAGGTCCGCGCTGCCGATCCACACTTCGGGATCGCCGTCGTTGGCGAACGTGAAGATCCGCGAATGCTCCAGGAACCGTCCGAGGACGCTGCGGACGCGGATCGTGTCCGACAGCTCCGGCAGGCCCGGACGCAGCGCGCAGATCCCGCGCACCCACACGTCCACCGGCACGCCGGCCCGCGACGCCCGGTACAGCGCGTCGATCAGGACCTCGTCCACCAGCGAGTTGCACTTGATCTGCACGCGCGCCGGACGCCCCGCCCGGTGGTGCTCGATCTCGCGGTCCACCCGCTGGACGAGCCCGGACCGGACGCTCTGCGGCGCCACCAGCAGCCGGTTGTAGTTCTTCTGCCGCGAGTAGCCGGTGAGGTGGTTGAACAGCGCGCTGACGTCCTCGCCGACCTCGGGCGCGGCCGTCAGCAGCCCGAGGTCCTCGTACAGCCGCGCGGTCTTCGGGTGGTAGTTGCCGGTGCCGATGTGGCAGTAGCGGCGCAGCGTCCCGTCGGCGTCCTGCCGGACGACCAGGGCCAGCTTGCAGTGCGTCTTCAGCCCGACGAACCCGTAGACGACGTGGCAGCCCGCCTTCTCCAGCTTGCGCGCCCACGCGATGTTGGCGCGCTCGTCGAACCGGGCCTTCAGCTCGACCACGACGACGACCTGCTTGCCCGCCTCGGCGGCCTCGATCAGCGCGTCCACGATGGGCGAGTCGCCGCTCGTCCGGTACAGCGTCTGCTTGATCGCGAGGACGCGCGGGTCGGCGGCGGCGTCCTCGATGAGCCGCTGGACGGTCGTCGCGAACGAGTCGTAGGGGTGGTGGATCAGCACGTCGCGCTCGCGGATCGCGGCGAAGATGCTCGCGTCCTCGGGCAGTGAGTCTTTGGACGGCACGAACGGCGGGTACTTCAGCTCCGGCCGGTCCAGGTCGGCGATGGCGCTCAGCCCGGCCAGGTCCAGCGGCCCCGGAACGCGGTAGATCTGCTGTTCGGTGATGCCGAGTTCGGTCGTCAGCAGTTCCAGGACGGCCGGCGCTATCGACCGTTCCACCTCAAGGCGCACCACCGGGCCGAAGCGGCGGCGCAGCAGCTCCCGCTCCAGCGCCTGGAGCAGGCCCTCGCTGATGTCGTCGTCGATCTCCAGGTCCTGGTTGCGGGTCACGCGGAACGCGTGGTGCTCCACCACCTCCATGCCGGTGAACAACTGGTCCAGGTGCGCGGCGATGACGTCTTCGAGCGGCGTGTACCGATCGGCGGACGCCTCCACGAAGCGCGGCAGCACCGGGGGCACCTTGACGCGGGCGAACATCGTCGCGTCCGTCTCGGGGTCCCGGACGATCACCGCGAGGTTCAGCGACAGCCCCGAGATGTACGGGAAGGGGTGCGCCGAGTCCACGACGAGCGGGGTCAGGACGGGGTAGATCCGGTCCCGGAAGAACCGCCGCAGCCGCTCCTGCTCGGTCTCCGACAGGTCGTCCCAGCGCAGGATGTCGATGCCCTCGCGGGCCAGCGCCGGGCAGATGTCGTCGGCGAAGGCCGCCGCGTGCCGCAGCATGAGCTGGTGGGCGAGCGCGGCGGTGCTCTCCAGCACCTCGCGCGGCTGGCGCCCGCTGGCGGACTGGACGGCGAGGCCGGTCGCCATCCGCCGCGCCAGCCCGGCGACGCGGACCATGAAGAACTCGTCCAGGTTGCTGGCGAAGATCGACAGGAAGCGGACGCGTTCGAGCAGGGGCAGGCCGGTGTCCTCGGCCAGCTCCAGCACGCGCTGGTTGAAGCGGAGCCAGCTCTCCTCCCGGTCCAGGAACCGATCGTCCGGCAGAACGTCCATGTCACGGGGGAGATGTCCGGGGTTTACGGTCATGACGCAATTGTCCCTGCCCGAGGTGAACAGCAGTCGAACGGAAGTTTCGGCTTGAAGCCGGATATGACGATCATGCCCAGGTTCGGCGGCGGCCACTCGGGGTTCGGCACACTGAACGACGGTCAAGAAGGAGGCATCAGCGACCTGACGGTAAAGAAAGATCCCAGGACGGCCATCCCCTTGGTAAAACGGTCAGAGTGAACGCCTCGGTGAGCACTCTCGACTGGCCCCGCTGCCGGGTCGCCGGCTGCGCGGGGCGGTCCGCCGCCCCGTCCGGCACCTGCGTCGCGCACCTGCGGGCCGACCGCTTCGACCGGTTCCGCGCCGCGCTCCGGCCCGGCTCCGACCTCGACCTGCGCGGCGTCACCGTCCCCGCGCCCGCGCTGGAGGCCCTGCTCGCGGCCCTGCGCGGCCCGGACGGACGCCCCCATCTCGGCCGCGCCCGCCTCGACCGCGCCGTCCTGCCCGCCGGGACGTCCTTCGCCGACGCCTGCTTCGAGGGCGACGCGTCCTTCGACGGGACGGCCTTCACCGGCCCCGCGTCCTTCTACGGCGCCCGTTTCCTCGGCCACGTCTCGTTCCACGGCGCCCGGTTCAGCGGCAACGTGACGTTCCACACCGCGCGCTTCCACCGCCACGCGTCGTTCGAGGAGGCCGTGTTCGGCGGCGACGCGCTGTTCGGCGAGACCCGCTGGTACGCCGACGCGGGCTTGGACCACGCCGCGTTCACCGGCGCCGCCGAGTTCGACCGCGCCCGCTTCGACCGCGACCTCGCGCTGCGCGGCGCCCGGATCACCGGCCCGGCGTCGTTCCGCCGGATGCGCGTCGGCCGCAACGCCCGGTTCGACCGCGCCCGCTTCCGCCGGGGCGCGCGGCTCGGGCCGCTGTCGGTCATGGGAGCGCTCCAACTGGACGGCCTGACCGCGCACGAGGGCCTGCACGTGACCGCCGCCGTCCCGCTGCTCTCGGCCCGGGGCGCCTGCGTGCGCGGACGCGGCGAGTTCCGCGTCCGCTCGGCCGCGCTGGACCTCACCGGAACGTCCTTCGCCGGGACGCTGGACGTCCGCGAGGCGGCCCGGCCGTTCGCGGGCCTGGACGAGCCGCCCGCCGCGCCCGTCCGGCTGCTGTCCCTGCGCGACACGCGGGCGCCCCGCATCGCGCTCGCCGACGTGGACCTGTCGCGGTGCGGCCTGCTCGGCGTCTCCGGTGAGCTGAGCCTCACCGGGCGGTGCAACTTTCCTGTCCTGCGGCCCCGGCTGGCGCCCTGGCGGGCCTCGGCCGTCCTCGCCGACGACCCCGGCCCCCGGCCCGACCCGGCGCTCGCCGACCTCTACGCCCGGCTCGCCGCCGCCACGTCCGGCCGGACGTCCCGCGACCTGCGCTACCGCGCGCTCCAGGCGCGGCGGCGCGGCGCGTCCGGCGGCTGGCACCGGGCCGGGCTCGCCGCCCTCTGGCTGACCTGCGGATACGGCCACCGGACCGGACGCGCCGTGCTGTGGCTCGCGATGTTCGCCGCGCTGGCCCTCACCGGCGCGGCCCGGCACGGCACCCCGGCGCGGACGCATCCGGCGCCGTCGCGGGCCGTCCCGTCCCCCGCCCGCCGCTGACGCCATTCCGCGCATCACGAACCGGCCGCCTTCGTCTCCCCCGCCCGCCGGAAACGGTCGGCGCGGATGAAATGTCAGACCCCCGGGTAATCATGGGGGGTGTGAACGGAGAAACGCATTCCGCGGCCGAGTGCCCGCAGTGCCACGCCCATCTCGCGCTCGTTCTCACCCCGGCGACCCGTATCGCCGAGGGAATCCCTCCCAGCCTTCCCGCCGCCGTCCCCGCCGCGGCCGTCGAACCCCGCCGCGACGAGTACACGCCGCCGCCCGTGGCCGAGGTCCTCGCCGCCTACGCGGGGCGCAAGATCGACGGCGCCACGGCGGCTCGCGGCGCGGCCCAGGTCCGCGAGAGCCTCAACGCGGCACGCGCCGCGGTGGCCCAGCGGCGCGCCACGCGGCGGGCCGTCCGGCGGCCATTGAAAAGCGCCTGACCCGCGCCCGCTTTCCCTTCTCCGGCGTTCCCACCGGGGCCGTCGGCGCCCGCGTGCCCCCGCCCTCCGGGTAAAGGCCCGTGCGGTCCCCGGCAAGATCGTCGCCGAAACGGCTCGGCGACCGTCCGCCGTCCATTCCACGCGCCGCGACGCCCTTTTCCCGGCCCGGCTAGTCGGGCAGCGGAAGCAGGCAGTCCAGTCCGCAGCGCCGGATCAGCGAGCGCACCTGCCGCGACGCGCTCGTCACCCGCAGTGCGCCGCCCTCGGCGCGCAATCGTTTCGCCGCGTAGACCAGCGCCGACAATCCGTAGGAATCGCAGAACGGCACGTCCGCCAAGTGCAGCGCGATCCGCGGCGGCCCGCCCGGCACCGGCGGCTCCAGCGCGGCGTCCACGTACGCGCGCAGCAGATCCGCCCGAGTACAGTCAAGGTCGCCCCGAATGCGGCAAACCTGCCACGATTCGGCGATGTCGACGGACTCGCGCCGTGCGGGCGGCACACTCAGCGCCATGCGGGATCACTCCTTTTGCTCGCAGATCCAGTTCCCTGAGTCACTGCTCGTAACCGACCCGCTGGCCTAACATTTGCCTGATGACAAGCAGACCGAGACGCTCACCGTCCGTGGGCGGGACGAAGGAGGGAACGACGCGGTGTCCGCCGTCACCCGCAACGGGGCTCCGGGCGTGGCGACCGGCACGCGCCTGCGCCTTCTGCTGGTCGAGGACGACACGGCCGACGCCCTCCTGTTCGAAGACCTCATTACCGAGTCCGAACCGGACGTCGAGATCATCGTCGCCCGCACGCTCGCCGAGGCGCTGCGATCCCTGACCCCCGCCCTCCACTGCGTGATCGTGGACCTGTCGCTCCCCGACGCCTCCGGCCTGGAGGTGCTCCGGCAGGTCCTCAAAGCCGCGCCCGACCTCGCCGTCCTCGTCCTCACCGGGCTCGCCGACGCGCACGTCGGCGTCGCGGCGGTCGGCGCGGGCGCGCAGGACTACCTCGTCAAGCAGGACGTGGACGGCCCGCTCCTCAGCCGCGCCATCCGCTACGCCATCGAGCGCAAGCGCGCCGACGAGTCCGAACGCCAACTCGTCGAGGCGCGCATCCTCGGCCGGGAGAACGCACGGCTGGAACGCGGGCTGCTGCCCGTCCCGATCCTGGACGAACCCGGCATCGGCCACCACGCCCGCTACCGTCCCGGCCGCGACCGGGCGCTGCTCGGCGGCGACTTCTACGACACCGTCCAGATGGCGGACGGCACCGTCCACGGCGTGATCGGCGACGTCAGCGGCCACGGCGCGGACGAGGCGTCGCTCGGCGTCCGGCTGCGCATGGCGTGGCGGACGCTCGTCCTCGCCGGCCACACCGGCTCCCCGCTGCTGCGCACGCTCGACGCGGTGCTGTGCCACGAGCGGTGGAGCGAGGAGATCTTCACGACGCTGTGCATGTTCGCGCTCGCGCCCGACCGCCGCGCCGTCCGCGTCTGGCGGGCCGGGCACCCGCGTCCCGTCCTGTTCACGCCCGGCGGCGTCGCCCCGCTGCCCGACGAGCCGTGCGGGCCCGCGCTCGGCCTGCTGCCCGGCCTGAACTGGCCCGCCGGCGACGTCCACCTCGGCGACGACTGGGCGCTCATGCTCTACACCGACGGCCTCATCGAGGGCTACTCGGGCGAGGACGACGGCGAACGCCTCGACCTCGACGGGCTGCTCGTCCTCGCCCGCGCCGCGCACGCCCGCCGCGAACGCGGCCGGGCGCTGCTGGACGGCCTGATCGGCGAGGCCGAGCGGCGCAACGGCGACGTCCTGTCCGACGACCTGGCCCTGCTCCTGCTCACCCGGGGTGAACTGTCATGACCACCGACGCCTCCCAGGACCTCACCGAGGACATCACCGACGAGGAACTGGCCGAGCTGGAGGCCGTCCTCGGCCCGCCCGCGTTCATGGAGCCGATGCCCCGCGCGGAGCGGCGCGGCCTGGACCGCATCCGGCTGGGGCAGCTCTACCGCCTCGGGACGCTGCTGCTGGCCGTCCTGCTCGCCGCCGCCGTCGCGCTCGCCGGGTTCGCGCTCGCCGGGAACATCGGGGCGCGCAACACGCTCATCGACAAGGTCGACCCGGCGACGCTGGAGCAGTTCCAGCTCAGCGGCGCCATCGCCCGCCAGGACACGCTGATCCGCGACTACGCGGCGACCGGCGCCGCCGCGAGCCTCGCCGGCTACCGGGCCGCCGTCCGGGACGAGGCGGCGGCGGCCCACCGGATGCGCACGCTGCTGCGCGGGGTGCACGGCGCCGGCCCGACGTTCACCGGACTCGACCGCGTCACCGCCGAGAGCGCCGCGTGGCGCGCCGCGTACGCCGACGCGGTCGCGGCGGACCGGCGCGGCGCGGACGGGCTGGAGAAGACGGGCCAGGCGCGGTTCGTGTCCGTCCGGGCCGACATCGCGCGGGTGCAGCAGCGGATTACCGCGCTGCACGCCGAGACCGTCCGGATCCTGCAGAGCCGCGCGAACACCGCGACCTGGTCGGTCGGCGGCGCGCTGGCCGTGATCGTGATCACCGGGCTGGTGCTCGCGGTGCTGATCCGCCGGACGGTGCTGCGGCCGGTGTCGCAGCTCAGCGAGAAGGTGCAGGCCGTCGTCCAGGGCGACCTGACGCACCCGCTCGACGTCCGGCGGCCCGTGGAGATCTCCGAGCTGGCGGCCGTCATCGACGCGATGCGGCACCGGATCCTGCTGGAGTGGCAGCGGACGGCCCGCGCCCGCCAGCTCCTGGACGCCCAGGCCGCCGAGCTGCGCCGCTCCAACGCCGAGCTCGAGCAGTTCGCCTACGTCGCGAGCCACGACCTCCAGGAGCCGCTGCGCAAGGTCGCGAGCTTCTGCCAGATGATCGAGCGCCGCTACGGCGACCAGCTCGACGACCGGGGCCGCCAGTACATCGAGTTCGCCGTGGACGGCGCCAAGCGCATGCAGGCCCTCATCAACGACCTCCTCGGCTTCTCCCGCGTCGGCCGCGTCAGCCGCACCGAGGACGCCGTCGACCTCGGCGCCGTCGCCGCGCAGTCGCTGGCCGACCTCGCGACGCTGCGCGAGGAGACCGGCGCGGACGTCCGCGTCGCCGACCTCCCGCACGTGCGCGGCGACCGGACGCAGCTCGGCCAGCTCTTCCAGAACCTCATCGGGAACGCGATCAAGTTCCGGCGCCCCGGCGTCGCGCCCGAGGTGGAGATCAGCGTGCGCCGCGACGGCGACACGTGGGAGTTCGCCTGCGCCGACAACGGCATCGGCGTCGAGCCCCGGCACGCCGACCGCATCTTCCTCATCTTCCAGCGCCTGCACCCGCGCGAGGAGTACGCCGGGACGGGCATCGGGCTCGCGCTCTGCAAGAAGATCGTGGAGTATCACGGCGGGCGCATCTGGCTGGACGCGAACGAAGACCAGGAAAACCCCGGAACCGTCATACGGTGGACACTTCCGGCCGAGAAGGAGACCGAGGATGAATAACGACCCGGCGCCCGACGCCCGCCCGATCGAGGTGCTGCTGGTCGAGGACGACCCCGGCGACGTCCTGCTGACGACCGAGGCGTTCGAGCACAACAAGCTCCGCAACCATCTGCACGTCGCCAGCGACGGCGAGCACGCGATGGCCTTCCTGCGGCGGGAGGGCGAGCACGCCGACGCGCCGCGCCCCGACCTGATCCTGCTGGACCTCAACCTGCCCCGCAAGGACGGGCGGCAGGTGCTGGAGGAGGTCAAGGCCGACCGGGACCTGCGCAGCATCCCGGTCGTGGTCCTCACCACGTCCGAGGCGGACGAGGACATCCTGCGCAGTTACGATCTGCACGCGAACGCGTACGTCACCAAGCCCGTCGACTTCGACCGGTTCATCCAGGTCGTACGGCAGATCGACAATTTCTTCGTCACCGTGGTGAAGCTTCCCCGCTGACCGCATCGCCCCGGTCGAGATGCCCGCCGCCGACCCCTTGTGTCACAGTGGGACACATGGTCGCTCCACCCGGTCAGGACCCCCTGGAGACCGCGGCGGCCCTCGACGCGGCGGCGGGCGCGCTCCTGGACGTCGTCGCCCGCGTCCATGACGGGCCGGACGTCCCCGTCCCCGCCACGCAGCTCCGCGCGCTGTTCATCCTGGAACGCGGCCCGGTCAACGTGAGCGGGCTCGCGGCCGGGCTGGGCGCGCTGACGTCCTCGGCGAGCCGGCTGTGCGACCGGCTGGAGGCGTCCGGGCTGCTGCGCCGCGACACCGGGCGGGACCGGCGCGAGGTGACCGTCCGGCTGACCACCGACGGGCGGCGGCTGCTGGAGCGGCTGCGCGTGCGGCGCCGCGAGGAGCTGGGCCGGATCCTGTCGGGGATGCCCGCCCAGGCGCGGCAGTCGCTCGTCTGGGGGCTGGCGGAGTTCTCCGCCGCGGCCGGACGCCACACCTGAGCATTTTCGTCCGATTTCCCCCGGGCAAAAGCAGAGTTATGTCCGATCAAGCGAACTTGTCGCCGTCATTCCGGAAATAAACGCCATTAACGGGGAATGGCAAGAGCCCGGCGGGAAAAGTCCCGCCGGATTCCCCGAAAATCCGAACACGCTCCCTTCTCCCCCCGCTAGCATCCCCGGCGAGATGACGACCGTAAACCTTTCCCCCGAGCTGCTTATCGGGTCGGACATCACGCCTCCCGGAGGGGGCTCTTCCATGAGAACGCACCGCACCCGCCCGCGCGCCCGCGCGGCCGTGATCCTGCCGCCCGTGGCCGCGCTGGCCCTGGTCCTCGGGGGGTGCGGGCAGTCGCCGGACGCCGCCACGGCGGACGACCGGCCCGTGTCCGCGGCGTCCCCCACCGGGAAGACGCCCGAGACGACCACGTACGCGAAGATCCCCGCGTTGGCCCGGGACACCGGCGCCGCCGACGGCGGCGACGGCACGGTCGTGCACCCGACCGCGCCGCGCCCCGTCTACGACCGGCCCGGCGGACGGCAGGTGGCCGTGCTCCCCGTGACGGAGCTGGGCGGGCCCACCTGGGTGCCCGTCGTCGAACGCTCCGGCACCTGGTCGCGCGTCCTGCTCCCGAGCAGGCCCGACCAGGCCGCCGGCTGGATCTCCGGCGAGGACGGGCTCCGCGCCGCCCGCTCGCCGTACACGGTCAAGGTCGACACGGCGCGCCGCACGCTCACGCTGGAGAAGTCCGGCAGGAGCGTCGGCACGTGGAAGGTCGCCGTCGGGGCCGCGAACACGCCCACGCCGGCCGGACGGACGTTCGTCCTCGCCCAGCTCGCTCCGGCCAAGAAGTCGCCGAGCCCGCTGGTCATCCCGCTCGGCACGCACTCGGCGTCGCTGGACACCTTCGGCGGGGGGCCGGGCACCGTGGCGTTCCACGGCTGGCCGGACGCCTCGGTCTTCGGGAAGGCCGTCTCGCACGGCTGCGTCCGGGTGCCGGACGCGGCGCTGCGCGAGCTGTCCCGCGTTCCGCTCGGGACGGTCGTCCTCATCTCCGGCTGACCCCCCGGGCCAGCCGTACCCAGCATGTGAACTAGGAGTCGATCCATGTCCTCGATGAAGGCCCGCCTCGCCCAGATCGGCCTGGTCGCCGCCGCCGTCGGCGTCGCCGCCGCCACCCCCGCGGGCGCCGCGGCCCCGGCCGCGACCCCCGGCAGCACGGCGTTCGGGCTGACGGCGACCGGGCCGGTCTCGGTGCCGCCGCTGCCGCTCGCGCAGTCCGCCGCGGCCACCGTCACGCGCAGCCTCGCGCGGGTGAACCCCGACAAGCTGGTCGACGTCGGCGTCCTCAACGTGAAGGCGTCGCGCGGCTTCGCGTCGTCGGAGGTCGCGAAGCTGAAGGTCCCGAGCGCGGGGCTGTTCGCCGAGGCCGTCACCGCCAAGTGCCAGGCCGGGCGCGGCACGTCCCACGTCGTGAACGCGCTGGTCGCCGGCAAGCGGCTCGCGGTGAGCCCGCCGCCGAACACGACCGTCCCGTTCCACGTGGACGGGCTCGGTGACGGCTCGGTCGTCCTCAACAAGCAGGAGCGGCTGCCCGACGGCCGGCTGCGCGTGACGGCGCTGTCGGCGACCGTCCCGCTCGGCGGCGGCAAGGCGCAGACGCTCTCGGTCGCGTCGGCGACCTGCGGCGCCCCGGCGCACGTGGTGAAGCCGGTCAAGCCGGTGAAGCCCGTCAAGCCGGTGAAGCCGCACACGCCGAAGAACGCGGCGCCCAAGCCGAAGCCGGTCCAGGGGGACCTGCCGGTCACCGGCTGATCGTCGGTCCACGGCCCCGTTCCGCGCTGCGGGACGGGGCCGTTCTCATCCCACCAGGGACTTCTCGAAGTGCACGACGGCGCCGTCGCGGTGCATCCGGTCGGAGATGTCGAGCTGCTCGGTGCACGCGCGGATGAGCTGGAGGCCGCGTCCGCTCTCGGCGTGCGGCGGCGCCTGCGCCTCGTCCCAGGGCTGCGCGCCCTTGCCGTGCCCGCCGCCGTCGATGACGTCCACGACGCAGCGCAGGCCGTCCATCAGCGCGCGGACCTCGTACTCGTGGCTGGCCCGCGCGTGCTGGATGACGTTCGCGCAGGCCTCGCCCAGGGCGAGTGCGATGTCGGCGCGCACGCCGGGCTCCACCCCGAGCCCGCGCAGGGAGGCGTCGATCGTGTGCCGGGCCAGCGGAGCGCTGCCGGCGTCCCGGGGCAGGGTCATCTCGATCACGACCTTCATACCGGATCGCCTCCGTTTCCCTCGACAATGGCAGACTGCCCCCGGTGCGGCGCCGGAAACGCCGGAGACGCGGAAACCCGGCTGCGACGCCAGGGACGGCAGGGGTTCGCCCGATTTTGACCGACGATCAATGCGCTCTCTACGTCTTCCCTGACTCGCTCGTCCTATTCCGGCGTGATGATCATGGCTTTGCCGCCGTCGGCCGCTCCCTTGGCCGGTGCGCGGGAACGTACCGGGCGCCGATGATCATCAAGGGAAGGGCTGCCATGAGCGACGACTTCGTCCTGGACGTCAGCAGGATCCGCGCCGAGGTGCGGGAGAAGATGCAGGAGGGGCCGATCACCGAGACCTACGGGCGCGACAGCACGCGGGTCATCGAGGTCCTCAACGACGTCGTCGCGACCGAGGTCGTCTGCTGGCTGCGGTACACGCGGCACGCGATCTCGGCGACGGGCATCGACCGCGCCCAGGTGTCGGCGGAGTTCAAGGAGCACGCCAAGGAGGAGCTGGACCACGCGCTGCGCGCCGCCGACCGCGTCAACCAGCTCGGCGGCGAGCCCGCGTTCGACCCGGCCAAGCTCGCCGAGCGCGCCGCCACCGACTACACGACGCCGCCCGACGGCGACCTCGACCAGATGCTGCGCGACAACCTGGAGGCCGAGCGGATCGTCATCTCCACCTACCAGGAGATCATCCGCTGGCTCGGCGACGGCGACCCGACGACCCGCCGCCTGATGGAGTCCATCCTCGAAGAGGAGGAGGACCACGCCGACGACCTGGTCGACCTGCTCGGCATCTGACGTCAGGCCCGGGGCGCGAGCCGTCCCGGGAGGTCGGCCAGGGGGTAGCGCTTCCAGAAGTAGGCGTCGGCGGCGTGCTGGTCGCCGGGGTAGTTGACGGCCTCGGCGATCCGGTTCCGCTCGACGCGGAACGCCAGCGCCCACATGATGTCGAGGCCCTTGGGGCGGGTGCTCCAGCCCCGGTGCAGGTCGACGACCCAGTCGCCGTCGGCCGCGAGGAAGATCGTCTCGGCGCGGAACCCGGCGCGGGCGAGTTCGGCGAAGAACGCGAGGACCTCGTCCACGCCCTCCTTGGTGCCCGCGAGCGGGTGGTGTCCGGGGATCGTCCACCGGATGCCCGGGGCGAAGTACCGCTCGCGGAGCGCGGTGAGGTCGCCCGCGGCGTAGGCGGCGTAGTAGCCGCGGATCAGCGCGACGTTCGGGTGCTCCCCGGCCTCGGCCGCGCGGGGGACGGCGACGGACGCCGCAACGCCGGCCGCCCCGACGGTCGCGGCGCGCAGCAGGGTGGCGCGGGAGATGTCGGCCATGGGGGTTCCTTCCGTGGTCAGGCGGTGAGGTAGCCGCCGGAGGCGTCGACGTCGGTGCCGACGACCGCCGACGCGTCGGCGGACGCGAGCCAGAGGATCACGCGGGCGATCTCGTCGGGCCGGACGATGCGCTTGATCGGGTACTCGGCCGCGATCTGCTCGTAGGTCATGCCGAACGCCTCGGCGGCGCGGCGCAGCATCGGCGTGTCGACCGCGCCGGGCGCGAGCGCGTTGACGCGGATGTTCTCGTCCGCGTACTCCAGCGCGGCGACCTTGGTGAGCGAGGCGACCGCGTGCTTGCTGGCGTTGTAGGGCGCGATGGTCGCGAAGCCGACCTCGGCGGAGATCGACGCGGTGTTGACGATGACGCCGCCGCGCTGGCGGAGCATGTGGGGAAGCTCGTACTTCATCGACAGGAAGACGCCCCGGGCATTGGTGTGCCAGACGCGGTCGAAGTCGGCGGCGGACTGTTCGTGCAGCGGGGCGGCGCGCGGGGTCTCGATCCCGGCGTTGTTGACGGCGACGTCGATGCGTCCGTAGCGCCGGACGCAGGCGTCGACCAGGCCCCTGACGTCCGACTCGTCGCGCACGTCCGCGCGGTGGAAGACCGCTTCGCCGCCGGACGCGCGGATCTCGCGCTCGACCTCCGCGCCGAGGGCGGCGCGGCGGCCGCAGAACATCACCCGCGCGCCTTCGGCGGCGAAGGCGGCGGCGGTGGCCCGGCCGATGCCCGAGGTCGCGCCGGTGACGAGGACCGTCCGGCGGGCGAACCGGCCGGGGGCGGCGGCGGACGCGGGGGTCGCGGCGAGGCCGAGCGCGGCGGCGCCGGCCGCGAGGACGCCACGCCGTGTGGTCCGGGTCATCTCGTCTCCTTTCGCGAGTGGTTCTAGGAAACTGCGGTTCGTCCCGTCCGGTCCAAGACCTCTCGCTATACGGTGAGCGCATAGATCCGGGGGGACGGGTGGACGTCGACACGCGCGTGCTGCGGTACTTCGTCGCGCTGGCCGAGCAGTTGAACTTCTCGCGGGCCGCCGAGGGCCTGCTGATCTCCCAGCCCGCGCTGAGCCGCCGGATCCGCGCGCTGGAGGACGACCTGCGGACGCCGCTGTTCGTCCGGACCAGCCGGGACGTCGCGCTGACGGCGGCCGGGGCGGCGTTCCTCCCGCGCGCCCGGCGGCTGCTCGCGGACTGGGAGGCGGCGCAGCGGGCCGTCCGCGCGGAGGCGGCGGCCGGGGCGCGGAGCGTGCGGGTCGGCTTCACCGCGTCCGGCGCGGGAACGCTCGCCACCCGCGCGTACACCGCGTTCATGCGGCGGCATCCGGGCTCGTCGGTCGAGCCGAAGCGGTTCGCGTGGGGCGGCGAGGTGGCGGCGCTGCGGGAGGGGCTCGTGGACGTGGCGTTCGTCTGGCTCCCGGCGGACACGACCGGCCTGCACACCGAGATCGTCGCGGTGGAGCGGCGGATGGCCGGGCTGGCGGCGGGGCATCCGCTGGCGGCCCGCAGCGGGGTCTCGATCATGGATCTGGCGGACGAGCCGCTGGTGTGGACGCGCCGCGCGCCCCGCGCGTGGGTCGACTGGTGGGCGGTGAATCCGCGGCCGGACGGGCGGCCGCCGCGCTGGGGGCCGGAGAACGACAACGTCGAGGAGATGCTGGAGCACGTCGCGTCCGGGCTGGCGGTCTGCATCAGCCCGGAGTCGATGAGCCTGCACTACGGACGGCCCGACCTGGTGTGGCGGCCCATCGAGGACATCGCGCCGCTGCGCGTGGCGCTGTGCCGACCGCTGGAGCGGGTGAGCGCGGCCGTCGCCGATTTCACGGCCGTCGTCCGGGATTGCGCGCGGGCCGCCCGGGTAACCGGCGGGCATGAGGCTTCATGACGTGGGAGAGATCAAGGCCGCGCTGAACGACATGCGCTTTCCGGCGTCCAAGGACGACCTGGTCGCGCACGCGAGCCGGGTGGGCGCGGGCGAGCCGCAGGTCAGGGCGCTGCGGGCGCTGCCGCTCGCCGACTACGCCAACCTGGACGAGGTCATGCGCTCGGTGCCGGTCGACCCGGCGCCGGACCTGACGACGACCGAACGGACCGTCCAGCACCGCGAGCACCGGCATCCGAACCTGGCCGAGCACGAGCGCGTCACGCACTCCACGCCGATCGACGAGGAACTCGGCGGGGAGTGAGCGGCTTGCCATAAATCTGGACGATCTGCCAAGGTCACCGGCATGACCAGCGCGCAGCCCCCGGCGGTCGAGCTGGCCGGTGTCGCGAAGACCTACCGTTCCGGGACGGCCGCCGTCCGGGGGCTGGACCTGACGATCCTCGCGGGCGAGTTCTTCTCGCTGCTCGGGCCGTCCGGATGCGGGAAGACGACGACGCTGCGGCTGATCGCCGGGTTCGAGGAGCCGACGGCCGGCGAGGTGCGGCTGCACGGGACGCGCGTGACGGGCGTCCCGGCGCATCGGCGCGACGTGAACACGGTGTTCCAGTCGTACGCGCTGTTCCCGCATCTGAGCGTGTTCGAGAACGTGGCGTTCGGGCTGCGGCGGCGCCGGGTGCCGCGCGGCGAGATCGCGGCGCGCGTGGGCGCGATGCTGGAGACCGTCGAGCTGACGGGGCTGGAGCGGCGCCGTCCGGGCGAGCTGTCGGGCGGGCAGCAGCAGCGGGTGGCGCTGGCCCGCGCGCTGGTCAACCGGCCGCGCGCACTGCTGCTGGACGAACCGCTCGGCGCGCTGGACCTGCGGCTGCGGCAGGCGATGCAGGTCTCGCTGAAGCGGATCCAGCGCGAGGTCGGGCTGACGTTCGTCTACGTGACGCACGACCAGGGCGAGGCGCTGACGATGTCGGACCGGGTCGCCGTGCTGAACGACGGGCGGATCGAGCAGGTCGGGACGCCCCGGGAGGTCTACGAGCGTCCGGCGACGCGGTTCGCGGCGTCGTTCGTCGGGACGTCGAACCTGCTGGCGGGCGAGGTCGCCGCGGTGGCGGCGGGGCGGGCGGTGGTCGTCCACGGCGCCGACGGGCGGATCGAGGTTCCGGTTCGCGACGCGGTCGGTGTCGGGCAGCTTCTGGAGCTGGCCGTCCGGCCGGAGAAGATCTCGCTCGGGCGGACGCGGCCCGGCGGCGGGCTGTGCGGCGTGCGCGGGACGGTCACCGAGGTCGTCTATCTCGGGACGGCCACGAACTACAACGTCACGACGTCGGCCGGCGCGGACGTGGTGGTGTTCCGGCAGAACGCGGCGTCCGCCGACGAGGTGGCCGGGCGGGGCGACGAGGTGTGGCTGTCGTGGGAACCGGACCATTCGTACGCGCTGGGAGCCGTCCGTTGAGCCCTGTTCGCCGCCGCGACGCGCTGCGGCTGGCCGGCGCCGCGCTGGCGTTGTCGGCGTGCGGGGTGAAAGGCCGGGCGGCTTCGACCGACGTCGCGTCGTTCTGGGCCGGGAAACGGCGGACGGGACGGTTGAGCTGGGCGAACTGGCCCGGCTACCTGGAGGACGACCGGGCGACGCTCACCTCTTTCGAGAAGGACACCGGAATCCGGGTCGCGTACCGGGAGGCCATTCAGGAGATGGGGCCGTGGTTCGGCAAGATCCGGGCGCCGCTGGCGGCCGGGCAGTCGATCGGCTTCGACCTGATGGTCATGACGAACGGGATCCAGTTGGAGCAGTGCCGGCGGCTCGGATATCTGGCGCCGCTGGACCTGTCGCGGTTGCCGAACTTCGCCGCGCACGCCGCGCCGGAGTTCCGGAATCCGTCTTATGACCCGGGGAACGCGTTCACCGTCCCGTACGAGTCGGGCATCACGGGGATCGCCTACAACACGAAGTACGTGGACGAGGAGATCACCAGCATCGCTCAGCTCTTCTCGCCGAAGTACCGGGGGCGGGTCGGGATGATGAGCGACGCGCAGGAACTCGGGTCTTTCGGCCTGTTCTCGCTGGGGGTGGATCCGGAGACGTCCCGGCCGCCGGACTGGGAGAAGGCCGCCGCCCGGCTGCGCGAGCAGCGCGACGCCGGGATCGTGCGGAAGTACTACACGCAGGATTACGTCGACGCCGTCAGCAAGGGCGACGTGTGGCTGACGATGGCGTGGTCCGGTGACGTCTACACGCTGACCAGCCCGGACGTGAAGTTCGTGGTGCCGTCCGAGGGCGGGACGCTGTGGACGGACAACCTGTGCATTCCGCGGACCGCCGTCTCTCCCGTGGACGCCCTGACGCTCATGGACTGGCTCTACCTCCCCGCCCACAACGCGCCGCTGACGGAATTCGTCAACTACATCACGCCGGTCGCGGGGGTGCGGGAGATCGTCCGGCGCGACGCGGCACGGGCCGCCGGCCGTGAGCGCGACGACCTGACGCGACTCGGCGCGAGCCCGTTGGTTTTCCCGTCGCCGTCCGACATGGCCCGGCTCCGGCGCTACCGCCGCTTGAGCCCGGACGAGCAATCCCGCTATCTGGGCGTCTTCGAGCCGATCGCCCGGGGTTCGTGATGCCGTTCTCCCGTCGTCTGGCGCCATATCTGCTGGTCCTGCCGGGCGGGTTGTGGCTGGCGGTGTTCTTCGTCGTCCCGGTGGCGATGATGGCGTCGTTGTCGCTCCAGACGGGGAATCTCATCGACGGATTCCGCCAGACTTTCCACTGGCAGAACTACACCGACGGCCTGAGCACGTACGGGGACGCGTTCGTCCGGTCGCTCTGGTACGGCTTCCTGGCGACGATCCTGTGCCTGGCGCTGGCCTACCCGGCCGCCTACTGGATCGCCTTCCGCGCCGGACCCCGCAAATCCACCTACCTGCTCCTGCTGCTCATTCCCTATTTCGTGTCGTTCGTGCTGCGGACCGTGGCGTGGAAGCTGGTCCTCACCGACAACGGACCCGTTCTCGGACCGCTGCGCGATCACGGGATCGTCCCGTCCGACTTCCATGTCCTGGACACCGGAACAGCCGTGATAGCGGGCCTCACCTACACCTATCTGCCGTTCATGGTGCTGCCGATCTACGTGGCGCTGGAACGCCTGGACCCGCGCCTGATCGAGGCGGCCCACGACCTGCACGCCGGCCGCGCCGCCACGTTCGCGCGCGTCGTCCTGCCGCTCTCGCTGCCGGGCGTCTTCGCCGGAGTCGTCATGACGTTCGTCCCCGCGTCATCCGACTACGTGAACGCCGAAATACTCGGCGGCCCGCGCAACACGATGATCGGCAACGTGATCCAGGCCCAATACTTCGACGACGGGGCCTACCCCGTGGCGTCCGCCCTGTCGTTCACGCTGATGGCGATTCTGCTGGCCGGAATCTTCCTCTACGCCCGGGCCTTGGGAACGCGCGGAATCCTGGACACGACCGCACCATGACCACCCGCCCGACCCGCCGCCTCTCCGCCCTGCACCTCTACACCCTGCTCCTGACCGCCTGGCTGATCCTCCCCATAGCGGTCATGATCCTGTTCGGCTTCAACGACGTCCACGGCAAGCAGAACTTCCGCTGGGAGGGCTTCACCCTCAAGTGGTACACCCACCTGCTCGCCAAGCCCGACTTGACGATCGCCGCCATCAACTCCCTGACAATCGCCACACTGAGCACAGCCATGGCGACAGCCCTTGGCACCCCCCTGGGCTTGGCTCTGGCCCGCCACAAATTCCGAGGCCGGGCCACGACAACGGCCGTCCTCTTCCTGATCATCGCCTGCCCGGAACTGGTGCTGGGCGCGTCCCTGCTGTCGATGTTCGTGACGTTCAACATCCCCCGCGGCTACCCGACGATCCTGGCCGCGCACACGATGGTCTCGATCGCCTTCATGACAACGACAGTCCGCGCCAGAGCGGTGACCCTGGACCCGTCCCTGGAAGAAGCGGCAGAAGACCTGGGCGCAACTCCCTGGCCGAGATTCCGCCTGATCACCCTCCCCTTGGTCACCCCGGGAATCCTGGCAGGCGCCCTCCTGGCCTTCGTCCTCTCCATCGACGACTTCGTCATCACGAACTTCACCAGCGGCACCACCATCACCCTCCCCCTCTGGATCTGGGCCTCGACAAGAACCGGAACCCCACCCCAGGTCAACGTCCTCGGCACGCTGATCTTCGCCGCCGCCACCACCCTCACCCTTCTCACCGCCCGCCGGAAATGACGTCAGGGGAGTTCGGCGGGGAGGTCGTGGGGGTCGATTTCGGCGGCGATCAGGGCGGGTTCGGCGGACGCCTTCGCGGCGGCCAAGGCCGTGTCGAAGTCCGCTTCGGTGTTCACGGACTGGGCGGAGGTTAGGCCTAGGCCTTGGGCCAACTGGGTGAAGTTCCACTTGTTCAGGGTCAGGTACGGGGTCGGCGGGGTGCCGGGGTGGGTGAAGTAGTCGCCGTCCACCAGGAATTGCTCGTAGGCGTAGAGGGCGTTGTCGATGACGATGACGACCGGGTTCCGGTTGTAGCGGGCCATTGTGGAGAGGGCCTGGGCGGTCATGTGGAAGCCGCCGTCGCCGCAGATCACCAGGGGGCGGCGGGACGAGCCGAAGGCCGCGCCGACGGATGCGGCGACCGAGTGTCCGATCGACGCCCACACGGCGCTGCAGAGGAAGGCGTCGCGGCCTTTCACGGGCAGGTTCGCGGCCGAGTAGACGCCGAGGAAGATGTCGGGCACGACGATCCAGGACGCGTCCAGGGCGGCGGCGATCCGCTCGAAAACGCCCCGGTACGTCAGGGCGCCCGTCGGTGGGCCGGGGGCGGGGGACGTCAGGGCGGGTGGGGACGGGCGCGGGGGTGCTTTTGCCGCCTCGGTCACCAGGGCCGTTACGAGTGCGCCTATCTCCGCGTTCTGTTTGGCTCCGGTGCGAATTTTCACCTTGCCGTCGTAGGCGGCGATGATGTGGTCGCTGCCGCCCGTCACCAGGTGTGCGTAGCCGCTGGGGAACACGCAGCCGAGTGTCACGAGCAGGTCCGCGTGTTCGACGGCGTCCGCCGCGGCGGGCGCCGAGTGCGGCGGGTCGTAGACGCCGACCCAGCCGTTCCCCTGCTCGGGGAGCGTCGACTTGGCGAGCAGCGCGCTCGACCAGCGCACGCCGAGCTTCGCGATGAGGTCGGCGACGCGGTCCGCGAGGCCGTAGCGCTGGACCTCCGCGCCGATCAGCAAGACCGGCGACGTCGCGGCGCGGATCTGCGCGACGATCGCGGCGGCGAGCTGCTTCTCCGTGCCGGACGGCGGGACGGCGGCGGACAGCGAGCCCGTGGGCGACGGGCACGCCTTCGTCCACAGATCTTCGGCGATCTCGACATAGACGGGCTTCTTCGTTCTCAGCGCGGTCGTGAGCGCGCCGTCCACCAGCGCGGGGACGTCGGCGGCCTTCTCGGCGCGCACGGCGCTCGCGGTGACGAGCTTGTACGCGGTCAGGTCCGCGTCGGGCCGTCCGGTGGAGTGCGAGAACAGGACGTCGAACTTCTTCAGCTTGTCCAGATGCGCGCAGCTCGGCCCGCCGTTCAGCACGACGACCGGGCTGCGCTCCACGAACGCGCCGCCGATCGCGTTGATCATGCTCAGCACGCCGACCCCGTTGGCGACCGCGACCGCGCCGAGGCCTTTCGTCCGCGCGTACCCGTCCGCCGCGTACCCGGCCTCCAGGTCGCTCGCAGTGACGACCGCCGTGATCCCGTGCGCGGCCGTCGCGCCGAAAAGGTCCGCGCAGTAGGCGCCCGGAACACCGAACAACGCGTCCACGCGCTGCTGCGCCAGCCGCGTCAGGACATAGTCCGCGACCGTGAACGTCACCGTTCCTCCAAGGACGCCGCCAAACGCGGATCCACGACCGGGGCGTTGCGCGGATGGTGGACATGCGTGTCGGGCAGCGGTTCCGCCGGCGCGAGCCCGAACCATTTCGCGATTCCCCGGACGAGCTGCTTGCAGCACGCCTTGTTGGGGACCTCGCTGTTCACCTTCTGCTCGGTGGTTCCGCCGATGACGAGATGGTCGCTGCGGGGGAACATGTACCCGTCCCGGCCGAGCAGGTATTTCAGGCCCGGCTGCGGCGGGAGCATGGCCAACTGCCCGGTGATCGGGCACATCTTGGCGTCGTCGAACAGCGTTTTGGCGCCGAGCCCCGTGCAGTTGACGATGATGTTCTGCGACAAGGCGAGGACCTGCGCCCGGCTCGCGAACCGGCACAGCTTGATGGGCACGTTGCGCGCCGCGAGGTCGGTCTCCAGCCGGTTCAGGAACGCCGGCGGCTCGATCAGCAGCGTCTGGTACTCGAACCCGGGCCGGGCGGGCCCGCTGACGGGCAGCCGGTCGCACTTCTTCCGCGCGGGCAGGAGGTTCGGCAGCCAGTCCCGGACGATCTCCAGGTTCGGCGACTCCTCCGGCGTGAACAACGGCCGCTCATAGACGCCGTAATTCTGTCCCACACTGCCTTTGAATTTCGTGTAGGCCGTCGTGATGATCTGCTTGAGTTCTTCCTTCTTCCCGGCCGAGTCGATGACCGACACGCCCCACTCGCCGCCCGCCTTGTGGGAGGTCGTGTCGACCGGCCGGCGGTCGGAGTAGATCGTCACATCGAGCCCGAGATCGAGCAGCAGCGTCGCGGCCGTGAGCCCCATGACGCCCGCGCCGAGCACCGCGACCCCGGTGTCGTGCGACGTCGTGAGCCGCGCCGCGACGATGTCCCGGACCTTCGCCGCGCACCCCCAGCTCAGCGTGATCCCCGCGCCGCCGTGCCCGTAGTTGTGGACGACGAACTTCCCCGACACCGTCTCGGCGTCCAGCCGGTACGCCCCTTTGCGATAGGGCCGCACACCCGCGACGCACGCGCCCGGCGCATCGGGATCGAACGTGAAGTCCGGTGTGGGAAGCAGCGCTGCGCTCATCTTTCACCCCCGTTTCCAGGGGCACTACCCGGGCACTGCGCGACCACCGCGGCGACGCCGTCTCTTTAGCGTCCCAACGCCAGACCTGAACCGATACGCGAGCTAGGGGCGCGGACGCAGCATCGGGGGGCGGAGCTGCTCGGCGTCGCCGCGACGGTAGAGGCGGGCGGGACGGCCGCCGTCGCGGGTCGTGGAATGGCCGGTCGGGACGAGAAAGCCGTCCGCGCCGGTGACCTTGCGGTGGAAATTGCGGGGGTCCAGGGGCGTGCCCCAGACGATCTCGTAGACGCGGCGCAGTTCGGCGACCGTGAACTCGGCCGGGCAGAACGCGGCGGCCAGCGAGGTGTATTCGAGTTTCGCCCGCGCCCGTTCCATTCCGTCGCAGAGAATGCGGCGGTGGTCGAAGGCGGGACGGTCGCGCTCCACCAGGTCGTCCACGGCCTGCCAGAGGACCTGCGCGCGGCTGGAGGCGGGCAGGTCGGGCGCGAGGCCGAGATAGGCGACGCTGACGACGCGCTGGCGCGGGTCGCGGTCGGGGTAGCCGTAGGTGGCGAGCTGTTCGAGGTGGATCCGGACGTCCGCGAGGCCCGCCCGTTCGGCCATCAGCCGGGACGCGGCGGCGGGCAGGTCCTCGTCCAGCTGGATGAAGCCGCCGGGGAGGGACCACGCGCCGTCGTAGGGCGCCCGGTCGCGCCGCCACATCAGCGCGCAGAGCCGCTGCTCGCGGACGGTGAGGACGACGAGGTCGACGGTGACGGCGAGCCGCGGCACGGACATGCCCATGAACATAATCGGTCCGGGACGTCCGCGCGGCCAGAGCGCCGCACACCGGCCGACGGGCCGGTGTGCGGCGCGAACCGTCAGTTCTCGGACTCGATGGCCGCCGGAACCTGCCCGTTGGCCGGGTTCCCGCCGTCCTTCGCCGTCGCACCGCCCATGCCGTTGAGCAGCGTGCGGGCGAGCCCGAGGCCGGTGCCGCCGAGCGTGAGCGCCTTGGCGAGCAGGTCCTCGACGCCGTCGGCGCCGTTGAGGACGACCATGTTGTCGACGTTCCCGAACACGCCCGCCCCGGCCGCGACGATCTCCGGCCACTTCTCGGCGAGCTGCTGGGCGATGACCGCCTCCTGGTTCTCGGCGAGCGCCCGCGCGCGGGCCTGGATCGCCTCGGCCTCGGCGAGGCCCCTCTGCCGGGTCGCCTCGGCCTGCGCGTCACCGAGCAGCCGCGTCGCCTCGGCCTCGCGCTGCGCCCTGAGCTGCACCTCGGTCGCGGCGGCCTGCGCGTAGGCGATGCGCTCCTCGCGCTCGGCCTCGGCCAGCTTGACCTGCTCGTACGCGCGGGCGTCGGCGGGCTTTCGGACCTCGCTCTCCAGCCGCTTCTCGGTGCGCTCGGCCTCCAGCTCGGCGTTGCGGGTCTCCTTGAGGATGACCTCCTGCCGGGCCTGCTGGGCGGCCTGCTGCACCTGGCCCTCGTACTCGGCCTTCTTCATCTGGGTGTCGCGGATGACGGCGGCGTTCTCGCGCGCCGCCTCCTGCTCGCGGCGGGTGGCCTCCTGGTCGCGCTCGGCCTCGGCGATGCGGGCGACGGCGGCGACCTTCGCGGCGTGCGGACGGCCGATGTTGGTGATGTAGCCGGTCTCGTCGTCGATCTCCTGGATCTGGAGGGAGTCGACGACGAGGCCGAGCTTGCTCATCTCGTCGGCGGCGGAGCTGCGGGTCTCGCTGGTCAGCCGCTCGCGGTTGAGGATGAGGTCCTCGACGGTCAGGTTGCCGATGATGGAGCGCAGATGGCCGGTGAACAGTTCGTGGATGGCGCCGTCCATCGAGCTCTGCTGCTCCAGGAAGCGGCGGGCGGCGTTGGCGATCGAGACCAGGTCGTCCCCGACCTTGTAGATGACGACGCCGCGCACCTTGACCGGGATGCCCTGCTGGGTGACGCAGTTGACCTCCAGGTTCGCGGCGCGGCTGTCCAGCCGGAGGCGGCGCGCGACCTGGAAGCCCGGCAGGACGGACGTGCCCTTGCCCGTGACGATCTTGAACCCGAGGCTGTCGATCCCGTTGACGGGCTTGGACTTCGCGCCGAGCCCCGAGATGATCAGGGCTTCGTTCGGTTCGGCGACGCGCCAGACCATCTTGAACATAATGATCAACACGATGACGGCGACGACGGCGCCGATCACCGCGGCGGCGATGGGCATGAGTGCCTCCTCGGGGGGTGCGCGCCGCCGCGCGGGCGACGCTGAAGTCGTGCATCTGCGTAGACGCCGCGAACGGGCCCGAGGTTCCGCCCGTTGTCAGGCCAAAGCGGGCGCGACGTAGACCGTGCGGGGCGGGTGGTACTCGACCACGACGACGATCTGCCCGACGGTGAACTCGTCGCCGGGGTTGACGGGGTGCGCGTAGAACGCCTCGGCGCCGCCGCGCACGGCGACCATGACCTCGCCGACCAGCCCGGGGCCGATCCTGCCGGTGACCCGGCCCTCCTTGCCGACCAAGCGTCTCCCCTGCTCGTCATGAACGCGTACCGGAAAACTATCCGTTCGTCCGGTCCGCCGCGAGGGTCAGGACAGGATGCGGCGCGCCTGCTCGTCGGCGCGGCGGGCGATGTCCTCGGCGTCGGCGCGGGTGGCGACCGGGCCGAAGAGGCTGATCGTGGTGACGGTGCGGCGCCCGCGCAGGACGACGTACCAGGTCTTGGTGTGGGAGTTGCCGCTGACGGTCGTGACGCCGACCGTCCGGGAGCCCTGCCCGATCGTCCCGGGCGGCGGCTCCACGACCTGGTGCTCGGCCTTCTGGGTGCCGACGGTCGTCGTGAACGTCCGGCATCCGGCGGGGGTGCGCTCGCCGACGAGCTTGGCGGCCTGCTCGTCGGGCAGCGACAGCAGCGTCTCGGTGACGCTGACGCCGCCGCCCCTGGTGAAGGAGACGATCGCGGCGGGCGTGGCCGCGTCGAGCGCGGCGGCGGGGTCGGTGCGGGCGCAGCCCGGACGGTCCACCCGGACGGCGCGCTGGAGCTGCCGGAAGTGCTGGACGGACCGCAGCGCCCCGTACTCCCCCGAGTCGGGCGCGCCCGCGCGGCGGTAGCCGGGCAGGTCGGTGATCAGCGCCTGTTCGAGCTGGGCGGCGGTGTAGCCGGCGGCGCCGAGCTGGGCCCGCGCGGTCGCCGCCGGGGACGGGCCGCCGCCGTCGCCGCCGCAGCCGCTCGCGGTCGCCGCCGTCGCCGTCGCCAGCAGGAGGACGGGAAGGATCCTGCGCGTCATGCGGCGACCCTAACCGGCGGAGTCGGCGTGCTCGTTGTAGGCGCCGGTGTACTCCTGGCCGGTCAGTTCCTGGATGGCCGCGACGATGTCGTCGGTGACGGCGCGGCGCGCCTTGGCGGGCGGCAGGTCGCCGTAGTGGCCGAAGTCGAGGGGCTTGCCGATGCGGACGGTCGGGCGCGGCGCGAGGACCCGGGGCCGTCCGGTGCCGACGGGCTGGATCTTCTCGGTGCCCGCGAGGCCGACCGGCAGGACGCGGGCGCCGGTGGCGAGGACGAGCCAGCCGACGCCGGTGCGGCCCCGGTAGAGCCGTCCGTCCTTGGACCGGGTGCCCTCGGGGTAGATCGCGAACGCGCCGCCCGCGCCGACGATCTCGACGGCCTGCTCCAGCGCTCCCATCGCCGCGCGCTGGGCGCCGCGCTGGATCGGGACGTGACCGAGCGTGGTCAGGAACCAGCGGACGAACCGCCCTTTCAGCCCCTTCCCCTCGAAGTACGACGCCTTGGCGACGTAGGTGACGGGACGCGGGATCGACAGCGGAATGATGAAGCTGTCGATGAACGACAGGTGGTTGGCCGCCACGATGAGCGGACCGTCGGCCGGCACGTTCTCCAGGCCCTCGACGCGTGGCCGGAATATCAGGCGCAGGATCGGCGCGACGACGCGCGACATGAACGTGTAGAACACCCGGCCTCCCGAATTCGGCACTCGCCACTGTAACGGCTGCCCCAAGTAAGGGGGAGTCCGGTCGCCGGACGGGGAAAAGTTCCCAGCTCAGGCCGCTGATTCCGAGATTTCCGCCACATAGGGATCAAGCGGGCACAAGTCCCGGGCGACCCGGTGGTCACCGCCATTTCTACTGAATGGTAAGTTTCGTTGTCGTAGGTTTCTCGCCAGTAGCTTTACGGGGTGAGGCGACCGTTCCGCCCCGCGCCACGGCGTTGTGGCGGAATCGCCCGGCACCGGTGACGCACGGTCGCCGCCGTCGCCGTAGGCTGGAGCGGGCGGCCCGACCCCGGTTACGGACGGGACCCGACGCGCGCCGCCACGTCCCTAAAGCGGGCCGGTCTTGACCACGGGCGCGGCTCGTTCATGCTGGAAGGTCCCTGGGCCTTCGCCGACGGTGGTGGGAGGTGGTCGTGGACTTCGGCCTTCACCTGGTCCGGCACGACCGGTACACGGTCGTGGAGGTGCGCGGCGAGCTGGATCTCGTCTCCCGCGACCGGTTCGAGGAGACCATGCTCGACGTCGTGGAGACGGGGCAGGCGCTCATCGTGGACATGCACGACGTCACCTTCTGCGATTCCACCGGGCTCAACGCCGTCGTCGGCGCGAACCGGCGCGCGGCCGGGGCCGGGGTGCCGCTGGTGCTCGTCGCGCTGACCGAGCGCGTGCGGCGGATCTTCCACATCACGGCCGTCGACCGGTTCATCCCGGTCTACGACTCACTGGAGGAGGCCGTGGGCGCGCTGCCGTCCGCGACCCACTAGGAGCAGCCCTCGAACTGCGGGACGTACGGGTCGATCTTCAGCCCGGACCGTCCGAACCAGCGCTCCAGCAGGCGCGCGGCCGTCCCGTCCTGGTACATCGCGGTGAGCGCCCGGTTGACCGCCTCGCAGCCCGCCAGGTCGCCCTTGCGCAGGCCCACGCCGTACTTCTCGTCGGTGAACGGCGCGTTGAGCACGCGGGTGCGGGTGCCCACTGCGAGGCCCGCGAGGATCAGGTCGTCGGTGGAGACGGCGTCGATCCGCCCGGCGGCGAGCGCGGCCATGCAGCCGCTGTAGGTCGCCGTCTCGACGGGCGTTGCCTTCACTTCGCGCTCCTCGGTGACGCGCCGCCAGGAGTTGGAGCCCGACACCGCGCAGATCCGCTTGCCGCGCAGGTCCCGGACGTTCGCGATCGTCCGGTCGTCGGCCCGCACGAGCGTGTCCTGGTGCGCGACGTAGTACGGCCCGCCGAACGTCACCTGAGTCTTGCGGCGCGGCGTGATCGAGTACGACGCGAGGATCATGTCGACGGTGCCGGCCGCGAGCGCCTTCTCCCGCGCGGACGACTGGGTCGTCTTGAACGTGATCCGCGACGGTGGCACGCCGAGCTTCCCCGCGACGTAGGTGGCGACGTCCACGTCGAACCCGGTGTAGCGGCCCGTCTTCGGATTGAGCAGGCCGAGGCCGGGCTGGTCGGCCTTCACCCCGATCCGCAGCGACCGCTTCGCCGTGACGGACGTCTCCCCCGGCCCGCATCCGGCCGCGCCGAGCGCCAGCACGAGCACGACGGCGATCCGCATCGTCCCTCCCCCGGTCATCGGAACTCCGCCAGCCGGGGCCGGACGCCCGCGAGCACGAGCACCGCCACGCCGACCGCCGTCACGGGCGGGATCCAGTCCCAGCCGCGCAGGTCGGCGTCGGCGGCGCGGACGGCGTCGTCCAGGACGCGGCGGTGCTGGTCGCGCAGCGCGCCGAGCGCGGCGTCGTAGGCGTCGAACGCGCCGATCGCGCCGGACCGTCCGGTGCCCATCCGCAGCCGCACCGCCCCGGACAGGTCGCCGCTCCCGGCGAGCGCGCGCATCCGCCGGTCGTTGTCCTGGACGGCCCGGTACGCGGCCAGCGTCCGGACGAGCCCGGCCCGCGTCCGCTCCTGCCGCGCCTCGTCGCCGAAGAAGCCGAGGAACGCGCCGCGTCCGGCCGTGAACGCGGTGATCTGCCGGCCGAGGCCCGCGTAGTACGTCGCTAGGTTGAGCGGCTGGTCCTTGGCCGGTTCGACGTCCAGGACGGCCAGCGACTTGTCCAGATATGTCTGCTCGTAGGTGTCGGCGCGCTCGGGGTCGAGCAGGAAGCGGCTCTCGTCGGCGAACGCGCTGTGGCTGATGGCGCGGGCGCGCGACAGGGCGAGGACGGAGTCGAACCCGTCCCGTTTCGCCTCCCGGAGCCGTCCGGCCTCCGCCGACAGCACGGCGGCGCCCGCGACCACCAGCGCGAGCGTCGCGACCGTGCCGAGCACCAGCGCCGGGTTCAGGACGCGCCGGAAGTCGCGCGCGAGGTAGATCTGCCCGGCGACCAGCGCGGCGAGGACGACCGTCCCGGCGGCGAGGACGAGCGTCCGGTCGGTCAGCACCGCCGACCGGCGGCTCTCGTAGGACGCGCGGACGGTCGCCCCGCTGTCCAGCGTCACGTTGTACGCCTGCGGCAGCAGTTGCAGCCGCATCAGGTCGGTCGCGCGCGTGTAGGTGGCCACGACCTCCGGCGTCGGCCGGCCCGCCGGGTATCCGGCCTGGTCGGCGAGCTGGAGGGCCTGCGCGGCGAGCCGCTCGTAGCGGCCGAGGCCGTCCAGGACCGCGCGGACGGTCCGGAGCCGTCCCGGGTCGCTGCCCGCGAGCTGCGCGGCCTGCACCGCCGCCGCGTCCGCCAGCCCCCGGTAGCGGTCGTAGCGCCGCACGGACGCGTCGTAGCCGATGCCGAGGCCGTGCTCGCCGCCGATGAGCAGGATGTCGGCGACCTGCGCGTCCATCGCGCTGAGCGCGAAGTACAGGTCGCCGGTCACGACGACCTGCGGCCCCGCGTCGTGCCCGATCGTGCCGACGCCGCCGCGCGCCTGCCCGACGCCCGCCGCGAGCACGGCCGCGAGCAGGGCGAGCAGCACGAGCACGCCGGCCGCACCCGCGCGGATCCGGCCCGGAACCGTCCGCAACCGCGCCACCGCCCCGGCAAGCGGCTCCACCGGCCCCGGCGGCGCCCCCACTCCGGTGCCGGTCCCCGCCGACCCGCCGCGCGCCGCCTCCGGCGCCTCCACCGGGCCGGGACTAACACGCGGCCCTGCCGACCCGCCGCCCGCCTCCACCACGCCGGGAGTCACGCGCTGCCCCGTCGACCCGCCCGCCGCGTCCCGCGCCTCCGCCGTGCCAGGCGTCGCACGCGGCCCTGTCGACCCGCCGCGCGGCGCGTCCGGCGCCTGCGCTCCAGGGCCGGACGCCGCGCGCGGCGCCGCCGGGCCGCCGTGCGCCGCGTGCGGCGCCGCCACCGGGCCTGGGCTCACGCTCGGCCCTGCGGGGCCGCCCACCGCGTCCCGCGCCTCCGCCGTGCCGGGAGTCGCGCGCGGCCCTGCCGACCCGCCGCGCGGCGTCTCCGCTCCCTGGCCGGAACTCGCGCGCGGCCCTGGGGGGCCGCCCGCCGCGTCCTGCGCCTCCGCCGGGCCGGGAGTCGCGCGCGGCTCTTTCGACGCGCCGCGTGGCGCGTCCGGTCCCGTGCTGGGAGTCGCGCGCGGCCCTGCCGGGCCGCCGGGCGTTGGGTCCGGTGTTTTTGATTCCGGGTCTGGGGTCATGGGCGGCCTTCCCGGTCGAACGCCAGCGTGATCGTCGTCCAGGCGCCGACGTGGATGCGGTCGCCGTCGCCGACCGGGACGGGCGCGTTCGCCGGGATCGGGTCGGCGCCGCCGTTGATCGTGGTGCCGTTGGTGGAGCCGGTGTCGATGACCGTCCAGCCGTCCGCGCCCGCGACCAGGACGGCGTGGGCGTGCGAGACGCCCGGGTCGGCGGGCGGGAGGCTCAGGTCGATCTCGGGCAGCAGGCCGCGCGCGACGCTGCGCCGTCCGATGCGGACCTTGTCGCCGAGCAGCGGGACGGTCCGGGGCCGGCCGTCGGCGGGGAACGTGAGCGTCGGGGTGTCGGGGCCGTCCTGGGCCTGGACGGCGGTGAAGTAGGCGCGGTCGGGGGCGATGGTGGCCGTCCAGCCGCGTCCGCCGAGGCCGGTCCGGCGGGGCGCCGCGCCGGAGTTCCCCGACGGCGCCGACGCGGGCTCGGGCCGGACGAGCGGTTCGGGACGGTCCCCGGACGTGAACCCGTAGCCGCAGTCCTCGCAGAACCGTCCGCCCGTCCGGGGGGCGTTGCAGAACGGGCAGGCGATCGGTTCGCCGCACACGTCGCAGTAGTCCCCGGACACCGAATCGTGGCCGTTCGGGCAGCGCGCCGTCATGACGCGTCCCCGGGGCGGGTGCGCGCGGTGCGGCTGGTGGCGGGCTCGCCGGTGCGGGTCCGGACGGTCCGCACCGAGCGCGTGTCGAGCGACATCTCGTCGGCCTTGTCGACGTCCTTCTTCAGCCGGACGGTCCCCGACACGGGGTCCAGCACGTCCACGACCCGGTCGAGCAGGTCCGCGACCTGGTCGTTGCCGACCTGGCGGGCCAGCACGACCGCGCGGCCGAGCCGGGCCGTCGCGGTGTCCTCGTCGCCGTCGCGGCGCGCGGCCAGGCCCTCCTGGACGGCCGCGGCCAGCTCCGCCTGGTCGGTGTGCCGGGCGACGCGGCCGTTGATGAGCGTGGCCTTGGCGACGTCGTCGGTCCACTCGGCGAGGACGTCCCCGGACGCCGCCTGCGTGCCGTCCGCGAGCAGGAGCCGCGCCTGCGCGGCGCGCATCCGGCGTCCGACGTCGCCCGCCGGGATCTCGACGCACAGGTGATATTCGCGTTCCTCGGCGCCCCACGCGCCTAGCGGAAAGTCCACGGTCTGCGGGCCGGACGCGACGCCCTTGCCGGTGAGGTCGTCCAGCACCGGCACCATCTGCTTGACGAACCGCAGCGTGGCGTGCCGGGGCGTCCAGACGCGCAGCGCGACGTCCCCGACCTCCTTGCCCATCGCGGTCTCGGTCAGCTCGCGGAACCGCCGTTCCAGGTCGGCGGGCTCGGGGACGTCCAGGAACGCGCCGAGCAGCGCCGAGGTGATCCGGCGCAGCTCCGCGACCGCCCAGTCGGTGCCGACGCCGAGCGCGTCGCACACGAACCCGCCCCGGCACGTCTCCAGCGCGCGGCCCAGCTCCTCGGGACGCTCGTGCTGGTTCTTGCCGTCGGTCAGCAGGATCGCGTGCCGGACGGCCTCGGACCGTCCCTCGAACAACCGGTGCGCGAACACCAGCCAGGTACCGATCGCGGTGCCTCCGGCGGCGTCCATGCGCGCGACGGCGGCCTGCGCCGCCTGCCGCGACGCGGCGTCCATCCGGACGAGGTGCTGCCGCGCCGGGTACACCATCCGCGGGTTGTTCGCGCCCGCGATCACGGCGAACGCCACGCCGTCGCGGATCGTCGCGAGCGCGGCGCGGGCGGCGGCCTTGGCGGCCTTCAGCTTGCCCGCGTACCCCATCGACCCGGACGTGTCGATGATGATGATCTGCGCCGCCGCGCCCCCGCCCCCGCCGCCCTCCGCCCGCACGCCGAGCACGGCGTGCATCTCCCGGCCGCCCGCCGGGAGATGGGGGTTCTGGTCGACGGTCAGCGTGAACGCGGTCATCGTGGGCTCCTCAGAACAGGGTCCGGGGACGGACGGCGTTGGCGCGGCGGACCAGGGCGTGCCGGTCGGCCGGGCCGTCGGCGAGCTTGGCGAGCAGCCGGTAGGTCCGCTCCAGGCGGCGGCGCAGCGGGCGCTCGCGCAGCGGGACGCCGAGCAGTTCGCCGTCCCCGGACCCGCCGCCGGGCCGCGCGAGCGCCGCCTCCAGCAGGTCGGCCGTGAACCGGGCGCGGCGCTCGGTGTCCAGCGGCAGCGCGCGGAGCCTGCGGTCGGCGTCGCGCAGCGCGGCGTCGTCCAGGGGGCGTCCGGCGCGCACGGCCGCCGTGAACGCGGCGATCCGCGCGGCCTGCCAGTGGCTCGACATGCGCGGCACCGAGTCCAGGACGGCGACGGCCGCCGCCGCGTCCCCCGCCGCCAGCCGGACCCGCGCCAGCCCGAACGCCGCGCTGACATGGGTCGGATCGGTGCGCCAGACCGTCTCGTACAGCCGTCCGGCCGGCGCGCCCTCGGTCTCGCGGGCGAACGCCAGCGCGAGCTTCGGGGCGACCTCGCCGGGGAACAGCCCGTACAGGCCGTCGAAGATCGCGGCGGCGGTCGCGCCGTGCCCGGCCGCCAGCTCCCGGACGCCCCGGTACCACGCCACGCGCCAGTCGCCGGGCAGGTCGCCGGCCAGCTCGTCCAGCAGCGGCCCGGCGCTCTCGTCGCCCAGCTCGATCCGGACGCGTACGAGCGCGAACCGCACCTCCGGCGTCCGCGCCGGCGCGGCGGCCAGCGCGGCGGCCAGGTCCTCGGGGTCGCGGTCGGCGAGCCCGCTGAGGAACGGCGCCGCCGGGTCCAGCGGATGGACGAGCGGGACGGGCAGCGCCGCCGCGGCCTCCGCCGGGTCCAGGGCGCCGGTCAGCTCCGTCCCGGCGGCGCGCGGCCCGGTCTCGAACAGCGGCGACGGGGCGGGCCGCGGGCGTCCGTCCTCGGCCGACAGCACCTCGCGCAGCACGCCGGTGAGCTGGTCGGCCATCTCGGCGGCGCTCGCGAACCGCCGCTCGGGCACCGGATCGGTCGCGCGGCGCAGCAGCCGGTCGTAGGACTCGAACCGGCGCAGCAGCGGGACGTCGGCGCTCGGCGGCAGCGCGTGCCGGTACCGGCCGGTGTAGCCGCGGAACGGGAAGCTGAGCACGGCCAGCGTCCGCCCGACCGTGTACAGATCGGACGCCACGGACGCGCCCCGGTCGGGGATCTCCGGGGCCTGGTAGCCCTCCGTCCCGAAGATCGGGCTGCTGGTGTCGAACGCGCGCCGGACGCCGCCTAGGTCGATGAGCTTGAGCTGCTCCTCGGACTGGATCGCGTTGTCGGGCTTGAAGTCGCAGTACAGCAGCCCGACGCCGTGCAGGTAGCCGAGCGCTCTCAGCACTTCGAGCCCGTAGGCGATGACCTGGCCGAGCGGCAGCGCGCTCTCGGCGCCGTGCTCGGCGCGGTACCGCTTCAGGATGTCCTTCAGCGACTCGCCGCCGACGTACTCCATGACGATGTAGCCCGACCCGCCGTGCCGGACGAAGTTGTAGATCTTGACGATGTTCGGGTGCTCGGCCTCCGCCAGGAACGCCCGCTCCGCCGTGGACGCGGCCAGCGAGTCGGCGTCCCCGGCGTCCAGCAGGCCCTTGAGGACGACCCACCGATCGCTGACGTTCCGGTCCCGCGCCAGATAGACCCACCCGAGCCCGCCGTGCGCGAGACAGCCCAGCACTTCGTACTGCCCGACGACGAGGTCGCCGCCGCGCAGCTTGGGGGCGAACGAGAACGGATGCCGGCAGTTGCTGCAGAAACCCTCGGTGCGTCCCGGCCGTCCATCGCGCCCGCGCCCGACCTGAGCCCCGCACGCGCTACAGAACCGTCGCGCCTCGGGAACACTCGGGTCCTTCAGCACCGCCGCCGAAGGATCCTGGTACGGGACCGGCGGGACGTCCACCAGCCCCGCCCCGAGCATCCCCCGCCGATGCGACCCCGTCCCACCGGACGTCGTGGTCCCCGCCGGCACCGACCCGCTGGACCCGCTCCCCGACGACCCGGAAGCCCCGGACGCACCCCCCACCGCACCGGGCAGGCTCGCGGACGGCGCGGGCGACACGCCGCCCGTCGCCTCGGGCACGGCCCGGAACGGCGTCGCAGACGGCCCGCCGGCCGCGCCAGGCGACGGCGCGAACGGCGGCACGCCGGGCCGCGCGGACGACGGCGCGGCGCCGGACGCGCCGGGCTGCGCGGGCGGGGCGTTGGGTGGTGCGCCTCCCGGCGCTGACGCCGCGGAAGTGGACAGCGGCGCGGGCGGCACGCCGGGCTGCGCGGACGGGGCGCCGGGCGAAGGCGCGAAGGGCGGCACGGCGGGCTGCGCGGACGGGGGTCGGGGCGCGGTGGGCGGGGTGGTTCCGGGGGCTACGCGCAGGGGTGGGGACTCGGGGGGTTCGGGGGCGGGTTCCATGCCGCAGGTGTCGCAGAAGTCGCCGTCGATCGCGCCGCCGCAACCGGGCTGCGCGCAGACCCGTCCGCTCATCGCCGGGATCCCGTCTCGTGCTCGGCCGCCTGGATCGTCCGTTGATACTCCGCCACCGCGGCCGTCGCCTCACGCAAATTGCACGGAGCCGTCCACAACAGGTCATGGGCGCGGGTGTGGAGGGACGTGACGCGGTCGTCCTCGGCGAGGCCGAGGCGGGCGGCTTTGGCCTGGTAGGCGCCGAGGCGTCCGCGCAGTTCGGCGCGGCTGTCCAGCAGGCCGGTGCTGACGCGGCGGTGGGCGTCGGCGCGGTCGCGGGCGGCGCACGCGGCGCGGTCGAGGTCGTCGGCGCGTGCGGCGGCCTCGGTCCAGCGGCGTTCGGCGCGCAGGCGGTCCAGGGCGGCGAGGCGGTCGCGGAGGGCGGGGGCGCTCGGCGGGAGGTCCCCGGCGTCCGGGGCGTCGATCTTGACGCGGACGGCGGCGTGCGCGCGGCGGGCCGCGTCCTCGGCCGCCGCGACCGCGCCGATGGCCGCCGCGAGCGCGCGGGTCCGCTCGTCGTAGGCGTCGCGGAGCCGGACGGCGCCGTCCAGTTCGCGGCAGAGCCGGGTCAGTTCGGCCGACAGCGCGTCCAGCCGCTCGGTGTCGGCGCGGCCGTCGGCGACGAGCGACAGCGGGTCGGACCGGACGACGCGGCCGAGCGCGTCCAGTTCCCGGCCGAGGCGGTCCAGTTCGGGACGGCGGGCGCCGTCGAGCGCGCGGGCGAGGCGGGCGGCGTCGCGCCAGGCGCGTTCGGCGTCCTCCAGCGGGACGAGCAGCGCCGTCCAGGCCGCGTCGGCGGCGGCGACGACGGCGGCGGCGCGCTCGAACGCGTCCGACATGCGGTCCACGGCCTCGCGGAGCGTGACGCGCTCGACGGGCGGGCCGAGCAGCGTCCGTTCCGCCAGCGGGATCTCGCCGCCGGGCATCTCGACCGCGTCGCCGGTGAGCAGCCGCGTGAGTAACGCGAGGTCCGGACGGCGCCGCGCGCGGACGGCGACCGCCTCGTCCAGCACGCGCTGGTACTCGCCGAACAACCGCCACAGGAGCGCGACGCGCTGTTGCGTCTCGTCCCAGCGCCGCCACGTCTCACCCGTCAGGGACGCCCCGGCGAGCAGCCGGTGCCCGTCGTGGCAGTCCAGGTCGAGCAGGGCGGCGGAGATCCGGTCGCGGTCGGCGGCGCGCGAGCGCAGGACGTCGTCGATCGCCGCGCGTCCGAGGGCGCTGTCGGTCACGTCGGCCCCGTTGTCTGTGTCGGTGGTACCGGCGTCAGGATCGAAGGTCGGCTCCAGATCCAGTGTGATCGGTGACACTTTTCCCGACAAGGCGTAATTCTCCACAATTGTCTTCGGCCGGGAGGCCGACGTCACGCCGCGTCCGCTTGTGCTCGGGAACGACCTGGTATGGAGTGGCGTTCAACAGAAGGAACCGTGAGGAAGGGAGTTGAGCGTCCGCGGTGTCGGACCCCAGTCATAGACCCGGTGCCCGATGGTGACCGCCGTGCTCGGCGTCCTCGCCGTCCTCGTGCTCACCGCCGCGACCGGCTACTTCGTCGCGCAGGAGTTCGCCTTCGTCGCCGCCGACCGGGCGCGCCTGGCCCAGGCCGCCGACCGGGGCGACCCGGCCGCCCGCCGCGCGCTCACCGTGATCGGACGGCTCTCGTTCATGCTGTCGGGCGCCCAGCTCGGCATCACGATGACCACGCTCGTCGTCGGCTTCATCGCCGAGCCCGCGCTCGCCGGGCTGATCGGCCCGCTGCTGGAGCTGTGCGGCGTCCCGCACGCCGCGACGCACGCCGTCGCGCTCGGCACGGGCTTCGTGATCGCCACGCTCGTGCAGATGGTGTTCGGCGAGCTGTTCCCGAAGAACCTCGCCCTGGCGCGGGCCGAGACACTGGCCCGCGCGCTCGCCCGGTCGACTCTCGTCTATCTCGCGGTCGCCGGGCCGGTCATCCGGTTCTTCGACCGCGCCGCCGCGCGGCTGCTGCGCGGCGTCGGCGTCGAGCCCGTCGAGGAACTGGCGGGCGGCGCGACGCTGGAGGAGTTGGGCGACATCATCGGCCGCTCGAACGACTCCGGCCAGTTGCCCGACGACCTGTCGGGGCTGCTGTCGCGCGCCCTCTCGTTCGGGGAGCGGACGGCCGACGAGGTCATGGTGCCCCGCCCCCGCGTCAGCGTCCTGTCCGGCGACGCCACCGTCACCGACATGATCGCGATGATCCGGGCGACCGGGCACACCGCGTACCCGATCTACGGGCAGGAGGTGGACGACGTGATCGGCGTCGCCCGCGTCCCGTCCGTCGCCGACGACTCCCTGGACCCGGCCACGCCGCTGCGCGCCCTCGCGACGCCGGCGCTGCTCGTCCCCGGCAGCCAGCCGCTGTACGGGGTGATCGAGCGGATGCGCGAGTCCGGCCAGGAGTTCGCGTGCGTCGTGGACGAGTACGGCGGCCTCGCGGGCATCCTCACCTTCGAGGACATCGCCGAGGAACTCGTCGGGGAGATCTCCGACGAGACCGACGCGCACTCGCTGCCCGCCGCCGCGAGCCCGGACGGCACGTGGCTCGTCACCGCCGGGCTCCGCATCGACGAGGCCACCCGCATCACCGACCTGCCGCTGCCCGCCGGCGACTCCTACGACACGGTCGGCGGGCTCGTCATGGCCGAGCTGCGGCGGCTGCCCGCCGCCGGGGACCGCGTGACGGTCGGCGGCGTGGAGATCGAGGTCGTGTCGGTCGCGCGGCGCGTCCCGGCGCAGGTCCGGCTCCGGATCCCGCGCCAGGTCGCCCAGGACGTCCCGCAGGACGTCGCATGACCGCGCTGCTGATCACCGCGCTGCTGCTCGCGGGGAACGGGTTCTTCGTCGCGGCCGAGTTCGCGCTCGTCGCCGCGAGCCGGCCGGCGCTGGAGCGGGCGGCGGACGGAGGCAGCCGTCCCGCCGCCGCGGCCGTCGCCGGGACGCGCGAGCTGTCGCTCATGCTCGCCGGCGCGCAGTTCGGCATCACGATGTGCTCGCTCGGCCTCGCGATCGTGACCGAGCCCGCGTTCGAGCACGTCCTGGAACCGCCGCTGCACGCGATCGGCGTCCCGGAGACCGCGACGACCGCGATCGCCATCGCCGTCGCGCTCGCCGTCGTGACGTTCCTGCACATGGTCGTCGGGGAGATGGCGCCGAAGTCGTGGGCGATCGGGAACCCCGAGCGGTCCGCGATCGCGCTGGCGCTGCCGTTCCGGGCGTTCGCGAAGGTGTCGCGGCCGGTGCTCGCGGTGCTGAACGGGGCGACGAACGGGATGCTGCGGCTCGTCCGGATCACGCCGCGCGACGAGCACGACGACCACCCGGACGCGCAGCGGCTCAGCCACCTGGTCGGCGAGTCGCGGCGGCTCGGGCTGATCGGCCGCAACGACCACGAGCTGCTGAACCGCGCCATCGCCGCGCGGGAGGGCACGGTCGGACGGCTCGTCATCCCCGCCGGGTCGGTGACGACCGTGGACGCCGCCGCGTCCGCCGCCGAGGTCCGGCGCGTCTCGACCGCGAGCGGGCACAGCCGGCTCGTCGTGACGGACGCGGGACGGCCGGTCGGGATCGTCCACGTCCGCGCCGCCGTGACCGCGCCCGACGTGCGGGGCGGCGCCGCCGGGCTGGCCCATCCCGCGATCGAGCTGACGCCGGAGACGACCGTCCTGGACGCCGTCTCGCGCATGCGCCGGACCCGCGCGCCCCTCGCCGTCGTCAACACGCCGGACGGGCGGTTCGCCGGGATCGTCACCCTGGACGATCTTCTTGCGGAGCTGCTGGCGGCCAACCCGCACTGATTGTGAGACGTTAGAGCGCGGCCACGGGGGAAGTATGTCCCGGGCCGGACGAGAGCGGGATGACGGTGGACGACGAACTGCGCGGGGCGCTCGCCTCCTTTCTGGACGGGCTGACGGCGCCGTCCGGCACGCTCGGCTGGACGGCGCAGCGCACGGCGCTCGCGGCGCTCGGCTCCGGACGCGTCGCCGGGGACGCGTCCGCGCTCGCCGACGCGCTCGCCTCTTCGGCGACGTCGGCGCTGCGGACCGACGACCAGGAGGGCGCGGTCGCCGACGCGGTCGCCGACGTGCTCGCGCGCGGCGAACGGGTGCTGCTGATGGCGCCGCCGGGGCGTCTTCCCGGGCTGCTGGAGGCGCTGGACACGTCCGGCTCGTTCGTCCTGCACCTCGCCGAGGACCCGCCGAGCACCGGGCCCGCGCCCGTCCTGCGGCGCGGCGGCGGGACGGTCGAGTTCGCCGCCCCTTCCGCGCCGTCCACCGAGACCCGCCAGGACACCCGCGTCGTCGCTGCCCTCCCGGACGAGCGGCGCGAGCCGACGACGGAGTTCGGCCGCCCGAGCACCGGCACGCTGCCGCTGCGTCCGGTCACGTCCGACGACCTCCCGTCCCCGAGCGAGGCCACCCAGGCGCTCCCACCCGTCACCGACGCAGACGCCGCGACGCCCTTCAACCCACCGCCCGCCGACACGACGCAAGGCGCCCCAACGCCCGCCGACGACGCGACGCCGTCCGGCGGCCAGCGCGCATCGCGAGACGACCGCGCGCTGCGGGACGACCTCGCATCGCAGGACGACCGCGCAACGCGAAACGACGACGCAGCGCGGGACGGCCGCGCAGCGCGGGACGGCCGCGCAGCGCGGGACGGCCGCGCATCGCAGGACGACCGTGCAACGCGGAACGACGACGCAACGCGGGACGGCCGCGCAGCGTGGGACGACGACGCGACGCCGTTCGGGGAGCCGCGCGCGGACGCGTCGCCGAGCGAGCGGACGCGGGCGCTGCCGCCCGTGCCGGACGGGGAGGTCGTCGCGGGCGCAGCGGCGTCGCCGAGCGAGGAGACGCAGGCGCTGCCGCCCGTCGCGGACGAGGAGATCCCGCCGGAGGCGCTGGTGCGGGGCGTGCTGATCCGTCCGGTCGGCGCGAAGTGGCGCCGCGCCTGGCAGGACGAGGAGAAGGAGCTGCGGCGCGGCCTGCTCTGGCTGGAGCAGTGGCCCCGCGACGTCGCGACCCTGCACGCGCTGGAGGAGGACCAGGAGAGCCGCCGCCGCGCCGCCGACGCCGAGATCGCCGCGCTGACCGCCCGCATCGCGGAGCTGGCGGAGGCGGCCGAGCGGGCGGCCGGGACCGTCCCGCCCGCCGAGCAGGAGAGCGACCGCCGCGCGGCGGACCGCGACGCCGTCGCCGAGGAGGCTGCGGGCCCGCGCGCCGAGGCCGACCGGCTGCGCGCGGAGGCGGACGCGGCGGCGAACGAGGCCCGCGAGCGCACCCGCGTCGCCGACCTCGCCTACGGCCGCTGCGTCGCGATCGACGAGCGCACCGCGCAGGCCCACGCCGAGGCGCAGGCCGCGAAACAGCAGGAGGAGCGGCTGACCGTCGACCTCGCGCGGGCGCGGTCGGAGCTGCCGCAGATCGCCGCCGAGGCCGACCGGCTCGGCGCCGAGGACGCCGACGCCGTCGCCGAGGGCCACGCCAGCTACTACCGCCTGGTGTCGGCCGAGTCCGCGCTGAGTTCCGCGAGGCAGCGGATGACGCTCACGCAGAAGCTGCACGTCGCGGCGCCGCCGCCGGAGCTGAAGCGGCTCCGCGACGACGTCCGGACGCGGACGCGGGAGGCCGACGAGGCCGCCCGGCGCGCCAACGAGATCAAGGAGGCGGCCGAGCGCACGCGGACGCACCGCGAGCGCCTGGAGCAGTTCCTGGTCGAGGGCGGCGAGGCGCTGGCGGGCGCGCGGAACGCGCAGGAGCGCCTGGCGGCCGAGGTCGCCCGGCTCGGCGCCGAGCGGGAGGCGGCCGTCGCCGACCACCGCGCGCAGGCCCGCAGCGCCGGCGAGGCCGTCGACCGCGCGACACAGGCCGGGACGGCGGCCCGGCACGCCGAGCAGGAGGCCCTGCTGCTGGAGGAGAAGGCGGCGGCCGCGGCCCGGCTCGCGGACGCGGCGGCGGACGCGGCCGACCGGGCGCGCGGCGAGGCGGCGGCGGCGAACGAACGCGTCACGTCCGCGCGAGAGGAACTGGACCGGCTGCACGCCGCCGTCACCGAACGCGTGACGCTGGACGAAGCCGAACTGACGGGCGCCCGCGAGACCGAGGAACGCTCCCGCGAACGCGTCCGCGAGATCTGCGGCGCCGATCCCGGCGCCGAGGATCTCGCCGCGCACCAGGCCCGCGTCATGCGCCGGATCGAGGCGCTGGCCCGGCTGCTCGGCGGCGTCGGCGACCACAGGACGCTGCTGGCCGAGGCCGACGTGATCTGCGGCTCGCCGGTCGCGCTCGGCGCCGTCCCGCTGCCCGAGGCCGACACGCTGGTCGTCGCGGGCGCGGGCGAGATCACCGACACGGAGTTCCTGGTGGGCGCGGTGCGGACCCGCCGCTGGGTGCTCGTCGGGACCGACGGGGAGACCCCCGCCGTCCGCCGAGGCCACGAGCGGCCGGCCCGCGGGCTGCTGGAGGACGCGTCAGTCGTCGTCGTCCCCGAGGACGAGGTGCAGCGCCCAGCCGACGACCCCGACGACGATGGCGCCCCAGAACGCGGGCCAGAACCCGGCGACGTGGAAGGGCAGGTCGAGCCGTTCGGCGAGCTTGCTGGTGAGCAGCATGAGCAGGCCGTTGACGACGAGCCCGAACAGGCCGAGCGTCAGGACGTAGAAGGCGCAGCCGAGGGTCTTGACGATCGGCTTGATGATCGCGTTGACCAGGCCGAAGACGACCGCGACCCCGACGAGCGCGAGGGCCTTGCGGCCGGTGTCGTCGCCGCGGACCGTGATGCCGTCGATGAACACGGTGGCGACCCACAGCGCGACCGCCGTGATTCCGATCTTGATTAGTATCCGCACGCTCCCGATGATCGCGGGCGGCGGCGTCCGGCGGCATCCCTCTGCGATGGGATTCGCGGCGGCTCGGGGTCATCACGGCGGATGAGATCCGCCTTGCCAGGTTTTGACCTCCGCCCGGCCACGCCGTTATGACCTGCGGGGTCATCCTGGTACGAGGGAGGCAGCCGTGACCGTACGAGCCGTGATCTTCGACATGGACGGGGTGCTGGTCGACTCCGCGCCCGTCTGGGCGGACGTCCGGCGGGAGTACGTCCGCGACCGCGACGGCGCGTGGCCGCCGGGGACCGAACGTCGCCTCATGGACATGAGCACCGACGAGTGGGCCGAGTATTTGGCGCGCAGGCTCGTCCCGGGCGCGTCCGTGGACGACGTCGCCTACCAGGTCGTGGACCGGATGACCGAGCGGTACGCCGAGTCGGTGCCGCTGCTGCCGGGGGCGGTGGACGCCGTCCGGCGGCTGTCGGAGCGGTTCGCGATCGGGCTGACCAGCTCGTCGCCGCGCTCGATCATCGACCTGGTGCTCGGCCGGCTCGGCATCGCGGGGCTGTTCCTCGCGACCGTCGCGCCCGAGGAGGTCGACCGGGGCCGGCCCGCGCCCGACCCCTACCTCGCGGCGGCGGCGCAGATGGACACCGACGTCGCCGAATGCCTCGCCGTCGAGGACTCCGCCGCCGGGCTGCGCGCCGCGCACGCCGCCGGGATGCCGGTGATCGCGGTGCCGCGTCCGGAGCGTCCGCCGGGCGACGCGCTCGGCTGCGCCGCGTTCGTGGCCGGTTCGCTGGACGAGATCACCGGCGAGCTGGTGGCCGGGCTCTGACGCGTTCCGGCGCGACCGTCGCACCCGGCTCGTACGATGGAGCGATGGTGCCCCCCGCGACAGAGACCCCGGCTCTGGAGACGCTGCGGCGCGTCTTCGGGTACGAGACGTTCCGCGACGGCCAGGCGGAGATCATCGAGCACGTCGTGGCGGGCGGCGACGCGCTGGTCCTCATGCCGACCGGCGGCGGCAAGTCGCTCTGCTACCAGATCCCGGCGCTCGTCCGGCGCGGCACGGGCGTGGTGATCTCGCCGCTCATCGCGCTCATGCAGGACCAGGTGGACGCGCTGCGCGCCGTCGGCGTCCGGGCCGGGTTCCTCAACTCCGCGCAGGACGCCGACGACCGCCGCATGACCGAGGCCGAACTGCTCGCGGGCGAGCTGGACCTGCTCTACCTCGCGCCGGAACGGCTGCGCGTCGCCGCCACCGCCGACCTCCTCGACAAGATCGACGTGGCGCTGTTCGCGATCGACGAGGCGCACTGCGTGGCGCAGTGGGGGCACGACTTCCGTCCCGACTACCTCATGCTGTCCGAGCTGCACGCCCGCTGGCCGGACATTCCGCGCATCGCGCTCACCGCGACCGCCACCGAGGCCACCCGCGCGGAGATCGCCACGCGGCTCGGGCTGGAGGACGCGCGGACGTTCGTGGCGAGCTTCGACCGTCCGAACATCCAGTACCGGATCGAGCCCAAGACCGACGCCAAGCGGCAACTGCTGACGTTCCTGCGCGAGGAGCACGCGGGCGACGCGGGCATCGTCTACTGCCTGTCGCGCAGTTCGGTGGAGAAGCACGCGGCGTTCCTCACCGAGAACGGGATCGAGGCCGTCCCGTACCACGCCGGGCTGGACCCGCAGGTCCGCGCGGCGCACCAGGCGCGGTTCCTGCGCGAGGACGGGCTCGTCGTCGTCGCGACGATCGCGTTCGGGATGGGGATCGACAAGCCGGACGTCCGGTTCGTCGCCCATCTCGACCTGCCGAAGTCGGTGGAGGGCTACTACCAGGAGACGGGCCGCGCGGGCCGGGACGGGCTGCCCTCGACGGCGTGGCTGGCCTACGGGCTGAACGACGTCGTCAACCTGCGGAAGATGATCGACTCGTCCGAGGGCGACGCCGAGCACCGCCGCCGGCTGAGCCGCCACCTGGACGCCATGCTCGCCCTGTGCGAGACGGTCGAGTGCCGCCGGACGCAGCTGCTGAACTACTTCGGCCAGCCCGGCGGCGCGGCGTGCGGCAACTGCGACACCTGCCTCTCCCCGCCCGAGACGTGGGACGGGACGGTCGCGGCGCAGAAGGTGCTGTCCACGATCGTCCGGCTGGACCGGGAGCGGCGGCAGAAGTTCGGCGCGGGCCACATCATCGACATCCTGCTCGGCAAGAAGAACGCGAAGGTCGACCAGTTCGGCCATGACGAGCTGAGCGTCTTCGGGATCGGCACGGACCTGCGCGACACCGAATGGCGCGCCGTCGTCCGTCAGCTCCTGGCGCAGGGTCTCGTGGCGGTGGAGTCGATGTACGGGTCGCTGATCCTGACGGACGCGAGCGCCGAGGTGCTGCGCGGCGCCCGCAAGGTCCCGATGCGGCGCGAGCCGGAACGGACGAAGCCCGCGCGGGCCAAGTCGGCGTCCAAGTCCCGCGCGCCGGTCGAGATGCCCGCCGAGGCGCAGCCGCTCTTCGAGCGCCTGCGCGCGTGGCGGGGGGCGACGGCGAAGGAGCAGGGCGTGCCCGCCTACGTCGTCTTCCACGACGCGACGCTGCGCGAGATCGCGACCGTTCGCCCGTCGAGCCTGGCCGAGCTGGGCGGGATCAGCGGCATCGGCGAGAACAAGCTGGCCAAGTACGGCGAGCAGGTGCTCGCCGCGCTCGCCGAGAGCTGACCGCTACTCGTCGTCGGGCACGGTCCGCCAGACCCAGCCGCTGCCGGTCGGGCTGGGGACGATCTCGCGCCGCTCCCCGGACGCTCGGGACGGGCGCGGCTCCGGCGGACCGTCCGCCCACGGCCGCCACGGCTCGTCCGCGCCCCGCGCCGCCCGCAGCGGCGTCCGCGGCGCGTCCTCCGGAATGGACGCGTCCGAACCCGGCGGGCGCGCGTCCGAACCCGGCGCGGCCGGGCGCGGCTCGGGACCCGGCACGGCCGACGGACGCGGCGCGGCCGGGCGCGGGTCGGGACCCGGCACGCTCGGTGAGCGCGGCGCAGACGAGCGCGGCTCGAGGGCGGGCGCGGCCGACGGGCGCGGTGTAGCCGGACTCGGCGCGGTCGGGCGCGGGTCGGAGGTGCGGGCGGCCGGGGGGCGCGGTGTGGGCGAGTCCGGGACGGGGGCCGGGGGGTTCGCCGCCGGGACGTTCGCGAAGATCGACTTGGTGGTGACCGGGGTCTCGGCGCTCTCGGCCCACTGGACGCGGTAGGAGAACGGCTGGTCCTCGGGCAGGGGCGGCGGGGCGGCGGGGCCGGCGCCGCCCGCGTCGCTGACCTCCCGCAGGTCGACCTTGGCGTGCAGGCCCGCGAGGAACCCGGGCAGCCACCAGTTCGCCGCGCCGAGGAACCGCATCGTCGCCGGGACGAGCAGCGCCCGCACGAGCGCCGCGTCCACCACGACCGCGACGAACATGCCGACGCCGATGAGCTTCACCACCGTGATCCCGGCCATCCCGAACGCGCCGATGACCAGCAGGAACAGCACGGCCGCGCTGCTGATGATCCCGCCGGTGTACTGCATGCCCCGGGCGACGGCGGCGCGGTTGTCGTGCGTGTGGTCCCATTCCTCCCGGATGCGGCTGAGGAGGAAGACCTCATAGTCCATCGACAGCCCGAACACGACGGCCAGGATCAGGATCATGCTGGTCGCCTCGACGCTGTCGGTCGGCGTGAAATGCAGAACGCCGGCCAGATGCCCGTACTGGAATCCCCACACGATCGCGCCGAACGACGCCCCGATCGACAGGACGTTCATCACGATCGCCTTGAGCGGCAGCAGGATCGACCCGAAGAACATGAACAGCAGCAGGAACGTCGAGGCGCCGACCACGGCCGCCATTTTCGGCAGGCTGCGCATGAGGCTGGACATCTGGTCCGCCTGCATGGCCGTCGTGCCGCCGATGTCCAGATGCATCGGGTAGCCGTTCTTCATGACGGTCATGTCCCGGATTTTCGCGACGAGGTCGAACGACCGGTCGTCCATCGGCGCGTACTTGGTGTAGACCGAGATCCGCACCGCGCCGTAGTCCCCGGAATAGCCGCTGAACTTGGCCTGGTTCACGCCGGGCAGTTTCGTCAGCCGGACGCGGAACTCCTCCAGATACTGCGGGATGTTGTCGCCCGCCCGCGACGGCCGCCAGTCCTTCGGAATGAGGTCGCCGGACACGACCACGTCGATCGGCTCGGCGGACCCGCTCGGGAATTCCTTCTGGACCTTCTCCACCACGGTCCGCGTCGTGCTGCCCTCGGGAAGCTGCCGGACGTCCAGCGCGCCGAACCGGATGTTCAGGAACGGCCCGGCCATCACCGCGAGCGCCACCAGCACGACCGCGAAATACGGCAGCGGGTGCTTCATGACGCTCGTGCCGAGCCGGAACCAGAACCGGTCCTCCTGCGCCTTCGGGCTGCGGCGGCGGCGCCACGGCATCTGCATCCACTCGACGCCGCGTCCGAACACCGCCAGCAGCGTCGGCAGCAGCAGCGTCGCGCCGAGGACGGCGACGAGGACGGTCGCGATCCCGGCGAGCCCGATCGTCCGCAGGAAGAGCTGCGGGAACACCAGCAGGCCGGAGAGCGCGGCGGAGACGGTGATGCCGGAGACGATGATCGTCCGTCCGGCGGTGGCCATCGTCCGTCCCAGCGCGGCCTGGCGCAGCGGCGTGACGACCCGCTTGTACGCCTTGCGCTTGGCCCGCCGCTCCCGGCGCGTCGGGAACTGCTTCCACGGTTTCCCGGGCGGGATCATGTGCTCGTCGAGGGCCTTGGCGTACTCCTCTCGATAGCGGCTGATGATGAACAGCGAATAGTCGATCGCGAGACCGACGCCCATCATCGTGACGACTTCGAGCGCCATCGAGTTGACGTCCGTCAGGAACGAGATCCCGTGCAGGACGGCGAGCCCGCCCAGCATCGAGAACAACGCGACGAACAACGGCAGGACGGACGCCCCCACCGCGCCGAACAGCATGATGAGCAGCAGGAACAGCGGAAGGGCGGTGATCGTCTCGGCCCGGACGATGTCCGCGACGACCTGCTCGCCGAACTCGGTGCCGAGCGGGAACGCGCCGCCGAGATGCGTGTCCAGGCCGGGCGCCGCCAGCCGGTCTTTGACCCAGAGGTAGTTGTCGGCCTTGGTCTTGTCGTCCTTGCCCGCCATCATCAGCGACACGATGGTCGAGTGGCGGTCCGCGGACGCGAGGCTCTTGGCGTTCTTCTCGTCCAGCGTCCAGTACGACACCTCGGACGACACGCGGTCCTTCGGCAGTCGCGCGATGGTCGTGATGACGTCGCGCATGTAGGCCGGGTCGTCGACCGTCCGCGAACCGCTGCTGTAGAGGATGAGGATGTCGGGGTTGGTGCTCCCGAAATACGTCGAGCCCAGTTTCGTGACGAGCGACGACGACGATTTCGGGTCGTCGTAGCCGCCGTTCTTGAACTTCGCCAGGACGCCGAGGCCCCAGAAGCCCGCCACCAGGATCCCGCCGACGATCACGACGAGGCCGATCCAGCGCCGCCGGTGCAGGAGCCGGCCCAGCCCCGTAAGCATGATCCTCCAGAGTTAGCCGCGGGAGGCGATCCGTGCCGCCGTCGTCAGCAGCGCGCCGTCAAGGTACCTCTGCCGCGTCGCTGCTCTGGCGATCTTGCCACTCGACGTCCGGGAGATCCCACCCGGCTCGATGAGCACGAACTCGTGAACGCTCATCTCGTGCTCCACATTGATCGCCGCGCGGACGGCCGACTCGACTTCTTCCAGGTCCAGCCGGCCCAGCGGGACGCGCCGGTTGCGCTCGGCCACGACGACGAGCCGCTCCGTCTCGTCCCCCGGGACGGCGAACGCCGCCACGAACTCCGGACGGACGGCCAGGTGCGCCTCCTGCGTCGTCACCTCGATGTCCTGCGGGTAGTGGTTGCGGCCGTCCACGATGATCAGGTCCTTGATGCGGCCCGTCACGTACAGCTCGCCGTCGTGGACGACCCCGTAGTCGCCCGTCTTCATCCACGGCCCGGCGGGCAGTTCGCCCGGCTCGTCCAGTTCGCCGCCGAACGTGCTCTGGCTGCGCTCGGAGTTGCGCCAGTAGCCGCGCGCGGTGTTCGGTCCGTGGACCCAGATCTCGCCGACGGTGCCGTCCGGGCGCTCGGTGCGCGTCTCGGGGTCCACGATCGCGACGATCTGCCCGTGCGGACGGCCGCAGGACACCAGCGTGTTCGCGTGCGGGGCGTCCGCCGGGCACTCCTCCAGCACGCCCTGCGTCAGCTTGTCCCGGTCCACGGTGATCAGGCGCGGCGGGGCGTCCTCGGCCGCCGCCGACACGAACACCGTCGCCTCGGCGAGCCCGTAGCCGGGGGCCTGCGCGCCCGGCCGCAGCCCGGCGGGGGCCAGCGCGTCCGCGAACGTCCGCAGCGTGGACGGACGGATCGGCTCCGCGCCGTTCAGGCACGTCGTCAGCCCGCTCAGGTCCAGCCCGGCGATCTTGTTCGGCTTCGCCATCGTCGCGACGTACTCGTAGGCGAAGTTCGGCCCGGCCGTATAGACGTTCTTGCCCGGACGGCTCGCGATCAGCTCCATCCACCGCATCGGGTTCATGATGAACGACACCGGATCGGTGTAGATCGCGTGGTTCCCGTTCACCAGCGGCAGCGCCATCGTCGCGATGAGGCCCATGTCGTGGAACAGCGGCAGCCAGCTCACCAGTTCGGGGTCCGGCCGGTCCGGCGCCCACCCCGCCCAGAGCTGCGCGGCGTTCGCGGTGACGTTCCCGTGCGTGATCTCCACCCCGGCCGGACGCCGCGTCGACCCGGACGTGTACTGGAGATAGGCGAGGTCGTCGAAGCCGACGGGCTCGTCCCGCCACGTCCCGGCGAGGTCCGGGTCGACCTCCTCGGCGAACACGATCTCCCGGGGCTGCGGGACGTCGTGGTCGGCGAGGAACTTCTCGACGTGCGGCAGCGCGTTCCGCGTCGTCACGATCACCGCGGGCTCGGCGTCGGTGTACGCGCCGATGAGCCGCTCGGCGTGGCCCGGCAGGTCCGGCGAGAACAGCGGCACCGCGACGACGTGCGCGTACATCGCGCCGAGCATCGTCATCATGTATTCGAGCGTCTGCGGGAGCAGCAGCGCCGCGCGCTCGCCGGGCTCGGCGACCTGCCGCAGCCGCGCCGCCGTCGCCCGCGCCCGCCGGTCCGTCTCGCTCCAGCTCAGCGTGAGGTGCGCGCCGGACGGCCGGAGCGAGTAGTCCACGAACGTGAAGGCGGGCGCATCCGGCTTCTCCCTGGCCCAGCGCGCGACCCGCTCGATGAGCGGGGTGCGGCCGGAGCCGCCGGGACGGAGTTCGGGAAGCAGCGAACCCAGTGCCATTGGAACAAACTCCCGGGGGATGGGCCGGACGGGCGCATCAGGCTGCGCGCGTCGGCGGACGTGCGGCGGTTGACGCCGGGCGGGCGACGCTCGCCCCGGCTGACCGGCGGGACCGTGCGATGTGAAGCTACCCGAAGGTAAATGGACAGCGATATTAGCCAACGACCACATTCGACGCGGACACGTTTGTCACGCCCGTGACAACGACCCCGGCCTCACCACCACGCCGTCTGTCACTCGTCCCGCAACGCCCGGCGCCGCCGCCAGACCCCGAGACACGCCCCCACCCACAAGATCGCCGTCTCCGCGAGCACGAACGCGGCGAGCACGACGACCCAGTCACGCCCACTCCCCGTCCCGTCCTGCGCGGTGAGCGTCATCTCCCCCCGCCCACCCCCACGCACCGAAGGAGCGACAACAGGCACCCGAGGAGCGGCCTTGGGCAACCGAGGCACCCCACCCCCCACAGACCGCGGCAACTCCCCCAAACCCTCACGCGGCCCAGCCCCACCTTCACCGACATCCGCCAAGCCCTGGCCACCCGCAACACGCGGAAGCCCACCCGTCCCACCGTCCACGCCCCCCGCCGGACCCACCGCCCCACCCGCGCCGCCAGCCCCCTCGCGCGGACCCGCCCCGCCGCCCGCACCCCCCGCAACGTCCGCGCCCTCACCCGGCACAACTTCAAGCGGACGCGGCCCGCTACTCGCAGCGCGCGGCAGACCGCCCGCCTCACCAGCCACCGCGCCCGCCGACGGCCGAGACCCACCGCCCGCGTGCGGCAGGGCGTGCGCGCCGCTCGCACCTTCGCGCGGCACAGCCGCGCCCGCGTCCCCGCGCGGAACGGCCACACCCGCGCGCGGGCCGCCGCCTGCAACGCACAGCGAGCCGTCCGCGCACGCCGCCGGACGAGACCCACCGCCACCGACATGCGTCACCGCACCCGCGTCCCCGCGCGGCACAGCCGCACGCGGATGGGGCCCGCTGCTCGCGGCGCGCGGGAGAGTGCCCGCGCCGCCAATCGCCGCGCCCGCCGCCGGGCGACACCCACCGCCCGCGTGCACCGGGACGCCCGCGTCCTCGCGCGGACGCGGCCAGCCGGACGCGTCGCCGCGCGGCACGGCCGCATTCGGGCGCGGGCCGCTGCTCGCGGCGCGCGGGAGACCGCCCGCGTCGCTAGGCGCCGCGCCCGTCGTCGGGCGACATTCGCCGTCGGCGTGCGGCGGGGCGTGCGCGCCGCTCGCGTCCTCGCGGGGCACGGCCGCGCCTGGGTGGGGGGTGCCGCTTGCGACGCACGGAGAGTTGGCCGGGCATGCCGTCGGGCTAGGGCCTGCGTCTTTGGGCGGCGCAGCCTCGTGCGGGTTCGCAGCGGGCGGGGCGGGTGAGGGTGGGCCGTCGTTGGTGGTGTTCGGTAGGTCGCTTGCGTCGTCTGTGGGCGGGAGCTCTGGGGAGAGGTCGCCCGGCTCTAGGTCCAGGAGCAGCGTCAGGGTGTTGGGCCACGTGGGGGGAATCTGGGGGGCGGGCGCGGTGCAGAGGCGTGGGGCGGCGGTGGCGGGGACGGGCTGGAAGGCCAAGACCGCGGCGGCCAGGGCTGCGAGGGTTGCGCGGGCCGGGTCCACTGTGCGCCTCCCCTCGGTTCGAGCGCCCCGGGGGGTGGTGCGGTGCGCACCGGGCTGTCGTGGTTATTACCGAGGATCCCCGGTCGGTAACCCTTCGTGGTCATTTCGCATAGTGAAATCAGTTCTCCGTAGAATCGGCATCGAGGCCCCGAGAGAGGAGGCGTCCGTGGCGGAAGCCGTCCGGTCGTTGGAGCGCGCCTTCGAGCTGCTGGAGCACCTCGCGGACGCGGGGGGCGAGCTCGCGCTGTCGGAGCTGACGGAGGTCTCGGGTCTTCCGATGCCCACGATCTACCGGCTGATGCGCACGCTGGTGAACCTCGGGTACGTGCGGCAGGAGCCGTCGAAGCGGTATGCGCTCGGGCCGCGGCTGATCAGGCTCGGCGACGGCGCGGGACGGCTGCTCGGCTCGTGGGCGCGGCCGGCGCTGGCGCGGCTGGTGGACGAGGTCGGCGAGACGGCGAACATGGCCGTGCTGGAGGGCGACGCGGTCGTGTACGTCGCGCAGGTCCCGTCCCGGCACTCGATGCGCATGTTCACCGAGGTCGGACGGCGTGTGAAGCCGCACTGCACGGGCGTCGGCAAGGCGCTGCTGGCGCAGTTGGACGAGCCGCGCGTCCGCGAGATCCTGGCCCGCACCGGCATGCCCGCCAACACCCCGCGCACGCTCACCGACCCGGACGCGCTGATCGAGGAGCTGGCGAGGACCCGCGAGCGCGGTTACGCGCTGGACGACGAGGAGCAGGAGATCGGCGTCCGCTGCGTCGCCGTGCCGCTGCCGGGCGCGCCCGCCCCGGCGGCGCTGTCGGTGTCGGGGCCGTCCGCGCGCATGACGGGCGAGGCGCTCGGCGCCGTCGTTCCCGCCATGCGCGCGATCGCCGAGCGGTTCGCGGCGGAGCTGGCCCCGGGCGGCGTCAGTCGGTGACGTCGCCGGGGACGACGCGCGGCCGTCCGCTGTGCTCCCACCGCACGAAGTCGCCCGCGTGCCGCACGAGCATCGCGAGTAGCCAGAGGAAGACCCCCGCGTCGTCGGCCAGGCCCACGACGGGCAGCACCTCGGGGATCGCGTCGAGCGGCCAGACGATGTAGACGATCCCGAGCGCGAGCAGCCCGAGCGTCCCGATCGACAGGCCCTTGTAGTCGCCCTTGAGGACGGCCTTCACCATCCGGGGCACCGCCCGCGCCCGCTCCCCGAACCCGGGCGCCCCGGCCTCGCGGGTCTCGCTGTAGATCTGCCACGCCTGCCCTGCGGCGGCGGCACCGCGCTTCTTGTCCACCGGCGCGCTCCTTCCCCGTGACGTTGGACGGGCGCGCCCCCGCAGCGCCCACGACTCACTAAGACGGACAAAATGCCCCGTTCGTTCCCTTTTATCGATGACCGGCCGGAGAGGTTTCCGGGCAGAAGCGCCATAACCCTGACGGCGTTGCGCAAGCCGTGTTACCAAGGGTGACGGCTCCCTTACGCGACGGCCATGGACGGTCGGGTTCACCCCGCCGCCGGGCGCGTCCGCTGGAACCATGCGACGGGGAGACGCGGCTTCAGGAGTTGACGCAGGTCATGAGCGGAGAGCACATCGAGGGACCCGTCCACGGCGTCGCCGCGGGCGTCGCCTATCTCGCCCTGCCGCCCACGGCCGTGGACGCGCGCCCGGCCGGCCCGACCCGCATGATCGTCGGCTGGCCCGGCTTCGACCCGCCGCGCTCGGCGGTGTCGCTGGCGCTCGCGCTGCCGCTGACGGGCGTCCCGACCTGGCGCGTCTACCTGGAGCTGCCGAGCGACGCGCCGCCCGACGGCCTCGGCTCCGGCTCGTTCCTGGAGTCGCGGGCGATGGAGTCCTACGGGACGGCCGTCGAGACCGCCGTCGCGCGGCTCCCGGCCGTCCTGGACGACCTGCGCAGCGACCTCGGCGTGCCGGACGGCCCCGTCGGCCTCACCGGCTTCTCGACGGGCGCGGCGGCGGCGCTGCTCACGGTCGCCGCCGGGACCGTCCCGGTGAGCGCCGCCGCGCTGGTGACGCCGGTCGTGTCCCCGCACCGCTCGGCGCGGGCGCTGGAGAACCGGTCCGGACGGCGCCGCACGTGGGACCGGCGCGCCACCGCCCTCGCCGGCCGGCTCGACCTCGGCGCCCGCGCGCGGGACGTCGCGGACCGGAACGTCCCGCTGCTGCTCGTCGCCGGGTCGCGGGACCGGATCGTCCCGCCCGGCGAGGTCACCGCCCTGCGGGACCGGCTCGTCCGGACGGGCGCGTCGGCCACCGAGGCGGTGACGTTCCCGATGGACCACGCGCTGGCGGCCGAGCCGGGCACCGAGGCCCGGCCGCCGATCACCGAGGCCGTGCGGCTGGACGCCGCGCTGACCGAGTGGTTCCGGGAGCGGTTCGCGGCCGTCACGGCGCCGAGGGAGCCGGGCCGCGCGGCGCTGCTGGTGCCTCAGCCGCGCGAGAGCACCTCGTAGCGGACGGGGATCACCCCGGAGCCCATGCCGCCGACGGCCGACATCGCGCCCGTCGACAGGTCCAGGCAGCGTCCGGCGACGAACGGCCCGCGGTCGTTGATGCGGACGACCACCGACTTGCCGTTGTTCTGGTTGGTGACCCGCACCTTGGAGCCGAGCGGCAGCGTCTTGTGCGCGGCGGTCAGCCCGCTCGGGTCGAACGGCTCGCCGCTGGCCGTCATCTGGCCCTCGCCGTAGAAGGACGCCTCGCAGGTGCCGCTGTCGAGGACCTTCGGCTTGGGCTTCGGCTTCTCGTCCCGGACGCTCTGCGCGAGCGGCTTGGCGGGACGGGCCTTGCGGGTCCGCGTCGGCGTGGCGCTCGGTGTGGCGCGCGGCGCGTCGGCGAGGGGGGCTGCGGTGGGCTGGGCCGCCGCGGCGGGCCGGGGGCCCGAGCCGCCGGTGGCGAGGACGGTCCCGGCGCTCACGGCGAGCACCGCGACGGCGGCGCCGGAGACGATGAGGACGGTCCGCAGACGTGCCCCGGATGCGGCGATCCGGGCGGCGACACCGCGCGGAAGACGTGCGAGAGAGCGACGGATATCGAGTTCAGGGCGATGTCGGCCCACGAAAGGTCCTTTGATCGGGGACAGGTCCCCGGACGCCCGGCGGGGCGGCGCACGCGCCGTCTCCCGCCGTGGAAGGTCGCGGTGGCGCGCACACGCGCGCAGCACCGCGCGGGCCGGCCCGCCGGGGGAAACGACCCCGTGGGCGCGCCCGCCTTTTCAAGCCCCCGAAGGGCGCTCGCCCGCGTCGCCGCGGGCCGGCGTCCGGCCGGTGCGGGCACCGCCTCCTCACGGCGTTCCGCACACAAGTCCTCGACCGTAGGTGGAAATCTCGGCGACACAACCGTGCGGACGCTCTTTGTGGGGTTTATCACCTGCCCTTTCAGCGCTATGGAGTGGATCAGTACCCGCGCGTTACCGAAAACCCATGATCACTATCACCGGAAGATCACGGGAATGGCGACGGGGCCGCACCGGCGTCCCGGCACGGCCCCGCGGGCGAAATGATCAGCCGGCGGCGCCCAGCTCGATGGCCTCGTCGACCTCCTGCCGGCGGACGGCCAACTCCTGCGCATGGCGTTCCTGATCGACCTTTTCGGCGATCTCCTCGTCCTGCCGCATGAGCGCTTCGAGGTCGGCCTTGGCGTTGTCGAGGACGCCCATGTCGGCGTACGCGGCCTGCACCTTGTCGCCCCACAGGCCGACGTCCTTCACGCACGGGACGATCCGGCTGAACAGCAGCGACTGGTAGAGCCGGAACACCGACGACTGGTCGACGTACTCCATGCACTGCTGCACGGGCATGCCCAGCGTCTCGAAGACCTCGCGCCCGGTGAACCGGTCGCGCATCAGGTAGCAGCCCTCGACCACGAACTCCTCGCGCTCGGCCCGCTCCTTCTCGGTCAGCTCGGCGTAGTAGTCCTTGAGCGCGAGCCGTCCGAACGCGACGTGCCGGGCCTCGTCCTGCATGACGTAGGCGAGGAGCTGCTTCACGAGCGGGTTGGTCGCCAGGTCGCGGTAGAGGCCGAACGCGGCCAGCGCGAGCCCCTCGATGAGGACCTGCATGCCGAGGTAGGGCAGGTCCCACCGGCTGTCCTCCAGGGATTCGGAGAGCAGCTTCGCGAGGTCCTGGTTGACCGGGTAGTACATCCCGATCTTCTCGTGGACGAACTTGGCGTACAGCTCGACGTGCCGCGCCTCGTCCATCGTCTGGGTGGCGGCGTAGAACTTGGAGTCCAGGTCGGGGACGGACTGGACGATCCGCGCGGACACGTTCAGCGCCCCCTGCTCGCCGTGCAGGAACTGGCTGAACAGCCAGGACCCCTGGTGGTGGCCGAACTCGTCCTGCTCGCGCTCGGACATCTTGGCCCAGATGTCGGAGCCGAGGAGCGGGTTGAACTCGTCCGGGAGGCCGGCGACGTTGTTCGGATCGACCTCCTGGTCCCAGTCGATGCGCTTCTGGGCGTCCCACTGCTTGTCCTTGCCCTTCTGGTACAGGTCCAGCAGCCGGTCGCGTCCGCCGTCGTACTCCCAGGTGAAGCGGGAGTCGCCGGCCATCGGTACGTTCCAGGTGTCGTTCGGCACGGGGACGGAGTACAGGTCGAAGGAACTCACGGGCACGCCTCCTCGGGGGGTGGAGGGCTGTTGAGAGCCCACCGCTTTACATTCCTTCGTAACATGTAAAGCGCGCTACGGCTACCGTGTGGGCCAGATGAAAACCGTCAGCTCCGCCTTCTTCGGCGATTCGGACTCGCCCGGCCGGCTCCGGCGCTCGGTGTGGGGGTCGCTCGGCCTGCTCTACCTCGTGCCGACCGGCACCGACATCGCGCACGAGGACGGCGCCCGCCGCGTCCTCGGCCTCACCGCGCTCGCCGCCTTCGTCGCGGTCTACGTCGCGACGCTCGCGAGCCGCCGGACGTGGCTCGACCCGTGCCCGCCGGTCACCTGGGCGCTGCTCGGCGCGCTGACGGCGCTGACGGCCGGGCTGCCGTTCGCGTTCGGCTCGATGTGGATCGGGCTGCCGATCTACCTCTCGACCGTCTCGACCATGACGCTGCCGTCCCCCGGCGCGTTCTTCGCCCCGGCCGGGTGCGCCGCGCTGCTCGCCGTCCAAGGCGCGGCGACGGGCGTCGGGACGTCCGAGACGGCGTCGCTGGCGATCACGACGTTCTCGGTCGGGATGCTGCTCGGCGCGTTCCGGCACTCGCGCACGCTCGTCCACCAGCTCAAGGAGGCGCGCGGCGAGGTCGCCCGGCTCGCCGCCGCCGACGAGCGCCTGCGCATCGCGCGCGACCTGCACGACCTGCTCGGGCAGAGCCTGTCGCTGATCGTCCTGAAGAGCGAGATCGCGCTGCGCGACACCGGCCGGACCGTCGCCGAGATGGACGACATCCGCTCCGTGGCGCGGCAGGCGCTCGCCGACGTGCGCGGGACGATCTCCGGCTACCGCGCCCGCGGCCTGCGCGAGGAGATCGCGTCGGCGCGGGCGGTGCTGGCCGCCGCGTCGGTCGAGGCCACCGTGGACGTGCCCGACGGCGACCTGCCCGCCGCCGTGGACGCCCTGTTCGGCTGGGCCGTCCGGGAGGCGGCCACGAACGTCGCCCGGCACTCGGGCGCCCGGCACTGCTCGATCACGGTCGGCCGCGCCGACGGCGCCGCGACGCTGGAGGTCGCCGACGACGGACGGGCCGCCGCCGCGCCCACGCCGGGCAACGGGCTGTCCGGGCTCGCCGAGCGGGTCGCCGCGGCGGGCGGGACGGTCACCGCGGGCGCCGGTGAGGGCGGCGGCTTCCGGCTGTTCGTGACCGTGCCGGCCGTCCCGGAGGAGTCGCGTCCGAGCGCGGTCTCGGGCAGCCCGTGAGAGGCGCGCACGAGCGGAGGCGCCGGTCGTCGCCGGCCTGACGGCCGTGCCGGGGCGGACGCTGCCCCGGCCGGACGGTCAGCGGGACTGGAGGGCGTCCAGCGCCACGGCCTGCGCGATCACGAGCCGGCGGTCCAGCCGGGGGTCGTTGATCTCGACCACGTAGCGGTCGCGGAAGCCGAACTTCTTGTCCACCGTGAAGACGACCTGCTCCCCGGCCGTGAAGTCGAAGTGGTACGGCCAGGCGAACGGCAGGTTCTCGACGTAGGGAATGAAGTTCCACAGCCGCCGCAGGACCGCGACGAACGTGCTGCGCTCACTGCCCGTCGTCTCGCCGAGCCCCGGCTGCTCCAGGTGCCAGGTGGACTTCACCAGCGACTTCTTGAAGTTCTTGCGGAACACGCCGATCGGCTGCCCGGACGCGTCCGTGATGTCGTACGCGGACGCCAGGTCGATGCGCTTGCGGGCCTTGAAGGCGAGCAGCGGCCGGGACTTCTCGGCGTCGGCGTAGATCGTGACCTGCTCCTTGAACGCCAGCCGCTTCTGCTGCGCGAACGCGAGGAGGGGACCCTCGCTTCCGTCGGCGTTCTCGGTGTGGACCTCGTACTGGTTCACCATGAGCCGGATCCGCTGCCGGATCAGCAGCCGCTGCTGGCTCTGGAGTTGCGCGTCGTCCAACGCTCGCACCTGTTTCTTTCGGAGGGTTTGGGGGAGTGTGGCACAACCCCGGCCGCTCCGCTCACGCCTCCACGATGTGGTCGGCCAGGTAGCCGTGGATCAGCCGCTCGGCCTCGGCGATGATCGCCGGATCGCCGTCGGGGTTGCGGCGGAACGCCATCTTGAGGATCGCGTCGCCCGCCTCCACCGCGACCGCGAGCGCCCGCGCCAGCGCGGGGGTGTCGGCGAGCGCGAACGTCCGGACGACCAGGTCGCGCAGCCCCTCGGCGACGACCGAGTTGTTGTCGGCGGCGGCGTCCAGCAGGTTCGTGTCCGCGACGTCGCCGAACCGCAGGACGCGGAAGCCCGGGACTGTGCGGTGCATGTCCACGAACACCTCGATGATCGCGCCGACCGAGTCCGACCAGTCGGCGAACGCGCCGGCGGCCAGGCGCTCGGCGACGCGGTCGCCGAACTGCTCGAAGTTGCGCAGCGCGAGGGCCTGGGCGACGGCGCGCTTGTCGGGGAAGAACTGGTAGACCGACCCGATCGCGACGTCGGCGCGCTGCGCGATCTTCGTCGTGGTGAGGCCGTCGTAGCCGTCCTCGTCGAGGATCCCGGCGCAGGCGTCGAGCATGCGCTGGACGCGTTCGGCGCTGCGGCGCTGGGCGGGCCGCCGGCGGAGGGGGGTCCGGATCTCGGTCACCCGACCATTGTCACCCAATCGCGACGGGACGCGTACGGCCGATCACCCTGGAGCGCGGCTAGGATCCGAATCTCTTTCGCGTTGAGGAGGGGCCCATGCCGTTCCAGTGGGGTGTCGCGACCGCCGCGTACCAGATCGAGGGCGCGGTGGACGAGGACGGACGCGGGCCGTCCACCTGGGACGTCTTCGCGCACACGCCCGGCCGCGTCCGCGACGGCCACACCGGCGACGTCGCGTGTGATCACTACCACCGCTGGGCCGAGGACGTCGGGCTCCTCGGCGCCCTCGGCGTGGACGCCTACCGGTTCTCCGTCGCGTGGCCGCGCGTGCAGCCGTCCGGGACGGGCGCGGCCAACCCGGCGGGGCTCGACTTCTACGACCGGCTCGTGGACGGCCTGCTCGGCAAGGACATCGCGCCCGTCGTGACGCTCTACCACTGGGACCTGCCGCAGCCGCTGGAGGACGCGGGCGGCTGGATGAACCGCGACACGGCCGCCCGGTTCGCCGACTACGCCGCGCTCGTCGCCGACCGCCTCGGCGACCGGGTGGACGCGTGGATCACGCTGAACGAGCCCGTCGTCGTGATGGCCTACGGCTACGCGCTCGGCATGTACGCGCCGGGCCGGACGCTCATGATGGACGCCCTGCCCACCGCGCACCACCAACTGCTGGGGCACGGCCTCGCGACGGGCGTCCTGCGTGAGCGCGGCGCGGCCCGGATCGGTCTGGCGAACCACTATTCGCCCGCCCTGCCCGCGGACGCGTCCTCGGCCGGGGCCGCCGAGGCGTTCGACGTGTTCATGAACCGTCTCTTCACCGATCCGGTGCTGACGGGTTCGTATCCCGACGTTCCCGGACTGGACGACGTGGTCCGCGCCGACGACCTCGCGGTCATTGCGGCGCCGTTGGACTTCCTCGGCGTGAACTACTACCAGCCGACCTGGCTGACCTCGCCCGGTCCCGGTTCGCCGCTGCCGTTCGACATGGTGGACGCGCCCGGCCACGACGTCACCGGGACGGGCTGGCCGATCGTCCCCGACCAGTTGACCGCCCTGCTCGTCGGCCTGCGCGCCCGGTACGGCGCCGCGCTGCCGCCGCTGGTCGTGACCGAGAACGGCGCGGCGTTCCCCGACGAGCCCGACGCGTCCGGCGTGGTGCCCGACACCGACCGCATCGCCTTCCTGGCCTCGCACATCGCGGCCGTGCAGGACGCGATGGACGCCGGTGCGGACGTGCGCGGTTATTTCGTCTGGTCCCTGCTCGACAACTTCGAGTGGGCGACGGGATACCACGCTCGGTTCGGGCTCGTCCACGTCGACTACGCGACGCAGCGCCGCACCCCGAAGCGGTCGTTCACCTGGTACCGGGACCTGATCTCCCGCTCACGCGCCTGACTAGGGGCGGGCGGTGAGGCCGGTGCAGGCCCGCAGGCCGTTCCAGCGGTTCGTCTCGGCCGTCGCCGCCGCGCCGGTCAGCGGGATCGGCAGGCCGTTCGCGATGCGCGCGGGCCGCCATTTCGCGGCCGTCACCTTGCGTCCCTCCAGGCGCAGGAACAGGACGCCCGAGTTCGCCGTCTGGCCGTTCGCGGACGAGAACACGAAATTGCCCATGCCGTAGTGGACGTATTTCCCGTCCAGGTAGCCGCCGCCGAGCGGGACGTGCGCGTGCCCGCCCACCACGACGTCCGCGCCCGCCGCCACGAGTTTCTTCGCCAACTCCTGCTGACGCGGGAGCGGGCAGTTCTTCAACTCCTGGCCCCAGTGCAGGTGGACGATCACGATGTCGGACGTCCTGCGGGCCTCGCGGACGGCCTCGACCATGCGCGGCTCGTCTTTGGCGGAGGCCAGGCCGCCTTTCGCGTCCGTCGCCGTCCAGGCTTCGATCAACTGGTCGTCCAGGACCTGCGTCGCGCCGATGACCGCCAGGCGGTTGCCCTTCACGGTGACGCGATAAGGACGGTAGGCCGCGTCGGCGTCCTTTCCGATGCCCACCGTCGGGAATTTGCTCGTCCTGATGGCGCGCAGCGAATCCTGAAGACCGACCTCGCCGAAGTCCATGCCGTGGTTGTTGGCCATCGACGCCACGTCCACCCCGGCCGCGCGCAGCGCCGTGAAAGCCGACGGCGGCGCGCGGAACGTGAACTCCTTGCCCGGCGCCGGAGTGCCGCGCGTCGTGATCGACGTCTCCAGGTTGACCATCGCGAAATCAGCGGCGCGCAGCAGTCTCGCCACCGGGCCGAGCGCCGTTCCCGGCGACGCCAGCCGCGACCGCAATTGGCCCTCGAAATGCGTGTCCCCGCCGAAGGCCAGCAGAATCGGCTCTTTGACCGGCGCGGACGGCGTCACGCGCGGAGCCTTCGACGACGCGGGCGGCGGCGTCCCCGCCCCGGCCGGCTCCTCGTTCCCGCCGCACGCGGCGAGCGCCAGCAGCGCGAGCGCCGCGACGGCCGCGGCCGACGCCCGGTGTCCCTGGATGACCACGGTGTTCTCCTCAGCGTTCGGCCGCGATCGGACCGTACCACCACCGTCCGCGCGGGCATCATGGGGTGACCACCCCTGGAAAGCATCCTGGAGCGCATCTCATGGCGAGCCGTACCGCCTTCCGAACCTGTCCCCTGTGCGAGGCCGTCTGCGGGCTCCGGCTGCGCATCGAGGACGACGTCATCACCGAGGTCCGCGGCGATCCCGACGACCCGTTCAGCCGAGGCTTCCTCTGCCCGAAGGGCGCGTCCCTCGGCCGCCTCGACGCCGACCCCGACCGTCTCGACGCGCCCCTGCTGCGCGGCGCCGACGGCCACGCCGAGACGGGCTGGGACGAGGCGTTCCGGCACGTCCACACCCGGCTGCGGGACGTCATCGACCGCTACGGGAACGATGCAGTGGCCGTCTACATCGGCAACCCCGCCGCCCACTCCATCGCCGGGCCGCTGTACGCGCCCGCCGTCGTCAAGGCGCTGCGCACCCGCAACGTCTACACCGCGTCCACCGCCGACCAGATGCCGAAGCACGTCAGCTCCGGCCACCTGTTCGGCGACCCCGCCGCGATCCCCGTCCCCGACCTGGACCGCACCGGCCACCTGCTGATGTTCGGCGCGAACCCGCTGGAGTCCAACGGCAGCCTGTGCTCGGCGCCCGACTTCCCGAAGCGGCTGCGCGCGGTCCGCGAACGCGGCGGGACGGTCACCGTCGTCGACCCGCGCCGCACCCGCACCGCCGACCTCGCCGACGAGCACGTCTTCCTGCGGCCCGGCGCGGACGCGTTCCTGCTCGCCGCGCTCGTCCAGGTCCTGTTCGCCGAGGATCTCGTCGCCCCGCCCGCCGCCCTGCTCGACCGGCTCAACGGGCTGGACGACGTCCGCGCGCTCGTGCACGACCTCACGCCCGAACGCGTCGCGCGCGTCACCGGCGTCGAGCCCGCGACGACGCGGCGCCTGGCCCGCGCGCTCGCCGCCGCGCCGCGCGCCGCCGTCTACGGGCGGCTCGGCACGACCGTCCAGGCGTTCGGGACGCTCAGCAGTTGGCTCGTGGACGTCCTCAACATCGTCACCGGCAACCTCGACCGTCCCGGCGGCGCGATGTTCGCGCGGCCCGCGCACCGGTCCGTCCACCGTCCCCGCCGGCCGTTCGCGACCGGCCGCTGGCACAGCCGCGTCCGGCGGCTCCCCGAGACGATGGGCGAACTGCCCGTCGCGACCCTCGCCGACGAGATCGAGACGCCCGGCGAGGGCCGCGTCCGCGCGCTGATCACGATCGGCGGGAACCCCGCCCTGTCCGCGCCGAACGCCGCGCGGCTGGACCGGGCGCTCGCCACGCTCGACCTCATGGTCAGCGTCGACCCCTACCTGAACGAGACGACGCGGCACGCGCACGTCGTCCTGCCGCCGCCCCGGCCCCGGCAGACGCCGCACTACGACGTCGCGCTGCTCGGCCTCGCCGTCCGCAACTACGCGCGGTACTCGCCGCCGGTCGTCCCGGCGCCCGCCGGGCGGCCCAGCGAGGCCGCGATCCTCGCCCGGCTCGCCGTGACCGCGTCCGGGCTGGACGCCGCGCCCGGCGACCTGGACGAGATGATCATCGCGGACACGCTGCGGAAGGCCGTCGCGCTGCCCGGCTCGCCCGTCCACGGCCGCGACCCCGGCGAACTCCGCAAGGCCCTCACCGACGGCACCCGCACCGAACAGCGGCTCGACATGATGCTGCGCCTCGGCCCGTACGGGGACGGCTTCGGCGACGACCCGTCCGGCCTCACCCTCGCCCGGCTGCGCGACGAGCACCCGCACGGCATCGACCTCGGCGCGCTCGAACCGCGCCTGGACGAAGTGCTCTGCACCGCGTCCGGCCGCATCGAGCTGTGCCCGCCCGCGTTCGCCGCCGACACCGGACGGCTCCGCGCCGCCCTGGACGCTGCCCCGGCCGATCCCGGGCTCGTCCTCATCGGCCGCCGCCACCTGCGCTCCAACAACAGCTGGCTGCACAACGTCCCGGAACTGACCGGCGGCTCCAACACGTGCACGCTCCAGCTCAGCACCGCCGACGCCGGGCGCCTCGGCGTCACCGCGGGCGCCCGCGTCCGCGTCACCGCCCGCACCGGGACCGTCGAGGCCGTCGCCGAGCCGACCGACCGCCTGATGCCCGGCGTCGTCAGCCTCCCGCACGGCTGGGGCCACGACCGTCCCGGCACCCGGACCCGCGTCGCGAGCGCCGACCCCGGCGTCAGCGTCAACGCCCTCACCGACGAACGCGAGATCGACCCCCTCTCCGGCACGGCCGTCCTCAACGGCGTCCCCGTCACCGTCGAGCCGGTCGCGTGACCACCGGGTTTCGCACCGGCGGCGTGCGGTAGGAGCCCGATCCCCGAGTGGCCGCCTCGGGGAGCGGCGGATAGTGTCGAGAGCGGCGCCACACCCGAGGAGGGACATGAACCGACGGGCGAGCAACATCTTCCGGCGGGTCGCCCGGCCGAGCCGGGGGGCGCGGCCGACCGACGTCGCCGAGAGCATGGAGCGCGCGGAGCGGCTCGACCCGGTGGTCGAGGCGGTCCAGTCCGTCGCGCGGCGGGTGCTGCCGGCCGGGCCGCTGCGGGATCTGCTGAACGGGGTGCCGTTCGGACATCCGGCGCACGCGCCGATGACGGACCTGCCGATCGGGTGCTGGCTGTCGGCGGGCGTGCTCGACCTGCTGCCCGGCAACCGGCGGGCGGCCGGGACGCTCGTCGCCGCCGGGCTCGCCGGGGCGGTCCCGACCGCGCTCGCGGGACTCGCCGACTGGTCGTCGCTGCACCGCGAGCAGCAGCGGACGGGGCTCGTCCACGCGTTCGGGACGTCCACCGCGACCGTGCTGTACGCGGCGTCGCTCGTCGCGCGGCTGCGCGGCCGGGACGCCGTCGGACGGGCGCTCGGGTTCGCCGGGCTCACGGCCGTGCTCGGCGGCGCCTACCTCGGCGGCCATCTGGCGTACCGGCAGGCGGCGGGCGTCAGCCACGCCGACCCGGTGCAGCATCTCGTGCCGCTCGGCTGGCACGACCTGTGCTCGCTGGACGACCTGCCGCCCGGGGCGCCGGTGTCGCGGCGGCTCGGCTACATCTCGCTGTTCGTGCTGCGCATCCACGACGACATCCACGTCCTCACCGACCGGTGCAGCCACCTCGGCGGGCCGCTGCACCAGGGCCGCATCGTGTACGACCGGGACGACGAGCTGTGCGTCGTCTGCCCGTGGCACGGCAGCACGTTCCGGGTGGACGACGGCGCGGTCGTGCACGGTCCCGCGACCGGACGGCAGCCCGCGTTCGAGACCCGCGTGCTGGACAATGGCGTCGTGCAGGTCCGCCCGCTGCCCTAGAGCAGGAACTTCGCGAGCGCCGCGAGCCCGACGACGACGATCACCGCGCGGAGCAGCGGCGGCGGGATGCGGCGGCCGACGCGTGCGCCGAGCAGGCCGCCGAGCGTCGCGCCGAGCGCGATGAGCAGCACGGCGAGCCAGTCGATGCGCGTGTCGGAGAACAGCCACAGGCCGGTGAACAGGACGGCCGCCGACCCGTTCACCACCGCCGACAGGACGTTCTTCGCCGCGTTGACGCGCTGGATCTCGTCGTCCAGCGCGATGCCGAGCACGGCGATGAGGATGATGCCCTGCGCGGCGCCGAAGTAGCCGCCGTAGACGCCCGCGAGCAGGATCGACGCCCACAGCCAGGGGCCGCCGTGCAGGGGCGCCCCGTCCCGGCGGGCGACGAGCCACTTCTGGAGCCGGGGCTGGACGACCACGAGCACGAGCGCGACCACGATCAGCGCCGGAACGATGACCTGGAACGCCCCGGCGGGCAGCGCGAGCAGCAGCGTCCCGCCGATGAGCGCGCCGAGCAGGGACGCCGAGCCGAGCCGCAGCAGCCGGTCCCGCTGGCCGCGCAGCTCGCGCCGGTACCCGTACGCGCCGGTCACCGAGCCGGGCACGAGCCCGATGTTGTTGGAGACGTTCGCGACGACGGGCGGAAAGCCGAGCGCGACGAGCGTCGGGAAGGTGATCAGCGAGCCGGAGCCGACGACGGTGTTGATGCCCCCGGCGGCGATGCCCGCCGCGAAGACCGCGACCGCGTCCAGCACGTCCACGGTCCAAGAGCGTAGAGAAGGCGGGGAGCCGGGCGGCGGGCGGGGTCACCCCGGGACGACGCCGCCCGCCCGCAGGGCCGTCGCGGTCCGGTCGCCGTCGGCGGCGAGGATGGCGGCCTGCCGCTCGCCCTCGGCGCGCAGGATCCGGGCCCGCTTCTCGTGCTCGGCGCGCGCCTCGTCCTCGATGGCGTCGCGGAGCCCGGCGGGCGGGTCGACGGCCTTCAGCTCGACCGCGCGCAGCCGCAGGCCCCAGCGTCCGGCGGGGCCTTCGAGCGCGGCGAGCACCTCGTCGCCGATGACGGCGCGGGACGGCGCGACCTGCTCCAGCTCGCGCGTCCCGACCGCCGCGCGCAGCGCCGTCACGACGACCTCGCTGATCGCGCTGTGCAGTTCGGCGACGGCGTAGGTCGCGGCCCGCGCGTCGGCGACCTCGTACCGGACGACCGTCTCGACGTGGACGAGCAGGTTCTCCGCCGTCGCGATCGGACGGGCCGGGAACGGCAGCACGCGTTCGCGCAGGTCGACGCGGGCCCGCACCCGGTCGAACGGCGCGAACACCAGCCGGGCGCCCGGCGCGAGCGTGCGGTGGTGGCGGCCGAGGCGCTCGACGACGTCCGCCGCGGCCTCCGGCACGACCCGGACCGCCGCGGCGAGGTAGAGGACGGGGCACGCGACGGCGAGGACGATCAGCGCGAGGAGCACCCCTGGATGGTAGGTCGGGGCGCCGCCGCCGAGAAGGTCACCGGGCGGCGCGTGCGGCCCAGCGGCCGTCGTGCCGCTCCACCACAAGGGACAAACCGAAGCATTCGGACAGGTGCTCGGGGGTGAACACCTCGTCCACCTTGCCCTGCGCCTGGATCTCGCCCTTACGGAGAAGCAAGGCATGTGTGACCCCGGCGGGCACTTCTTCAAGATGGTGGGTGACGAGCACGGTCGTCGGCGCGGACGGGTCGTCGGCCAGCACGCCGAGCCGCCGGACGAGGTCCTCCCGGCCGCCGAGGTCCAGGCCCGCGGCGGGCTCGTCCAGCAGCAGCAGCTCCGGGTCCGGCATGAGCGCCCGCGCGATCTGCACGCGCTTGCGCTCGCCCTCCGACAGCGTCCCGAACCGGCGATCGGCCAGGCCGGCGGCGCCGAGGGCGTCCAGCAGGGCGGTGGCGCGCGCGAGGTCGGCCGACTCGTACTCCTCGCGCCAGCGGCCGAGGATCGCGTACGACGCCGTCACCACCAGGTCCAGGACGGTCTCGCCCGGCGGCACGCGCTCGGCCACCGCCGCCGACGCCAGCCCGATGCGCGGACGCAGCTCGAAGACGTCCGTCCGGCCCAGCCGCTCGCCCAGGATGTCCACATCGCCCGAGGTCGGGTACAGCAGCGAGCCCGCCACCTGGAGCAGTGTGGTCTTCCCCGCGCCGTTCGGGCCGAGGATCACCCACCGCTCGCCCTCGTCCACCGACCACGAGACGTCGCGCAGGAGATCCGCTCCGTCGCGCCTGACCCCGACTCCGCTGAGTTCCAGTACCTCGCCGGCCATCGTGCGCCCAGTCCCCAATCTCGCCTCACAGGAGTGATCGACCCCCGGAGTGAACTTATGCGATCGCGCGGGAAGGTCTTCCCGCGGACCGGTTTGCCCCTCACGCTATCGAGTGGGTCAGGCGATCCGAACGCTTATGGTGGTTCGCATGCCCATAGGGGATTGTTTGGGGACGGCATGAACGAGGCAGCCATCGCCCTGGTCGCGTGGGGCAACGCCTGGCTGACGGGCAACGTCGGCCTGGACGAGGCCGTGGACGCCGTCGAGCGCGGCTCCGGGCCGCAGCTCCTCGGCACCGCCCCCGCCGAGGCGCCGCTGCGGCGCGGCCTCGGCGACCTGCGCGTCGGCGGGCTGACCGGGCTGCGGCTCGCGCTGCCCGCGCCGGGCGACCCGCTCGGGCTGACCGGCCCGCCCGCGTTCAACGCGCGGGCCGTGGACGCGGGCGCGGCGGTCGTCGCGACGCTCGGGGAACGCGCCATCGGGCTCGTCCCGGCCGAGGACCGGCGCGGCTCGTCCTACGTGGGGGTCCGCTGGGAACCGTACGACGCCGCGCCCGATCCGCCGGACGTCCCGTCCCTCGCCGAGGCCGACCGGCACCTCACGCTCGCGATGCGGGACGCGACCGAGGCGCTGCTCGCCGTGGACGACGTCGACGGCGTCCCGCCGCAGGTCGCCGACGCCCTCGCCGACCTGCGCGACCCGGTGCAGCAGGGCCATCCGCTGGCGCCCGGCTACCCGGCCCGCGCGCACCGCGTCGCCGCCCTCGCCGGACGGCTGTCCCGGGTCGTCGCGCTGGCCCGGCGGATGGAGGCGCGCGGGCTCACCTCCGACGCGGTGCACCGCCGCGAGCAGGCTTTGCGGCTGCTGGACGGGGCCGTGCGGCGCGCTCTCGTGGCGGCGTGCAACAGCGCTTTCGACCCCGTCCCGTAGAAACGCGAAACGGGGCGCCCGGCCGGACGCCCCGTTCGTCTTCCGGTTCTCAGGCCCGGACGACCAGCGTGTTGCAGATCTTGTCGGCGAAGGTCTGCTTGCGGTCGTCCCACAGCGGCCAGAGGAAGCCGACGTAGCAGGCGAAGCCGTCGGCGATGTGCGCGAGCCGCCGGACGAACGCGCCGCCGAAGCCGAGCACCTGGCCGGTCTGCGCGCTGACGACCCGGATGCCCATCTGGCGCTTGCCGATGGTCTGGCCCGTCGTGCCCTCCTGGTAGATCAGCCAGAGCATTCCGGCGGCGTAGCCGACGAACGCGATCAGGACGATCAGCAGGCCGAGGACGGCGGCGCCGCTGCTGCCGCTCGCGGTCAGCAGGCTGCCGATGAAGTAGACGATGCCGACCGGCGCACCGACGATGAGACCGTCGATGAACGTCGCGCCGACCCGGCTGCCCCATTCGGCGAGCTGGCCCGTCGAGCCGTAGTGGTGGTGATGGACGTCCTGGCCGTAGCCCGGCTGCGCGGGCGGCTGCCCGTAGCCCGGCTGGGGCGCCGGCGGCTGGCCGTAGCCGGGCTGCGGCGGGGGCTGCTGGCCGTACCCGGGCGGGGGCGGCTGCTGGCCGTATCCCGGCTGCTGCGGCGGCTGCTGGCCGTACCCGGGCTGCTGCCCGTACCCCGGCTGGGCCGGGGGCTGCTGGCCGTATCCCGGCTGCTGCTGCCCGTACGGGTCGTAGGGGTTGCCCACACTTGCTCCTTAGTCGTTTCGACCCTGTGGTCGGTGTGACGTTCGCCGAGCCGGAAAGGCTCCGCGAGCCCGGCCGGTTTTCCGCCGACGACGGCCTCAGATCCGCAGCAGCCCGAGCCGGGCGAGCTGCCACAGCTCCGACGCCGCGAGGGCCGCGCCGAGAATCCACGCGCGGGTCCCCGGCCGGAGTGCCCACCACCGGACTCCCGCCCCGAGCGGCGCGACGGCGAGGCCGACGGCGCCCGCGAACGCCACGGGGCTCGCGAGCAGGGCCGGGACCGGACGGCCCGAGCCCAGCTCGATGAACACCGTGGTGCCGCCGCACAGGGGGCAGGGAATCCCCGTGATCGCCCGCAGGGGGCAGAGCACGCCGGGGTCGTTGACGCGGTGGACGCATGCCACGCCGACGGCGGCGAGCGCCATCACCGCGACGCGCAGCGCCGTCCCTTTCGGGCCGTGCCGCGCGGAGTCGAGGACACGGCCGAAACCGCCGCCGGACGCGCGGGCGCGCACGGTCGCCCCGGGCACTCCCCCCAACGCATCCTCCGCCTCGATGACATGAGTCCAGTGACCCGTATATCGGTTTGGTCCCGGCAGAGGTCAACCCCAGGGAAAAATCCGCGATCAGACTGTTATCTCCCCCGAGACCGCCTCGTCCGGGGGACCACACTAGGACAAACGCGTCGGTCGTGGGCGATGTTCGCCCACTGTTCTCGTTCGTCCCGGGACCCGGCGCCGTCACTCCGGAGGCCCGTTGGCGTCCGGGTGTGCGCGGGGAGGGCCGCACCGGGAGGCGTCTCGACCGGTGCGGAACGTCACAGGGGGAACGGCCCGCACGCGCGTTCGTGCGGGCGCTCGTGCGGGCGGCTCAGGCCTGCGCTGCGGCGCCGACGGTGGCGGGGCCCGAGTGCTCGGTGAGGTGGTCGGCCTCGACCACGTCGGCGACCACGCCGGTGATGTTGTCGGGGCCGCCGTTGTCGCGGGCGATCTCGATGAGCCGCCGGACGGCGCCCGCGGGCTCGGCCTCGGCCGTCAGCACTTCGTAGATCGTCTGGGCGTCCACCGGGCCGCTGAGGCCGTCGGAGCACAGCAGGTACCGGTCGCCGAGCCGGGCCTCGCGCAGCCGCAGGTCGGGCTCGCGGTCGTCGCGGCCGTCCAGCACGCGGTACAGGACGTGCGACAGCCGCGACGTCTCCGCCGGGTCGGCCGTGCCGCCGGACTGCTCGGCCTCGGCCTTCAGCAGCTCGTCCATCGTGTGGTCCTGCGTGATCTGGAACAGCTCGCCGTCGCGCAGGAGGTAGCCGCGCGAGTCGCCGATGTGGGCGAGCGCGACGGACGTCCCGGCCCAGAGCATCGCGGTCAGCGTCGTGCCCATCCGGCTGAGGTCGGGGCGCTCCTCGCGCACGATGCGCAGCTTCTCGTTCGCCTCGGCCACGGCGCGGCCGAGGCTCCCGACGAGGTCATCCGCCGGGGCGTCGGTGTCGAGCGAGCGCAGCGAACCGATGACGGTGGAACTGGCCACCTCGCCGCCCGCGTACCCGCCCATGCCGTCGGCGACCGCGATCAACCGCGCGCCGGCATAGCCGGAGTCCTCGTTGTTCTCCCGGCTGCAGCCGATGTCGCTGCCTGCTGCGTATCTGATTGCTACGTTCATACCGATTTCGATGACGATCCTGTCAGGGAAGTTGTTGTATCAGTCGCCGGCGAGCCCATGACGGACCGCGTACAAAGCCGCCTGCGTCCGATCCTGCACTCCCAATTTCATGAGCAGATTACTGACGTGGGTCTTGACCGTCTTCTCCGAGACCACGAGCGTGCGTGCGATCTCCCGGTTGGACCCGCCCTGCGCAATGCACACGAGCACCTCCCGCTCCCGTTCGGTCAGCGCGGCCAGGCCGCGGTCGTCGTCCGGCCCGCCGCCGAGCATCGCCTCGGCGGCGTCGGGCGCGAACAGGACGTGCCCGTCGTGGACGGCCCGGATCGCCTGGACGAGCGCCATCGGGTCGACGTCCTTGTAGAGGTACCCGGCGGCACCCGCCCGTACGGCGGGCAGCACGTGCCCTCGCTCCGTCACGCTCGTGAGGACGAGCACCCGTGCCCGAACCCCCCGAGCCCGCAGCTCCGTCAGCGCGGCGAGTCCGTCGGCGCCCGGCATCTTGAGGTCCAGCAGCACGATATCGGGCTTCAGGGATTCGGCCAGCGTCACCGCCGACACGCCGTCCGCGGCCTCGCCGACGACCTCGATGTCCTCCTGGACGCCGAGGAACGTCCGCAGTCCCTGGCGCACCACAGGATGATCATCGGCGATCAGCACGCGGATCACAACGGGGTCGGCCGAACTCACAGCGGCACCTCCAGCCGGACGACCGTGCCCTTCCCCGGCGTCGCGTCGATCCTCAGCGCGCCGCCGACCGACGCGGCGCGTTCGGTCATCGACGCGAGGCCGAGGCCGCCGCCGTTCTTGCCGCCGGTCTCGGTGGCGGGGTCGAAGCCCGTCCCGTCGTCGGCGACCTCCAGGTTCAGGACGCCGCCGGTCGCGTCCAGCCGGACCTCGACCGTCTCCGGGCCCGCGTGCCGCAGCGCGTTGTAGAGCGCCTCCTGGACGATCCGGAACACGACCGTCTCGCGCTCCTCGGTCAGCGCGACGGCCGTGGCGCCCGCGTACCGGACGGACGCGTCGCTGACCCGGTCCAGGACGTCCACGTGCTTGCGCAGCGACGGGACGAGCCCGTCCGCGAGGTCGGCGGGCCGCAGCTCGAAGATCACCGCGCGCAGCTCCGCCAGCGCCTCGCCCGCCAGTTCCTCCACCCGCGCCAGCTCGGCCGCCGACCGGGCCGGGTCGCGGGGGGCGAGGGCCGCGGCGGCGCGGGCGGTCAGCCGGAGCGAGAACAGCTTCTGCGCGACGGCGTCGTGCAGTTCGCGCGCCAGCCGGTTGCGCTCGGCGACGACGGTCAGCTCGCGGTTGCGCTCGTACAGCCGCGCGTTCGACATCGCGATGGCGGCGTGGGCGGCGAACAGCGTGAGCAGTTCCTCGTCGGCCGCGGTGAACCCGCCGCCGCCGGTCTTGTTCGCCAGGAAGATGATGCCGAGGACGTCCGCGCCGTCGGTGATGCGGACGCCGAGGAAGTCCTTCAGGACGGGATGCGCCACCGGCCAGCCCTCGAACTCGGGCGCGGCGCGGATGTCGGTGAGGCGGCGCGGGGTCTCGTCCCGGAGCATCGCGGCGAGCATCCCGTGCTGGCGCGGCAGCGGGCCGATCGCCTCCCACTGCTCGGCGCTGATCCCCGCGACGACGAACTCGGCGAACGAGCCCTCGTCGTCGGGCACGCCGAGCGCGGCGTAGCGGGCGTCCAGCAGCCGCGCGGCGGCCCGGACGATCACCTGGAGCACCTCGTGCACCGAGAGGTGGCTCGTCACCGCGAGGACGGCGGAACTGACGGCGTGCAGCGTCGCGTTCGCGTCCCGCTCGGCCATCACGCCCCCCTCCATGCCCCTCGGTAACGACCGTACTCGCTGCGCGGTGTCCGGCGCCGGGTGGTCCGCAGGTCCTACGACCAAGGGCAGACGAGACGGGGCTCGGACGGCCGATGCGGGAAACGGTCACGGATTTCTAGCGTCGAGGACATGACACAACGGACCGCACTCATCACGGGCGCCTCGCGCGGACTCGGCCTGGCGCTGGCGCAGGAACTGGCGCGCGACGGCTGGCGGCTGGTGCTGGACGCGCGCGGCGCGGACGCCCTGGAGACGGCGGCGGCCGAGCTGGGCGCCGAGGCGATCGCGGGCGACGTCGCGTCCGCCGGGCACCGCGCGGAGCTGGCGGCGGCGGTGGCGGGCGGGCTCGACCTGCTCGTCAACAACGCGGGCACGCTCGGGACCGTCCCGCTCCCCGCGCTCGCCGACCAGCCGGTGGACGACCTCGCGGACGCGTTCGCGACGAACGTGCTGGCGCCGCTCGCGCTCGTCCAGGCGGTGCTGCCCGCGCTGCGCACGCGGTCGGGGGCCGTCCTGAACATCACCTCGGACGCGGCGGGCGCGGCGTATCCGGGCTGGGGCGGCTACGGCGCGACGAAGGCGGCGCTCGACCAGCTCTCGGCCGTGCTCGCGGTCGAGGAGCCCGGCCTGCGCGTGTGGTGGGCCGACCCGGGCGAGATGAACACGGCGATGCTGCGCGCGGCGGGCGAGGACGCGGACGCCGCGCCGTCCCCCGGCCACGCGGCGGCGGCCCTGCTGCGGCTGGTCGCCGGGCGGCTGCCGAGCGGCCGGTACAGCGCCGCCGACCTGCGGGCGAGACCGTGACCCGGCGACGGTCGGCTTCCCCTGCAACCGGCGCCGCGGTGATCGCGGCGCGACGACTGGAGACCTCATGACGACCGACACCTTCGCCCTGCCCGGCGCCCTGGAGGCGCACGAACCGCCCGAGGCGCGCGGCGTGGGACGCGACGGCGTCCGGCTGCTCGTCGGACGGCGTTCCGGACGGGCGGTGACCCACCACGCGTTCACCGATCTGCCGGACCTGCTCCGGCCCTCCGACCTCCTTGTGGTGAATGTCTCACCCACGCTTCCGGCGGCCGTCCGGCTCGACCGCCTGACGGTCCACTTCTCGACCCCGGCACCCGATGACGGTGACGGAGCGTGGCTGGTGGAGCTGCGCTGCCAGCGCGGCACGTCCAGCGTCCCGTACGGGGGCGGCACCCCCGGCGAGTGGATCCCGATGCCCGGCGGCGCGACGCTCACCCTGCTGAGACGACGCACCCCACGGCTCTGGGAGGCGCGCCTGACCACCGACGTCATCCCCTACCTGCGACGCCACGGCGTACCGATCGCCTACCCGTACGTGGACGGCGAGTGGCCCATCAGCGCCTACCAGACCGCGTTCGCCCTGGACCGGGGCGCGGGCAGCGCCGAGATGCCGAGCGCGGCCCGCGCGTTCACGCCCGAGATCGTCACCCGGCTGGTGTCACGCGGCGTGCTCATCGCACCGCTGACCCTGCACACCGGGGTCGCGTCCCCCGAGGCGCACGAGCCGCCCTACGCCGAGCCGTACGAGGTCCCGGCGGCGACGGCCGCGCTGGTCGAGCACGTCCGGGCGCGGGGCGGACGGGTCATCGCGGTCGGGACGACGGTCGTCCGCGCCCTGGAGACGGCCGGGACCGACGGGCACGTGCGCGCCCGTTCCGGGTGGACCAGGCATCTCGTCACGCCCGATTCCGGTGTCCGCATCGTGGACGGCCTGCTCACCGGGCTCCACGAACCCCGCTCGTCGCACCTGCGGATGCTGCGCGCCATCGCCGGAGACGCCCTGCTGGACAGGGTCTACGACGCGGCGCTCACCGAGCGTTACCTGTTCCACGAGTTCGGGGACGCGAATCTGCTCCTGCCCTGAGGGCGTCCGCATGGTGGACACGCTGCGCGGACGGTCCCCCGCGGCCGGTAACGTGGAGATCGCCATGAACGCATCAGAGCGGCGCACGCTGCTGATCACGCTCACCGGCCGCGACCGCCCCGGAGTGACGTCGCGCCTCTTCGCCACCCTCGCCGACTTCCCGATCACGGTCGTGGACGTGGAACAGGTCGTCATCCGCGGCCGTCTCGTCCTCGGCGTGCTGGTCTCCTACGCCCGCGGGACCGACATCGGACGGGTCTGGAACGCCGCCGAGCGCGTGGCGTCCGACCTCGACATGGAGGTCGAGGTGTCCACCGGGCGCGACAAGGGCTTCCCGCGCGGACGCGGCCGGCTGCACGTGACCGTCCTCGGCGCCCCGCTGAAGCCCGCCGCGATGGCGGGCATCGCGGGACGCATCGCCGCCAGCGGCGCCAACATCGACCGCATCGACCGGCTCGCGCACTATCCGGTGACCTGCATCGAGATGCACGTCTCGGGCGCCGACCCGGACCGGCTGCGCGCCGAGCTGGCGCAGGAGGCCGTGGAGCAGCGGGTCGACGTCGCCGTCCAGCACGGCGGGCTGTTCCGGCGCGCCAAGCGGCTGATCGTCATGGACGTCGACTCGACCCTCATCCAGGGCGAGGTCATCGAGCTGCTGGCCGAGCACGCGGGCTGCCTGCCCGAGGTCGCCAAGGTCACCGAGGCCGCGATGCGCGGCGAGCTGGACTTCGAGGGCTCCCTGCGCGAGCGCGTCGCGCTGCTGGCCGGGCTGGACGCCGCCGCGATCGACGAGGTCCGCGACAAGATCCAGCTCGCGGCGGGCGCGCGGACGCTCGTCCGGACGCTGAAGCGCCTCGACTACGAGTTCGCGATCGTCAGCGGCGGGTTCACCCAGGTCACCGACGCGCTCGTGGACGATCTCGGCATCGACTACTCGGCCGCCAACACGCTGGAGATCGAGAACGGGAAGCTCACCGGCCGCGTCGTCGGCCCCGTGATCGACCGGGCGGGCAAGGCGGCGGCGCTGGAACGGTTCGCGCGCGACGCAGGCGTGCCGATCGCCCAGACCGTCGCGATCGGGGACGGCGCCAACGACCTCGACATGCTCCAGGCGGCCGGGCTCGGCATCGCCTACAACGCCAAGCCGGTCGTCCGGCGGGCCGCCGACACGGCCGTCAACGTGCCCTACCTCGACACGATCCTGTTCCTGCTCGGCATCTCCCGCGAAGAGGTCGAGGCGGCCGACGCCGCCGACGACGCGGCGCGTCCCGCGGGCCACTGAAAGATCGTTCCGCCGGTTTCCGGGTACGTCCCGGACCGGGGGTGAACCGAGCGTGCTCCAGCGTGTGCGGGAGGCGTACGCGCGCTTCGAGGGCGGCGCGGCGTTCTTCTACGGGCCGACCGTCGCGTTCGCGATGGCGGCGCCGCTGGTCGCGGGCGCGCTGACCGGACGGGCCGCGCTCGGCTCCGTCCTCGCCCAGGGCGCCTACCTGGTGGCGCTGCGCGGCCCCGAGGGCCCCTACGGCAAGCAGGCCAAGAACCTGTTCGGCGCGGCGCTGATCGTCGCGGTCGGCGCGACGGTCGGCGGGAACCTCGCCGGGCATCCGTGGGTGGCGGCGGCGGTCGTGCCGGTGGTCGTGGCGCTCGGCAGCACCGTCCGGTGGATCGGGGAGACGGCGGCGCTGACGGTGCTGCTCACGGCCGTCCGTCCGCCCGGCACGCACATCGTGCTGAACGGGGTCGTGGAGCTGATCGGCGGCGTGTGGGTGGCGCTGCTGCTGCTCTCGCCGTGGCCCGCGCGGCGGCTGAAACCGCTGCGGACGGCGCTCGGCGCGGCGGCCGAGGCCGTCGCCGCCGCGCTGGACACCGTCGCGGCCGACATCGGGGACCACGACACGCGGGCGCTGGACGCCGTCCGGTCCGACCTCGCCGACGTCGCCCGCGCCAAGGCGTGGGACGACCGCCGCCGCACCGCCCGCGAAGCGCTCGGCAACGCCCGCACGACGCTCGGGCACTACGCGATCGGCGACGGGCCGTCCCGTCCGGAACGGCTGGTGGACGCGCTCGGCCGCATCATGCACGAGACCGTCGCGCTGCGGACGCTCATCGACGCCGCCGAACGCCGTCCGCCCGGACGCGACTGGGAGCTGGAGGCGCGCGTCGCGATCCTCGCGCTCGCCGCGCGGCTGCGGCTGATCGGCGGGGCCGTCCGGTCCGGCGGGGAGTTCCCGCTCGGCGCGGAGGGCTCCCCGGCGGTGCGGCGGCTCGTCCGGCGGACGGACGAGATCCGCCGCGCGAGCCTCGCCGGCGACGAGGACATGGTCGCCGCCGCGCTCGTCTCCCAGATCCGCGGCTCGGTCGACCGGATCATCGGGAACGTCGAGTCGGCGCGGCGGATCACGGCGGGCGGCGTCCGCGTCGGCGTCGGCCCGCCCCGGCTCCCGCTGATCTCCCCCGCCGCCGTCCTGGACCGCGCGGGCAGCGCGCTGCGCACCCGCTCGCCGGGCTTCCGGCAGATGACGCGGGTCGCCGTCGCGGTGGCCGTCGCGATGGCGCTGACGGCCGCGCTGCACCTCAAGCACGGGCAGTGGCTGACGCTGACGGTCATGAACGGCGTCCGCACCACCTACGGCGAGACGGTCACGAACCTGCTCCAGCGCGTCGGCGGCTCGGTCGCCGGCTCGGCGATCGCGGCCGTGCTCCTCGCCGTCGCGCCCGACCAGCTCGGCGCGGCGTTCGTCGTGTTCGCGTTCGCGGCCGTCGGGTTCAGCCTGCGCCGCGTGAACTTCACGTTCTGGGGCCTGTTCGGGACGCCGCTGGCGATGATGCTGCTCAGCTTCTCGACCCCGTCGGACTGGACGGTCGCCGCCGAGCGGATCACGCTGACGCTCGGCGGGTGCGTGCTCGTGTTCCTCGCCGTCCGGCTGCTGTGGCCGCCGGGGTTCAACGAGCGGATGCCCGTCCAGGTGGCGAAAGTGCTGAGCACGCAGGCCGATCTCGTCCGGGCGACGTCTGCGGTGGTGCGCGACGGCGCGGGATCGGTCGCGTCCGACACATTGCGCGCGGCGGAGAAGGCCATCGAGTCCGTCGCGGACACGCGGCGGCGGCTGGACGACGAGCGGGTGCCCGACACCGAGCTGGTCGAGGAGCTGCGCGGCGTCGCGCGGACCGCCTACCGGATCCGCGACCACCTCATCGCGGTCGGCCGGATGTCACGGGAGGAGAGCGTCGATTCCGGGCCGATCCCGGAGATCCTGGACCGGCTCGCCGACGAGCTGGACGAGGCCGCGTCGATCCTGGACGAGCACGACAACGTGAACGTCTCGCCCAAAGTCCGGCTGGACGAGGAGTTCGCCGACCTGGACGACCACCTGTCCGGCCTCGCCCGCCGCCGCCGCGCCGAGGTCGAGGGCGGCACGCCGCGCGACGAGCTGACGCCGCTCCAGCACGCGCTCGTCCAGGTGTCGGGCACGCGGCACGCCCTGCGGGAGCTGCGCGACGACGCGACCGAGCTGATCGGCGCGGCGCTGCGGACGTCCTGAGCGTTCTAGGCCGTCCGGACGGTCTTCAGCGTGCCGGTGCCGGGCCACGCGTCCGGCCAGCCGGTGCCGAACGTGATCACGGCGAGCGTGCAGGTCGGGTAGGTGGACGGGCCTTCGCCCGCCAGGTCGAACACGAGCTGCTGCACGGACGGGTTGTGCCCCACGAGCAGCAGCGTCTCCGGCGCGTCGGCCTCGCGGACCAGCCGGGCCAGGACGGACGCGTCGTTGTCGTAGATCAGCGGCTCGTAGTCGACGGCCGTGTCGATCGCCAGCGCGTCCAGCGTCTCGCGGGTGCGGACGGCCGTGGAGCACAGCGCGGCGCCCGGGACGAGCCCGTTCGCGCGCAGCCAGTCGCCGGCCGCCGCCGCGTCGGCGCGTCCGCGCGGGGCCAGCGGCCGGGCCGCGTCGGGCATGTCCCCGCCGTCCACGGCCTTGGCGTGCCGCAGGACGAGCAGGGTGGACGTCACGGCGCCACCAGGGCCGCGAGCCCGAACAGCACGAGAATGATGCCGAGCATCCCGACCAGGGCGATCGTGAAGCCCTTGGGGCCGGACATCGTGGACTTTCCGCCGCTCACCGGGCGCCTCCTCCGCTGGGGTGCCCCCAGCGTACGGGCGGCCCGCGCGTGCCCCGCCCGGGGGCGGGATCCGGGCGGGGCACGCGCCGCTCAGCCGGCCGCGATCGGGTCCGCGCGCCGCTTGGAGACGACAACCGCCGCGACCACCACCGCGAGCGCCGCCACCGCGATCCCGGTCCGCAGCCACGGGTTCCCGGCATGGGTGACGACGGCGTCCGCGATCAGCAGCGCGACCAGGTTCATCACCTTGATCAGCGGGTTGATCGCCGGGCCGGCCGTGTCCTTGAACGGGTCGCCGACCGTGTCGCCGATGACGGTCGCGGCGTGCGCGTCGCCGCCCTTGCCGCCGTGCGCGCCCTGCTCGACCAGCTTCTTGGCGTTGTCCCAGGCCCCGCCGGAGTTGGCGAGGAACACGGCCATGAGCACGCCGACGCCGATCGCGCCGCCGAGGAACGCGCCGAGCGGCGCGTAGCCGAGGGCGAACCCGACCGCGATCGGGGTGAGGATCGCGAGCAGGCCGGGGGTGGCGAGTTCGCGCTGGGCGTCGCGGGTGCAGATGTCCACGACGCGGTCGTAGTCGGGCTTCTCGGTGCCGTCCATGATGCCGGGCTTGGTGCGGAACTGCTCGCGGACCTCGACGACGACGCGTCCGGCGGCCCGTCCGACCGCCGCGATGGCGAGGCCCGCGAACAGGAACACCACGGCCCCGCCCACGATGAGGCCGACCAGGACGTTCGGGCTGTCGATGGACAGGCTGAACGACGCGAACGGGCCGAGCGCGTCCTTGGCGTCGGTGCTCGCGCCGCCGAGGGCGTCCACGACCGTCGTGCGGAACGATCCGAACAGCGCGGTCGCGGCGAGGACGGCCGTGGCGATCGCGATGCCCTTGGTGATCGCCTTGGTCGTGTTGCCGACGGCGTCGAGGCGTTCGAGCACCGCCGCCGCCTCGCCGGTGACGTCGCCGGACATCTCCGCGATGCCCTGCGCGTTGTCGGACACGGGACCGAACGCGTCCATCGACACGATCACGCCGACGGTGGTGAGCAGGCCCGTCCCGGCCATCGCGACGGCGAACAGCGCCACCGTCGTGTTCCCGAAGCCCAGCAGGAACGCCCCGTAGACGGCCGCGCCGATCACCAGCGCGGTGTAGACGGCGGACTCCAGACCGAGCGAGATCCCGGCCAGGACGACCGTCGCCGGGCCGGTGCGGGAGCTGTTCGCGACCTCTTTGACGGGTTTGCGGCTCGTCTCGGTGAAGTAGCCGGTGAGGAGCTGGATGACGCTCGCGAGGACGATCCCGATGAGCACGGCGCCGAGCGCGATCCAGCGGGGGTCGTGGTCCAGGGCGCGGACGTGCGGGTCGGTCACGCCTTTGAGCTCCGCGAACGACGACGGCAGGTAGGCGAACGCGGCCACCGCCACGAGGACCGCTGAGACGATCGCGGATACGAAGAAGCCGCGGTTGATGGCCGTCATGCCCGTCCGGTCCTTGGCGCGGGGGGCGACGGCGAGGATGCCGATCACGGCCGTCACGACACCGATCATCGGTACGAGCAGCGGGAAAACGAGTCCCTGCGTACCGAACGCCGCGACACCGAGGATCAGCGCGGCGACGAGCATCACCGCGTACGACTCGAACAAGTCGGCGGCCATGCCCGCGCAGTCGCCGACGTTGTCGCCCACGTTGTCGGCGATGGTGGCGGCGTTGCGCGGATCGTCCTCGGGGATGCCCTGCTCGACCTTGCCGACCAGGTCCGCGCCGACGTCGGCGGCCTTGGTGAAGATGCCGCCGCCGACCCGCATGAACATGGCGAGCAGCGCTGCGCCGAACCCGAAGCCCTCCAGGACCTTCGGGGCGTCGCCCCGGTAGGCGAGGACGACGACGGCCGCGCCGAACAGCCCGAGCCCGACCGTGCACATCCCGGCGACGCCGCCGGTGCGGAACGCGATGCGGAGTGCGGCGCGCTCCCCTTGCTGCTCATCGCGCGCCGCCGCCGCGACCCTGACGTTGCCGCGCACGGCGAGCCACATGCCGAGGAAGCCGGTGGCGGCCGAGAACAGGGCGCCGACGACGAAGAAGACGGACCGTCCGATCCGTTCGCCCGTGCCGTCGGCCGGGAGCAGGAGCAGCGCGAACGGGATGAGCACGACGAACACGGCGACCGTGCGGAACTGGCGCTGGAGGTAGGCGAGCGCGCCCTCCTGGACGGCTCTCGCTATCTCGCGCATCTTCTCGGTCCCCTGGCCGGCCGCGAGGACCTCGCGGACGAGGACGGCGGCGACGGCGAGGGCGAGCAGGGCGACTCCGGCGACGATGACGACCAGTGCCAGGTCGGCGCCGTGGAGTTCGAGGTTGTCGGCAGATAGGGAGGATTCGGACATCCGTCCTCCTCGACGGGGGGTGGTGACGCCGCACCACACGAGGGGTGATTCATCCCTTATACCCACTAAACGTGACACAGAACACACACCTCGCGGGAGGCGTTCCTCGTCCGCGCGGGTTGCTGTTAACTTCGTCCGGTGGGCGACATGCGTGCACGCGCGGAGACGATCGGTGACTTCGCGGCAGCCTTGAGCGATCTCCGTGCCTCGGTCGGCAACCCGTCTTTTCGCGAGATGTCCGGACGTTCCGGGGCGATCTCCCACACGACGCTGCACGAGGCGACCAAGGGCAACCGGCTCCCGAGCTGGGGGACGACCGTCGAGTTCGTCAAGGCGTGCGGCGCGGACCCGGCCGAATACCGCGAACGCTGGGAGGCGGCGAACCGCACGGTCCGCGCGGCGGGCCTTCAGACCGTTCCCTCCGCCGCGCCGCAATCGGACGACGAAACCCCGGTTACCGCACCCGAGCCGCCCGCCGAGATCGCGGTGGGCGGCCCCGCGCCGGGACGTTCGCGTCCGCCGCGCGCCGTCACGGTCGCGCTCGCGGCGGGCGCCGTGGGCGCGGTGGTCCTCGGCGCGGCCGTCCTGAGCCGGGGTGCCGGGTCCGGGCGCGGGCCGTCGGCCGACCCGTCGCAGGCGGCGCTGTCGGCGGCCGACTGCCCGGTGCACGCGTCCAGCCCGCCCCTGGCCCCGCCGACGCACCGGGGCGACGCGGCGACGTTCATCGCCGACATCACGCTGCCCGACTGCACGCCCGTCCCCGGCGGCCGGAGCCTGATCAAGGTGTGGCGGTTCAAGAACTCCGGGACCGTTCCGTGGCGGAACTATTCGCTGCGGCGCCTCGGCGTCCCGCAGCGGGCCGACCAGTGCCAGACCATTTCCGACGTGCCGGTGAAGGACACCGCGCCCGGAAAGATGGTCGACATCCGCACCGACGTCCTCACGCCGAGGAAGCCGGGGCTCTGCTACGTCCGGTTCAAGATGGTGGACGCGTCGGGGAAGGTGGCGTTCCCGGGGAGCCGTCCGGTGACTTTCCAGCTCGTCGTCCGGTGACGTGATTCCCCGCCGTCCGGGAGACGGCGGGGAACCGTTCGTTACGACAGAGCGATTCCTCGGTAGTAAGCCTTGAGGATCCGCGCGTACGTCCAGCCCGCGTTGGCCTTGTCACGCGAGCCGTACTGCGACATCCAGTTCCCGTCGGTCCACGCGCCGCACGCCGTCGTGGTCGAGCAGTACTGGGCGTGGAGGATCTTCCCGTCCCGGGTCATCCGAGTGCGCCAGGTCGCGTCCACGGCGGCGCTCGTCCGCTGCTGCGCGGAGCCGGGCTTGTAGACCTGGCTCGACGTGGTGTCGAAGACGTCGAAGCACTGGTTCCACGACGTTCTGCGCGTGGAGTGCAGCGCCCAGTACCAGGCGTAGCTCTTGACGGCCATCGCCCCGGCCTTCAGCGACTCCTGCGGCCAGCCCGCCTTCCATTCGTTGGGCAGGACGTTCTTGACGTAGGTCTTGAAGTCCACCCGGTCCACGCGTCCGGCGGACACCCGGTACACGAGGATGGTCGTGGGCAGCTTGCTGTTCGTGCCGTCGGTCTTGCACTGGCTCGGCGGCGTAGAACTCAGGAGCTGGTGCGAGGCGTTCTGGTTCTTCAGGCCCGAGTTCAGGTTGCCCTTGGTTCCGGCCTTGAAATCCTGGTACCGGCCGCCGTAATTGCTGTTGAAGTAGACCCGCGCCGTCTTACCGGTACGGTTCCACACCGACGCGGCGTGGTTCTTCACGCAGACGCCCTTGCCGGCTCCCGCGCTTTTGAAGTCGTAACACGAGGGCTGCGAAGCGCCGTAGTCGGCGACCGACCCGGTGAAGTCCGACAGCGACCCCTTGTTGTCGCTGTTGTAGTAGTAACAGAACTCACCGCTGTCGCACACGCCGTTGCGGCCCGCCGCCAGGGCGGGCGACGACGCGGCGACGAACGCCGTCCCGCCGAGCGCCGCCGCGACGGTCACCGCGCTGATCCGCCGAATTCTCGACACAGGTGTCCTTTTCTCCAGGCCGCGACGCGTCAGCGGACGTTGTAGCCCTGGGACTGCCAGAACGACGTCGGGTTCGGGTTGTCCAGATGCGGGTCGCCGACGCTCTTGGCCGCGTGCGTCTGCCGTCCGATCCGCATTTCCACGTGCGTGTGGCCCGCGCCGCTGCTGGAGACGCCGCGCCACGACTCCTGCGCGATGAGCTGGCCGCGCGCGATGTTCTGACCCGTCCGCAGCGAGGACAGCGGAGCGGAGTGCAGGTAGATCACCGTCTTCTTCAGCGAGGCGTTGTAGACGGCGATCGTGGACAGCCCGCCGCTGCCGGTGCGCCCGCGCGCGACATAGATGACCTGGCCGCTGACCAGCGCGTACACGTTCGAGCCGACGCGGCGGGCGATGTCGATGCCCTCGTGCCGTCCGGGAGTGCTGGAGTAGCCGTCGAAGCCGCAGCTGATGTGTCCGCCGCTGGTCTTGTAGAGCGCGTACGACATGTTCGTGCGCGACGCCGGGGCGAACTGGTGCGAGGCGTTCTGGTTCTTGAGCCCGGCCTTCAGGTTCCCCTTGGCGCCGGCCTTGAAGTCCTGGTACGTGCCGCCGTAGTTGCTGTTGTAGTAGACCCGGACGGTCTTGCTACTGCGGTTCCACACCGACGCGGCGTGGTTCTTCACGCAGATGCCCTTACCGGCACCCGCGCCCTTGAAGTCATAGCAGGAAGGCTGCGAAGCCCCGTAGTCGGCGACGGACCCGGTGAAGTCCGACACCGACCCCTTGTTGTCGCTGTTGTAGTAGTAGCAGAACTCGCCGCTGTCACACACACCGTTGCGCCCCGCCGCCGAGGCGGGCGACGCGAAGGCGACGACCGTCCCGCCGAGCGCGAACGCGGCGGTCGCCACGGCGGCGACCTTGTTGAGCGTCTTCATGCCGTTCTCCTTTTGGTGTTGTCTTTTTGGACGGCTCAGCGACGCCGGTATTCCTCCCACGTCACGATGGGCACCTTCGGCCCGTCGTCCGGACGCCGATTAGCGAGCCCGTTGAGCCCGAGGTAGTAGTCGCCGATCTGGTGCTGAGCCTGCGGCGAAAGATCAGTGTCGTTAATGGCGGCGGCATGGATATGCCAGGGCCAGTCGCCCTGCTGAGGCGAACGCACCCAGGCGGCGAACCCGACCCGCCGCAGCACACGGGCGACCGAGGTGCGGATGGCGGCGCTCATCCCCTTGACCGAGACGTCGATGACACCGCCGCCGTCATGGGTGCCCGCAGAAGTGGGATCCCCACCGGGGTTGTAAGACCCCTGATCAAGAACAAGATTCCGCCCGGCCAGCCGCTCCGCCTCGGCCAGCATGCTCCGCGTCCGGGCGTTGACGACGAACCCGTCCACGGAAACCCGCCGTCCCGGCTCGATGACGTGCGCGACCGTGAACCGCCCACTCCCGAGCCGACCAAGCGACGCTTTCCCGGGCAGCCCATTGGCGGCAAGCCCCGAAAGCCCGAGCGACCTCTGATACTTCGCATAAGCGGCGACCGTGGTGGTACCGAAATACCCGTCCACCCACTTCGCGTCGAGCAACCGCCGAGAAGCCAGCGCCCGCTCAACAAGAAGCACACTGGCCTTGGCCCCCGGCGTGAGCGTGTCGTCCGCCCGCCGCGGATCAATCTGCGCCGCCTTGACCGTCGCCTCCATGTCCACCGCCGGCAAAGCCCGAACCCCGGCGACCTGAGCCGCCGAAGCCCCAGAACCACCGACCAGACAAGGCACCAGACCAACCGCAGCAAGCGCAGCCCCGAAAACGCGAACCTTCATCAATCCTCCCGAGCGCGGATCGCCACGGCCGTTGCCCGCAGCAAAACCCACTTTCACGGAGCGATCGGTGAACGCACAACAAGATCGTGTTGTCAGCTTGTCCGACGGACTCTTTCGGACAGATGTCCCCGTAATCTGACAGCGTTGACGCAGGTCAGAGCCATCTGACGCAGCCCTCGCCACGACACCCGAGACAGCCCTGACAAGGCGTCGACCCCCCGGTCGTCCCCACCCACCCGCGCACCCGGCTTCCCCGCCGAAGGCTGGACGGTGCCGACCACCGAGCCGTCCTTCACCGGGAACCGAGGATGAGCCAGAAAACGCACTCCGAACAGCCGACCCACTACTTCGACGGTGACGCGGCGGCTGTCGTCGACGTCCTCACTCGGACGTGACGGATGGGCGCGGCGGGGTGGGCCTGCCGCGCCCTGCGCGGGGGATCAGGGGGTGAGTTCGGCCAGGCCGTCCTTGATGACGACGTCGCCGGTGGTGGAGGTGGATTCGAAGGCGAGGGTGGTGGTGTCCCGGCGCCAGATGCGGGTGGTGACATCCTGGCCGGGGAGGACGGGGCGGGAGAAGCGGACGGCGAGGCGGCGCAGGCGGGACGGGTCGCCGTCGGCCGCCGACTCGATCACCGCGCGGGACGTGAACGCCATCGTGCACAGGCCGTGGGCGATGATGCCGGGCAGGCCGGCGGAGCGGGCGAACTCGTCGTCCAGGTGGATGGGCATGGGGTCGCCGGACGCCTCGGCGTAGCGGAACGTCTGGTCGTCGTCCACATGCTGGACGACCTCGGCGAGCGGCGCGGCGGCGCGCAGGTCCTCGGGGAAGCGGTGGGCGGGCGCCAGTTCGCCGACCGTCTCGCCCGCCTGGAAGCCGCGGAAGAACGAGACCATCCACTGCTCGTTGACGAGGTCGCCGCCGTCGGTGCGGCTCTCCAGCTTCACCGCGACCGTCGTGCCGGACGACTTGGACGCGAACCCCGTCACCTTCGCCCGCGACACCAGCGTCATGCCGGGCTCGATCGGCCGGTGGAACACCATGTCCTGCTCGCCGTGGACGACGAACGGGATCAGGCTGTCGGGGACGACCTCGAACAGCGGCGCGATCATGCCGTCGAACACCGGGACGATGGCGAACACCGGCGGCGCCATCGTCCCGTCCAGGTAGCGCGGGTTCGGATCGTTGGTCGCCTCGGCGTAGGCGACGGCGCGATCCCGCTCGACCTTGAACTCGAACGGGTCGCTCCAGACGCCGAGGCGTCCGGTGTTCATCTGCGGCTCGGACATGGCGCACCTCCGGAGGACTCTCCCAGAAACATACAGCCCTGCCGGTTTTTGTCACCACACCCCGGCCGGCATGCCCGCGGACCAGTGGAAACATACAGGCTTGACTGTTTCTTGGGGGCGGGCTAGCGTCGCGGGCGGATGAGGGAGGGCGTGGATGAGCAACCGGACGTTCGTCGTCGGCGTGGGCATGACCAAGTTCGAGAAGCCCGGCAGCCGGGAGTGGGACTATCCCGACATGGCGCGGGAGTCCGGGAGTAAGGCGCTCGCGGACGCCGGGGTCTCCTATGACCAGATCCAGCAGGCCTACGTCGGGTACGTCTACGGCGAGTCGACGTCGGGGCAGCGGGCCGTCTACGAACTCGGGATCACCGGGATTCCCGTGATCAATGTCAACAACAACTGTTCCACCGGTTCCACCGCGCTTTTCCTTGCCCGGCAGGCCGTTAAGGCCGGTGTCGCGGACTGTGTTCTGGCGCTCGGGTTCGAGAAGATGCAGAAAGGGTCCTTGGGCTCTACCTTTGAGGATCGCGAGCAGCCCATGCTCAACCACCTCAAGGAGCTTTTCCCGCTCTTCGAGTGGGCCGGGGAGCCCATCGCTCCGTACATGTTCGGCGCGGCCGGGCGCGAGCACATGTCCAAGTACGGGACGACGGCCGAGCAGTTCGCGAAAATCGGGCGCAAGAACCACAGGCATTCGGTGAACAATCCGTATGCGCAGTTCCAGGACGAGTACAGCCTCGAAGAAATCCTCGCGTCCCGGACGGTCTATGAACCGCTCACCAAGCTCCAGTGCTCGCCCACGTCGGACGGGTCGGGCGCGGCCGTGATCGCCAGTGAGCGCTTCGTGGACGAGCACGACCTGTGGGACCGCGCCGTCGAGATCGCGGGCCAGGCGATGGTGACCGACACCGCCGACACGTTCACGTCCAAGAGCGCCATCACGATCATCGGCGCGACGATGAGCCGGCTCGCGGCCGAGCGGGCGTGCGAGGAAGCGCGGATGGGCGTCGGCGACGTCCAGGTCGTGGAGTTGCACGACTGCTTCTCCACCAACGAGCTGATCACCTATGAGGCGCTGGGCCTGGCCGCCGAGGGCGAGGGCGGCGCGCTCGTGGACGCGGGCGACAACACCTACGGCGGGCGCTGGGTCGTCAACCCGTCCGGCGGGCTGATCTCCAAGGGGCATCCGCTGGGCGCGACGGGCCTCGTGCAGTGCGCCGAGCTGACGTGGCAGCTTCGCGGGACGGCCGACGCCCGGCAGGTGGACGGCGTCACCGGCGCCCTCCAGCACAACATCGGCCTCGGCGGCGCCGCCGTCGTCACGCTCTACCGGCGCTGACCGCTCACGTCCCGGGGACGTACGGCGGCGCGACGCCCCAGCCCCAGTGCGGCATCGGCGCCGACGGCGGCGGCTGCGCGCCGGGCTGGGAGTTGCCGAGCGCCAGCCGCGTGCCCCACTCGATGTAGCTCGCGAAGGCGGCGCGGAACTCCGGGTCGTCGGGGAGTCCGACGTCGTCGGCGGCGTCCATCAGCAGCGCGGCCCAGCGGCGGTGCTGCGGTTCGGTGATCGCCTTGCCGAGGTGCTGGGCGAGCATGTGGCGGTATCCGCCGCGCGTCTCGCTGTAGGCGGACGGCCCGCCGAAGACCTCGCCGAGCCACAGCGCGACGTACCGGGGGTGACCGGCGTCCATGTGCGCGAACAACGGGCCGACGAGGTCGTCGGCCAGGACTTTGGCGTAGAAGGCGTCGGTCAGGCGTTCCAGGGCCTCGGCGCCGCCCGCCCACGCGTAGAGCGTCGGGACGGACGAGCCGGAGCCCGCCACGGCGGTGCGCTCGTAGTGGCGCATCTCCTCGATCCGCTCGACGTACGGCTTGATCTCGGCGAAGAAGGCGGCGAAGTGCTCGCCGCGGCGGAAGCCGTCGCGGTGGTCCTCGGCGGACGTCCACGTGATGCGCAGGACGTAGACGCCGGGTTCGTCCACACAGCGGGAGAGTTCGTAGTCCACGCACTGCGGCGCGGCGGCGAGCGGCACGGCGGCCCGCGCGTAGGCGGCCTCGAACGCGCCGGCCTGCTCGGCGGGCACCCGGTAGCGGATGTACTCCACGATCATGCGCGCCCCCGTAATCATGTAATCAAGTAATCGCTACCCTACCTCCAGGTTCCAGCGGTTCACGATCACGCGCAGGCGCTCGCGGGTGCCGGCCCAGCGGGCGGCGACGCGGTCGGGGGACGTCGGCTGGACGAACTGGTGCATCCGCAGGCCCCGGACCGTCTCCAGCACCAGGTAGAGGTCGTTGCGGATCTCGGGGTCCTCGACGCGGTCGCCGAGGAGCGCCCGGCCGATCTCCAGGATCCCGGCCGTGACGTCACGTTCCAGGCGCGCCACGTGGGCGCGCAGGTCGGGGTCGGTGCGGGACGCCACCCACAGCTCCATCGACGCGTCGAACAACGGCCCCTGGTAGACCTCCCAGACCAGGTCCAGGGCCCGTCCGACGCGGTCGTCGGCGGACCCGAGGCAGCCGAGGTCGTGGGTCAGGAACTGGGCGGCGCGGCGGCGGGCCAGGTGTTCGACGGCGGCGAGGACCAGCGCGTTCTTCGTCGGGAAGTGGTGCACCTGTGCCCCTCTGGACACCCCGGCGCGCTCTACTACCCGTGTCGTCGTGGTTCCGTGGTAGCCGTGCTCGACCAGGCAGTCGATCGTGGCGTCCAGCAGGGCGCGGCGGGTCGCGGCGGTCCGCTCCTCCTGCGTGCGGCGCGGACGGGTCGGCGTCGGCATGCCCCGCAGCCTATCCAGGAACGAACCGGACGCCGCGCCGGGAACAACCCCACCGATTGACACGTTCTTGAAAAATCAACTAACCTCGCAGCGTTCATCGTTGAACGTTGAAACATAAGGAGAACCCCATGGGCACCACCGCCGCCGTCGCTCCGGGCCTGACCGCCGGCACCTGGAACATCGACCCGTCGCACTCCGAGGTCACGTTCGCGATCCGGCACCTCATGACCAAGGTGCGGGGCAGCTTCACCGAGTTCTCCGGCGCCTTCCAGATCGCCGACGAGCTGGCCGACTCCACCGCCACCGTCGAGATCCAGATGGCGTCGATCGACACGCGCAACGCCGACCGCGACAAGCACGTCCGGACGGCCGACGTGCTCGACGTCGACAACCACCCGACGATGACGTTCGTGTCCACGGGCGTCCGCTCCGAGGGCGGCGACCACTACCTGGACGGCGACCTCACGATCCGCGGCGTCAGCCGTCCGGTCAGCCTGGCGGTCGAGTTCAACGGCGTCGGCGACGACCCGTGGGGCGGCTTCCGCGCCGGCTTCACCGCCACCGCCGAGATCAACCGCAAGGACTGGGGCATCGAGTTCAACGTCCCGCTCGGCGGCGACAAGGCGCTGCTCGGCGACAAGGTCGCGATTCAGCTCGAAATTCAGGCCGTCCGCGCCTGACCGCACGTCACTTCGCGAGGCCGTCCGTCAGGGCGGCCTCGCGGTGCGTCCGGCGGGCGGCGACGCGCTCGGGGTCCGGCCAGCGGACGTCGTACGCCCAGCCCAGCCGCTCGAACCGGCGGATCAGCCACGCGCTCGCGTCGTGCTGCCCTTTCAGGACGCCGTGACGCGCGGACGTCGGTTCCGCGTGGTGCCAGTTGTGCCACCCCTCGCCGAGGGTCAGCATCGCCACCCACCGGACGTTCGTGGACCGATCGCGCGTCGTGAACTCCTGCCCCCCGAACATGTGCGCCACCGAATTGACCGACCACGTCACGTGGTGGACGACGGCGTACCGAACGAGCCCGCCCCAGAACAGGGCCGTCAGCGCGCCCGTCCACGACATCGACAGCAGGCCCCCGGCGGCGGCGGGCAGCGCGAACGACAGGACGACCACCGCCGGATACGCGCGGTCGAGGCGCCGGATGTCGGGGTCGGCGAGCAGGTCCGGCACCCAGTGCTCGCGCAGCGATCGCCGCCGGGCCGAGGAGAACCAGCCGATCTGCGCGTGCAGCAGGCCCCGGACCAGCGCGAACCCCGAGTCCCCGTAGGCCCAGGGCGAGTGCGGGTCGCCCGGACGGTCCGCGTACTTGTGGTGACGGCGGTGCTCGGCCGCCCACAGCGACACCGGGCCCTCGAGCGCCAGCCCGCCCGCCACCGCCAGCCCGACGCGCAGGAACCGGCGGCAGCGGAACGCGCGGTGGGTGAGCAGCCGGTGGTAGCCGACGCTGATCCCGAAGATGTTGACCACGTAGAGGGCGCCCGTGATCGCCAGGTCGCGCGGCCCGACGCCGTCCTCCCACGCGACGGCGACGGCGGAGCCGAGGGCGGCGAACGGGAGCAGGACGAGCACGACGAGGTAGACGCCCCGGCGTCCGCCCGCGACCGGGACCGTCTCCCGGAGTAATGGGTCGGGCATACCGCCCTCCTTCAGCTCGGAACAGGCGGGTCCCTCCATAGAACGACCACTCTGTGCAACAAGGTAGTAACCGGCAAGCTACTTAACCATTACCCTTTGCGTCGACATCCCTACGTGGCGTAGCAAATCGGTATACGGTGGGTCCGCTCCCGCATACCGATGGTCAACGGGCCGGTCCGGAGATCGCGCCCCCGACGAGAGTCCGGCCGCATGAACGACGACGATCACGGCAGGGACGGCTACCTGGAGCGCTACACGGACGTGGCGGCGCGCGACCCGGCCGGGGCGACCGCCCTGCTCGCCGGATGGCTGCGCACCGATCCGCAGCCGTTATTCGCCGAACTGCGCGAACGACGACCCGTGCTCGTGACCCCGGGTTTCACGCTCGTCACCCGGTATACCGACGTCACCGCCGTCCTCACCCGCGACCACGCGTTCACCGTCGCGGCGTACGCGCCGAGGCTCGACGGCGCGCTCGGCGGCCCGGTCATGCTGAGCCGCGACGCGACCCCGCTGAACTGGCGCGAGAAGGGGCTGATGCAGGTCGTCCTCGCGCCGGAGGACGCCGCGCGCGTCCGCGACCTGGCCGGGCGCCGCGCCGACGCCGCGCTCGACACGGCCGCGCCGGGCGCGACGATCGAGGCGGTCGGCGCGCTGTTCCGGCACGTCCCGCTCGCGGTCTGCGCGGAGTACTTCGGCTTCCCCGGCCCGGACGCGGCGACGCTGTCGCGCTGGTCCCGGACGATCATCACCGACGTCACCGCGAATCTCGCCGGCGATCCCCGGGTGCATGCCGAGTCCGTCGCGGCGGGCGCGGAGATGATGGCCTACCTGCGGGAACTCGTCACCAAGCGGCGCGGGGCGCCCGGCGACGACGTCCTCGGCCGCCTCCTGCGCGTCGAGCCGCCGCCCGGCTGGGACGACGAGCGGCTCGCCGTCAACGTCGCGGCGCTGCTGCTCGGCTTCGTGGAGAACGCGGCGGGGTCGATGACGCACGCCGTCCGGTACCTGCTCGGCGACGCGCTGCTGCGCGCCGAGGCCGCCGAGGCAGCCCGCGCCGACGATCCCGCCCGGTTCGACCCGTACGTCTGGGAGGCGCTGCGGTTCGACCCGTTCCTGAAGATGATCGCCCGTACCTGCTCCGACGACCACGTCCTCGCCGGGACTCCCGTCCCGGCCGGGTCGCTCGTGCTCGCGGCGGTCGCGTCCGCGATGCGCGACCCGGACGTCGTGGCCGATCCGGAGACGTTCCGCGTCGGCCGTCCCGCGCACGCCCACCTGCACTTCGGGCACGGCCCGCACGCGTGCCTCGGCGTGCATCCGGGCGCGGTCGTCATCGCCGAGACCGTCCGGCGGCTGCTGCGCAGACCGGGCGTGCGGCTGCTGCCGTCCCCGGACGGTGACGTGGTCCGCGACCGGGACGTCTTCCCCGACCGTTTCGTCCTGGAGCTCGGGGAGCGCCGATGACCCGGACGTTCGCCGCCGACGGCGTCGAGAACCGCCTGCGCCTGCTCGCGCTGACCCACGGCCGTCCGCTGTGGCGGCTCGCCGAGGCCGTCCCGCCGGTGCGGCTCCGGCTGAACGCGGCGCTGATCGACCGGGCCGTCCGGGAGATGCCGGGACGGCCCGAACCGCTCAGCACGCTCGCGCCCTACACGTCCTGGACGTCCCTCACCGACCGCTCCTACCTGGGCCGCCACCTGCCGCCGACCCCCGGCGGCGAGGCGCGGCCGTCCCCCGAGCGCGCCGCCGACCTGTTCACGCGCGGCCACACGATGATCCCGTGCCCGAAGTCCACGGTGCTGTTCGCCTACTTCGCGCAGTGGTTCACCGACGGCTTCCTGCGCGGTGACACCAGGCTTCCCCGCGACCCCCGCGTCAACAGCTCCAACCACGAGATCGACCTGAACCAGCTCTACGGCCTGGACGCCGCCGCGACCGCCGCCGTCCGGACGTTCGACGGCGGCCTGCTGAAGTCGCAGGAGATCGACGGCGGCGAGTTCCCGCCGCACCTGTGCGAGAAGGGCGAGGTCAAGCCCGAGTTCGCGGCGCTGAGCGTCGCCCGCATGGACCTGCTGGACGCACCGGCCCGCGACACGCTGTTCGCGTTCGGCGGCGACCGGGGCAACACGCAGGTCGGGTTCGCGCTGCTGACGATCCTGTTCCTGCGCGAGCACAACCGGGTCGCGCGGCTGCTCGCCGAGGACAATCCGCGCTGGGACGACGAGCGCCTGTTCCAGACGGCCCGCAATATCGTCATCGCGATCGTGATCAAGCTCGTCCTTGAGGAGTACATCAACCACATCACGCCGTACCACTTCCGGTTCGTCCTGGATCCGGCGCTCACCCGGCGGCTGTCGCGCGCGGTGTGGCACCGGCAGAACTGGGCGTCGGCGGAGTTCAACCTGGTGTACCGGTGGCACCAGCTCGTCCCGTCCGCGCTGGACGTCGGCGGGAAGGAGCTGCCGCTCGCCGCCACGCTGTTCGGCAGCGCGCTGATCCCCCGTCCCGGCCTCGGCCGGCTGTTCGAGGAGGCGTCCGAGCAGCGGGCCGGACGCATCGGGCTGTTCAACACCGATCCGGCGCTGCGCGAGGTGGACGTGGCGTCCATCGCCGGGTCCCGCGCGCTCGACCTCGCCCCCTACAACGCCTACCGCGAGCACTGCCGGTTCCCGCGCGCCCGCCGGTTCGAGCACATCAGCACCGATCCGCGCGTGGGCGGCGCACTGCGCGACCTGTACGCGAGCGTGGACGACGTCGACCTCTACGTCGGCCTGTTCGCCGAGGAGCCGGGGTCGCCGCGCGCCATCCTGCCGCCGCTGCTCACGAAGATCATCGCGATCGACGCGTTCTCGCAGGCGCTGACGAACCCGCTGCTGGCGCCGCGCGTCGCCAACGCGCGCACGTTCTCCCCGCTCGGCATGAAGATCATCGGCAGCACGCGGACGCTCTCGGACGTCCTGCACCGCAACATCCCCGAGGACCCGAAGCCGAGGTTCGTCAGCATGACCTGGCGGGGCGCGCTGTGAGCGCCGACGCGCTCCGCGACGCCGCGCGCGAGCTGGCCGAGACGGCGGACGCGATCCGGACGGCGTCCGTCCACGCCACCGCCGCGCTCACCGGCACCGCCCCGATGGCCCGCCGGCGGCCCGGCCTGAAGGCGCAGCGGGCGCTGCTGCGCGCCGTGACGAACCCGCGCGGGCTCGGCGCGCCCGCCGGGGGCCCGCTCGGGACGCTCGGCGCCAAGCTCGGCGGCGCGCTCCGAGCCGAGAGCCTGGCCGTCCGGGTCCTGACGACGTCGCTACGCCTGCGTATCGCGGCGGTGACGCTCTCCCATCCCGAACTCGACGCCGATCCGCTGCTGCGGCGGCTGAACGACGCGGTCGACGCCGGACGGGAGATCGAGGCGGCGCGGGCGCTGGTCGCGCTCGTCCGGGACCGGGGCGCGGCACGCGCGCTGACCGCGCTCGCGCCCGTCTTCGGCGAGATCCTGGCGCTGCGCGCCCTGCGCGACCGCAGCCCGCTGAACGACCGCACGGCCTGGCTCATCGCGACCGGCACGGCGACCGCGACCGCCGACCCGCTGACCGGGCTGAGCAACCGGGCGGTCGCGGCGCTGGACGTCGGGACGGGCGCCGCGCGGCGGACCGTCCTCGCGCCGGACGAGCGCCTGGCGGCGGACGGCTCGCTGCTCGGCTTCCTCGGCAACATCGGCGTCCTCGGCCCCACCGGACGGGTCGCGATCCAGGCGGTGCGAGGCCCGGACGGCGTCGAACGCTACGTCGTCCAGGTCCCCGGGATGCGGCTCGGCCGTCCCGACGACGCCTCCCCCGCCGACCTGCTCGGCGCGTTCAGCGCGACCGTCCGCGCGAGCGGCCCGTACAGCCGCGCGCTCGGCCGGGCCGTCGCCGACTGCGTCCCGGACGGCGCCGAGATCGCCGTCATCGGGCACAGCGCGGGCGGCGCGGCGGCGCTGAGCCTCGCGCAGGACGCCGCGTTCTGCGCCCGGTGGACTGTGACGCACCTCGTGGCGGTCGGTTCGCCGGTCGACTTCAAGCACCCGGCCGACCCCCGGACGTGGGTCGCGAGCATCACCAACCAGCACGACCTGATCCCGACGCTCGACGGCCAGGGCGCCGGGAACTGCTTCGACCTGCACCCGGACTGGTACGTCGTGGACTACACCGACCCGTCCCACGTCTTCCCCCAGTGCCACAGCATCGAGCACTACACGCGCGACCTCGCCGAGAATCTGCCCGCCGCGCGCGACGCCGTCGACGCGCGCCTGTCGCCGTTCCGGGGGCCGGTGACGCGCACGCACGTCTACCAGCTCTACGACAGCGACGGCGGCGTGACGCGGAGGGTCGCGACCGCGCACGGGCCGGTCGAACTGCCGGTCCGGTGCGACGACGGGTACGCGGTCACGGCGTACTTCGCCGTCGCCGCCGCCGGGCTGCCGGACGGGGCCGTGACCGTCGGCGGACGGGCGGTCGTGGCCGTCCACGTCGCGGAGCACCGGCGCGGCACGCTCGGACGGTTCGGTGAGGCGAGCGTGGGCGTGGTCGTCCGCGCGCACGGGCTCGGGACGTGCGTGCTCGCGTCCGTGCAGTCCGCCGGGCTCGCGCACGCGGTCGCGACCGAGGTGTTCGGGCAGCCCGCGACGCCCGGGGACGTCCGCGCGGGCGGCGGCGCGCGGTGGACGCGGGCCGAGGTCGACGCCGACGGCCCGGTCCTGACGCTCGCGGGCGCGCTCGGGCCGGGCGTCCCGGTCGTGGGCCGCGCGCACACCGTCTGCGCGCTGAAAGACGGGACGGTCGTCCCGTCGTACGTGGAGGAACGCGGGCCGCGCCGCGCGCACCCCGCGCCGGGCCTGCGGCTGACCGTCGGGCCTTCCGACCACCGGCTGGCCCGCCACCTGCGCGAACTCGGCCTGGACGGCGCCCGCCCGGTGTTCTGCGTCGTCGCCCGCGCCCACCGGAGCCTGCGGAGCGTCCCCGGATGAACGACGCCTTGATCGACCACGCCCGGACGCTGGACGCCGACGCCGCCGCGCTCGCCGACCGCGCCCGGAGGCTGCGGGCGCTCGCGGAGCGGCTCCGCGCGGAGGACGCGCCGTCCTGGGTCTTCGACGCGCTCCACGCGCACATCACCGCGTGCGTGATCGCGTCCAACGACCTCGCCGAGGCCGCCGCGCGCCTCTACTCCTGCGCCGTGTCGTCCTGACGTTTTCCACAGCCTGGGGAAAACGTCACCGGACCGGGTCGAGCGGCAGCCGCAGGACGAACCGCGCGCCGGTCGGCGCGTCCTCGATCGTCAGGTCGCCGCCGTGCGCGCGGGCGATCTCGCGGGCGATGGCGAGGCCGAGCCCGGCGCCGCCGGCGCCCCGGCTGCGCGCGGTGTCCAGCCGGGTGAAGCGCTCGAACACGCGCTCGCGGTCGGCCGGGTCGATGCCGGGGCCGAGGTCGGCGACGGTGAGCAGCGCCTCGGCGTCGGACCGGTCGACCCGCACCTCCGCCGGGCCGCCCGCGTACCGCTCGGCGTTGTCCAGCAGGTTGTTGAGCAGCCGGACGAGCTGCATCCGCACCCCGCGCACCCGCACGCCGTCCGCCAGCACCGCGTCGACCGCCGCCCGCGACGCCAGCTCGGCGCGGGCGAGCGCGGCCAGGTCGATGGTCTCCTGCGCGGCCGTCCCGCCGGTGCCGATGCGGGCGAGCAGCAGCAGGTCGGTGATGATCGACTCCAGCCGGTCGGTGTCGCGCAGCGCCGTCCGCACGACCTCGACGAGGTCGGTGTCGTGCGGATGCATGGACGCGTCCTCCAGGTTGGCGCGCAGCCCGGTGATCGGCGTCCGCAGCTCGTGGGACGCGTCGGACGCGAACTGCCGCTGCCGCGCCACGGCCCGCTCCAGCCGGTCCAGCGTCTGGTTGGCGGTGCGGGCGAGCTGCGCGATCTCGTCCTGCCCGGCGGGCTGCGGGACGCGGCGGCTGAGGTCGCTGCCGCTGATCTCGGCGAGCTGGGCGCGGATCTGCCCGACGGGACGCAGCGTCCGGCCGACGACGCCCCAGGTGATGCCCGCCGCCAGCGCCGACAGGACCAGCGTCGCGAGGGCCAGCACCAGCTCCAGCACCGCGTTGGACAGGTAGTCCGGGACGGGCCGCGCCGCGTACACCACGACCGAATCCGGCGCGGTCGTCGCCCGGACGGCCTCGACGAGCGTGCACCGATCGCCCGGCCCCGCGCGCGGGACGCACTGCGTGTAGTTCTGGACGCGGCGGTCCGGCCGCGGCCACCGGCGGCTCAGCGGCGGACGGCCCCGCGAGGCGGCGGACGCGTCCACGACCCGTCCGCCGGGCGCGACGACCTGGAGCGCGATCCGGCCACCGGAGTCGTCGGGGATGGGGTGGCGGAGGGTACCGTCGCGGACGCTGCCGCTGACCCGGAACGCCGCCTGCTGCACCTGCGACAGCAGCGACGCCTGGACGCCCGCGCGGATCGAGAAGTCCGCCGCCGCCGCGATGGCGCCGAAGACGAGCACGGCGAGCACGGCGGAGACGAGCGTGTCGCGTGCCCGGATCGACCGGGGTCGCAGCCGCATGGTCCTCCCGCCCGTGATGAGCCGCCGGGGTCGTGCTCTCACTGTGGGTCACAGCGGCGGGATCGTCCGCCGAATACCTCAAGGTACCCGGGGGTAACAAAACGGGCATCCGAAACCCAGGGCCGGGTTTCGCCCTCCCCTACCGGGGACATCCGTTTTGTGACACTCATCCGGACGCAGGGACGGTCACATGGGCAGGGACGTCACGGCGATCACCGTGAGCGGAGAGGATCGGCGGCGCTACCGGGAGAAGGTGCGGCAATGCCTGGACGTGCTCGCGCGGATGCTCGGCGAGTCGCAGTTCGAGTTCGAGCGCCCGCACATCGGGCTGGAGATCGAACTCAACCTCATCGACGCCGTCGGCGACCCGCTGATGCGGAACTCCGACGTCCTGAAGGCCATCGCCGACCCCGTCTGGGACACCGAGCTGGGCCAGTTCAACCTTGAGATCAACATCCCGCCCCGCGAACTCGGCGGCGACCGCACCGGCGAGCTGGAGACCGAGGTGCGCGAGCACGTCGAGCACGCCGACCGGCGCGCGGAGGAGGTCGGCGGCCGGCTCATCATGATCGGGATCCTGCCGACGCTGCGCCGGGGCGACATCGGCGAGGAGGCCATCTCCGGCAACGAGCGCTACAAGATGCTCAACGACCAGATCATCGCGGCGCGCGGCGAGGAGGTGCGTATCGCGGTGGACGGCCCCGAACCGCTCCGGATGCACGCCGAGACGATCCTGCCCGAGGCCGCCTGCACGAGCGTCCAGTTCCACCTCCAGGTCAGCCCGGACCAGTTCGGCGCGTACTGGAACGCCGCGCAGGCCATCGCCGGGCCGCAGGTGGCATTGGCCGCGAACGCGCCGTTCCTGTTCGGGCACCGGCTGCACCACGAGACGCGGATCATCCTGTTCGAGCAGGCCACCGACACGCGTCCGGAGGAGCTGAAGGCGCAGGGCGTCCGGCCCCGGGTGTGGTTCGGGGAGCGGTGGATCACGTCCGTCTTCGATCTGTTCGAGGAGAACACCCGCTATTTCCCGGCGCTGCTTCCGCTCTGCGACGACGAGGACCCCCTCGCCGTGCTGGAGGCGGGCGGCATCCCCGAGCTGGGCGAGCTGTCGCTGCACAACGGGACGATCTACCGCTGGAACCGGCCCATCTACGCGGTGCTGAAAGGCCGTCCGCACCTGCGCATCGAGAACCGGGTGCTGCCCGCCGGCCCGACCGCCGCCGACGTGCTCGCCAACGGCGCCTTTTATTACGGGCTCGTCCGGACACTGGCCGAAGAGGAACGGCCGGTCTGGACGCGCATGTCCTTCGACGCCGCCCGCGACAACCTCCACCGCGCCGCCCGCGACGGCATGGAGGCCACGCTGTACTGGCCGGGCGCCGGCGAGATCTCCGCGCGCTCGCTGGTCCTCGACCACCTGCTGCCGCTCGCCCACCGCGGCCTGGACGCATGGGGCGTCGACCCGGCCCGCCGCGACCGCCTGCTCGGCATCATCGCGGAGCGAGCGGCGTCCGGCCAGACCGGCGCGGACTGGCAGATCCGCACCGTCACCGCACTCGAAGAGACCGGCGTCCCCCGCCAGGAGGCCCTGCGCACGATGGTCCGCCGCTACGCCGAGCACATGCGAACGAACGAGCCCGTCCACACCTGGCCGGTCGCTCGCCCCCTACCGACCGACGGGTGAAACGCCACAGCACCAGTAACACGTCCCACCTCGACACCAGGGCCCTCAACACCTGACGCAGGAGTCCCATGCCCCCCGCCGCACTTCGCCGTGCCTGGTTGACGGATTTGCCTGTGTTGATGGTCGCGGTCGTGTGGGGCTCCAGCTATCTGGCGGCCAAAGAGATCACCACCACGCGGACCGTTCTGGGGATTCTCGTGCTGCGGTTCGCCGTCGTGCTTCCCGTGCTGGCCATCGCCGGACGGCGGAAGCTGCGCGCGCTCGACGGCGTGCGGCTTCGCGGGGCCGCTCTCCTCGGGCTGATCCTCGCGGTGATCTTCCTTCTGGAGACCTACGGCGTCGTGCACACGTCGGCGACCAACGCCGGGCTCATCATCAGCCTCACCATGATCTTCACCCCGATCGCCGAGAGCCGGCTGCGCCGGCGCAGGCTGCCCCGTGCGTTCCTCGCCGCGGCGGGGCTGTCGGTGCTCGGCGTGGTGCTGCTCACCCAGGGCGCGGGTTTCAGCAAGCCGTCGGCGGGCGACCTGCTGATGCTGGGCGCGGCCGTCGCCCGGACGGTGCACGTCCTCGCGATGTCGCGGATGAAGTCGGTGCAGGACGGGGACGCGCTGTCCATGACGTCCGTCCAGCTCGGTGGCGCCGTCCTGGTCTTCCTTCTGCTGTCCGTCGTCACGCCGGGAGCCGGCGGCACCCCGTGGGACGCCGCCGGCTCGCTCGACCTCGGCGGTTGGACCGGGCTGCTGTACCTGTCGGTGTGCTGCACGCTGTTCGCGTTCTTCGTCCAGATGTGGGCCGTGCGGCGCACATCGCCGTCACGCGTGAGCCTCCTTCTGGGCACCGAACCGGTGTGGGCCGCCGTCGTCAGCATCGCGCTGGCGGGCGACCGGCCCGGTCTGCTCGGACTGGCCGGCGCGATCCTCGTTCTGCTGGGGACGGCCTGGGGGCGCAGGACGGCGGAGACCGCACCGATCGAGTCGTCCGTCATCGAGACGCCCATCGAGCCGGTGAGCCGCGCGCAGGCCACGTGACCAAGGTTAGGCCCGCGAACGCGCGGGGGACGCTTCGCCGAACGTGGCGGCGCGCTTGTTCGTCGCCGCCGCGTTCGCCGTCCGGCCGACCTACGAGTTCCCGCGCGTCGGCGGGGCGAACGTCTCGTCGGCGGTGAGCATGTAGAGGGCGTAGGCGGCGATGGACGAGTCGTCGGTGATGACGCCTTCGCGGATCATGCGGCGTACGTCCGTCTCGGCGAACCACTGCTGGCGCATGTCCTGTTCCTCCAGTTCGCGGGCGTGCTCGCCGGGTGTGAGGTCCGTCGCGACGAAGACGGCGTAGCGCTGGCCGCTCATGCCGTGGGCGGCGTCCAGGCGGCCGAGCCGCGTCAGCGTCGCGGCGCGCAGGCCCGTCTCCTCGGCCAGTTCGCGCCGAGCGAGTTCCTCGGGATCCCCGGCGCGGCGGCCGGGCAGCGATCCTTGCGGGAAGTTCCAGCTCCGGCGTTCGACGGGATAGCGGTACTCCTCGACCAGGTGGAAGCCGCCGTTCTCGAACGGCAGGACGACCACGAAGTCCGGCTTGTCGACGACGCCGTAGATGCCGCGCGACCCGTCCGGCCGCTCGATCTCGTCCTCCCGGACGGTCATCCACGCGTTCTCGTAGACGACCCGGCCGCCCAGCTTCCGCACGTCGCTCATCCGGGCAGTCTAAAAGCGCCGCCCGGTCAGGCGTCCATGCTCGCGGCCCGCGGGCGTGCGCATTCGGGGAACAGGCTCGCCAGCCGGGTGAGGGCGTGGGCGACGGCCGGGACGTTCAAAGGTTCCCGGGCGATGGTGATGATGGTGGTCCCGGCCACCCGGATGGCCTTGCGGTTGGTGACGTCGGTCAGCCAGTCGTAGCAGCGGCTGAGCACCGGGTCGTGCAGAGTGCGGAGCACGGTGATGATGGCCGGTTCGTTGCGCAGAAGCGCCCGGTACGCCTGGCTCGCCACGAAGATGGCGTTCTCGCTGCGGTCCGGATGGGCCGGATTGTTGGCCGGGTCGCGTCCCCAGTCGATGGCGGCCTGCTCCGCGGTCCCCCACTCGTTGTCGTGGACGGCCTTGCGCGCCAACCGTCCCGCCTTCAGATCGGTGAGGTAGCGGGCCCAGGGCCGGGCGCCGGGATCGCCGTAGTCGTCGTCGCTGACGCCCGCCGCGAGCGCGACGCCGCGCAGGATCGCCTCAATGTCCCCGGCGTTGGTGTAGGACGCCCACGTGCCGGGCGCGCCCATCTTCTCGTCCAGGAACACCTGGATGACTCCTTCGATGACGTTCCAGCGCGCGAAGCCCTTCTCGAAGGACTGCGCGCGGCCCTCCTGGAGGGCGTGGACGAGCATCAGGCGGTCGGCCATCGGCATCCGCGCGATGTCGCCGATCCGGCAGGCCAGCGTCTCCGCGCAGGCGCGCGGCGACACCGTCGCGGCGGGGACGGCGCTCGCGGCCGACGCGGGCGCGACGAGCAGGACGGCGGCGAAGGCGGGGAGGAAGAGGAACCGTCGTGGCGGGAGCACGCTCCCGTTGTAACGCCTGAGGCGTGCGCGGCGCGTCCCGAGTGAGGGTTCTCTGAGCTTTTCCGGAGCCAGTCCTCGCCTGCGGGTAAGCCCCACCGGCTCACCCGCGCGGAGACGGGCGGAAAAATCAGCGGCGGAACGTCACCACTTCGCCGGACTCGCCGGCCGCCGCCTTGCCCGCGGCCGGGACGATGTGCTCGCCGGGGCCCTCGGCCAGCAGTTCGCGGGCGCGCAGGACGATCTCCAGGTCGAACCGCAGGTCCGGGTCCATGAGCTGGTCGCCGAAGAGTTCTTCGAGCTGGCGCAGGCGGTACCGGACGGTCTGCGGGTGGACGTGCAGCCGCATCGCGACCTCGTTGGCGTTGCGGCCCGACTGGAGCCAGGCGAGCAGCGTCTCGGCCAGCCGGTCCTGCTGGCTCGGGCGCAGGTGGGCGAGCGGCGCCAGCCGGATCCCGGCCAGGCCGTTGATCAGGTCCTCGTCCTGGAAGAGGATCAGCGTGGACATGTGCTCGACGCTGCGGATCACGCCCGCGTTCTTCGGCGCCTCGATGACGCCGCGCTCGACCAGCCCGAGCGTCCGGCGCGCCCAGGCGATGGAGCGGTGGGCCTCGGCGAGGGGGACGGTCGGGCCGACGACCGCGAGCATCCCGCCGAGCGCACGGTCCACCAGCCGCGCGCGGCCCGGCCCGTCGGGGTCGGGGAAGATCAGCGCGGGGTTGCGGCGGCTCAGGTCGACCAGGATGTCCTGCGGGAACGCGGGCGGACGGCCGTCGGAGTGGCGGCGGGCCAGCGCGACGGCCGCGACCGTCCGGGGCACCGGCCAGCGCGCGGCGGCGGCGAGGTCGGCGATGGCCTCGCCGGTGGCGGGCGGGTCGGCGAGCAGCAGGTCCAGGAGGCGCTTGCGGCGGCGCTGCATCTCGCCCGCGACGGCGGCCTGCGCCTGCGCGTAGCCCTCGGCGGCGGCGACGGCCAGCTCGTCCTGGAACATCATGATCGCCTCGCCGACCGCGCCGAGCGTGCGGGGCTCGACGCCGAGGTTGACGGCCCCGGCGGTGATCCGCCGCCAGGCGATCATGGCGCCGACGCGCATCGCGGTCTGCATCGCGTCCAGGCTGCGGCCCTCGCCGGCCTCGCCCCGGCCGATCGCGCGGAAGAAGTCGGTGACCGACGACGGCTCGCTGTCGGGTTCGGCCACGCGGTCCACGAAGTACTGGAGGACGCGCTCGACGGCCATCCGCAGGATCCCCGAGTACGGGCCCTCGCCCTGCCGGTCGTACTCGCGCACCCGGGCCTGGATCTCCTGGATCATGTCGTCCGCCACCTCGTCCAGGTGGGGCCGCATGTGCTCGGCGAGGTCCCGGGGCAGTTCGGCCCAGGGACGTCGGTCCGCGTCCTCCGCCACGTGTCCTCCCGGCTGGTCGCCCGCGCCCGCTGAACCCGACACGAGATCTGATAACTGGCCAATGTGGCTGATGTGGTCCAAGCATGACTCTTCGCCCGGATGCGAGCAAAGTGTAGGACGAGCTTTCTTGCGCTCCCGCCTTCCCCGAACGGCGGGAGGTAAAAGTTCGGGCTAAAAACAGACGTCCCGGAACCGCCGCAGCGGTCCCGGGACGTCCGCGCAGGTCAGCGCCGGTACAGGTTCAGCTTGTCCTCGCCGACGCGCTCGCGCAGCTCCGGGTCGTCCACGCCCTGGCCCTCGCCGGTCGCGCCGCACAGGACGGCCACCTTGCCGATGTGCCGGTTCGTCTGGACGGCCCGCGTCGCGTCCCCCGCGCCCTCCAGCGGGAAGACCGCCGACAGCGTCGGGTGGATCATGCCGAGCCCGATGAGCCGGTTCGTCTGGACGGCCTCGTGGTAGTTGAAGCCGTGCGAGCCGATGATGCTCTTGAGCCGCATCCACAGGAAGCGGTTGTCGTACTCGTGCTTGAACCCGGTGGACGAGCCGCACGTCACGATCTTGCCGCCGCGCTTGGCGACGTACACCGACGCGCCGAACGTCTCGCGGCCGAGGTACTCGAACACGATGCCCGGGTCCTCGCCGACCTGCCGCCGGATCGCCTCGCCCAGCATCCGGCCCGCCTTCGGGTGCCGCAGGCCCTGCTCGCCGAGGTCCAGGTCGTTGCGGTTGATCACGTAGTCGCAGCCCTGCGCGCGGACCAGTTCGGCCTTCTCGTCCGACGACACCACGCCGACCGGGATCCCGCCGCCGTTCTTCACGAACTGCGTCGCGTACGAGCCGAGCCCGCCCGTCGCGCCCCAGATCAGCACGACGTCGCCCTGCTTCATCCGCGCGCCGTGCGAGCCGACGAGCATCCGGTACGCGGTGGCGGCGCACAGCGTGTTCGCGCCGGCCTCCTCCCACGTCAGGTGCTTCGGCTTCGGGATGAGCTGGTTGGCCTTGACGATGCAGTACTCGCCGAGCGAGCCGAAGTTCGTCTCGAAGCCCCACGCGAGCTGGGTCTCGCTCATCATGCCGTCGTCGTAGGAGCCGTGGTCCTCTTCGTCCACGTACGACGGGGACAGGACGACCCGGTCGCCGACCTTCCAGTGCTTCACCCCGGCGCCCGTCCGGACGACGACGCCCGAGCCGTCCGAGCCGAGGATGTGGTACGGCAGATTGTGCCGCGCGCCGTACCAGCCCTGGCGGCCGAACTTCTCCAGGAACGCGAACGTCGGCACCGGCTCGAAGATCGCCGACCAGACGGTGTTGAAGTTGATCGCCGCCGACATCACCGCGACGACGCACTCGTCCGGGGCCAGCTCGGGCATGTCGACCTCGCCGACGTGCAGGGACCGGCGGACGTCCTTGTCCTTCTCGCCCTCGAAGATCCCGACCTCGTCCTTGAGGGTGAACGCGGCACGGAACCGGGTGGGCAGGTCGATGTCCAGGAGTTCCCGCTCGCTCGCGCCATTGCGAGCCGCTTCGAGCAGTGCGTCGGACTGGGCCATGATTCCTCCGGGTTGGCGGGGCGGTCGAACTCAGCGGGCCGGGGCGGCCTTCCTGTCCCGCGCGGCGAGCCGGGTGTCCAGGTTCCTGGCGAGCGCTTCCACGGCGGGCGGGTCCAGCAGGTTGAGGTGGTGCGCGCCGACGATCGGCACGATCTCCAGGTCGGTGCAGTACGGCCCGAAGCCGTTGGTCCCGTCCAGGACGTAGCGGGCGTCCCGCACCGCCCAGGGCGTCTCCTCCGGCGCGTAGTAGAGGACGACCTTCCCGTCGTAGTGACCGGGCCGGTACGCCTCCAGGGAGCGGGTGTCCTGGTGGGACGTGAGCTGGTGGGTCAGCGCGGCGGGCGGGATGTGGTCCACGAGCGGCGCGGCGCGTTCGAGGACGAGCGCGAACTGCGCCTCCTCGTCCAGCCCGGCCAGCTCGTCGTAGGCGAGGCTGACGTCGAGTTCGTAGGTCTCGTTGATGTAGTCGGCGAACGCCGAGAACCGGCGGGCGAGGCTCTCGGACTCGTCGTCCACGGCGAGCGGGAAGCCCGCGTCCAGCAGCGCGACGAACTCGACCTCGCGGCCGGCGGCGGTGAGCTGCCGCGCGGTCTCGTAGGCGACGACGCCGCCGAACGACCAGCCGCCGATCCGGAACGCGCCCTCGGGCTGCGCGGCGATCATGTGCTCGGCGTAGCGGGCGGCGCGCTCCTCGACCGACGGGGCGTCCTCGAACCGTTCGAGCCCGTACACCGGCTGGTCGCGGCCGAGCAGCGCCACGAGCTGCCGGTAGCAGGACGTCGTGCCGCCCGCCGGGTGCGCGAGGAACAGCGGGCGCCGGTCGCCGTCGGCGCGCAGCGGCCGGACGGTCTGCCGCGCGGCCTCCTCGTCGGCCGCGCGCAGGTACTCGGCGACGTGCTCGGGCGTGGGCGTGGCGAACAGCTCGGTCCGCCCGACGGCGCTCGCGCCCGCCGCCGCCAGCTCCCGGTTGATGAGCGCGGCGGCCTGGTCGGCCTGGTGGTCCTGGCCGCCGAGTTCGGCGAAGAAGTCGGCGGTGGCGCTGACGCGGTCGAGGCCGAGGACGTCCTCGAAGATCCGGACGGCGAGCCGTTCGGCCTCGTCGCGCGCCAGGACGTAGCCGGCCTCGGCGTTCGACACGGCCGCGCCGCCCGCGGCGGGTGCGGGCGCGTCCGACAGGCCGAGCTCGCCGGCCGCCCACTCCTCGAAGACGTTGACGCTCGCGCCCTGGAGCAGCACCGACGCCGGGACCGTCAGCCCGAGGTCGTGCTCCACGCCGCTCTTGATCCGGACGGCGACCAGCGAGTCCAGCCCGAGGTCGGTCAGCGGGATCGCCGGGTCGAGCCGCTCGGGCGCGAACCCGAGGACGGACGCGATCCGGTACCGGACCTGCGCGGCGATGGCCGCCCGCGCACTCGCCGGGTCGAGTTCCCGCACCGCGTCGATGCCGGGCCACTCGGCGGCGACGCCGTCCGCGCCGAGTTCGGCGGCGGCGGCCGTCAGCGCCGCGAAGTACGGCATGTTCCGGATCTCGGGGAACAGGCCCACGGCGGCGGCCGGGTCGAACCGCAGGACGCCGGTGTCGGCGCGGTCGAGGGCCAGCAGCGCCTCCAGCGCCTCGGCGCCCTCGGCCGGGCTGATCGGCTCGATGACCGCGACGGCCGTCTCCGCCGCGCCGCCGACCTGCGACCACGTGCCCCAGTCGATCGCGGTGCCGGGACGTCCGTGGGCGCGCCGCTCGGCCATCAGCGCGTCGATCGCGGCGTTGGCGGCGGCGTAGGCGGCCTGGCCGGGCGAGCCGAGCAGCGCGGCGGCCGAGGAGTGGACGACGAACCAGTCCAGGCCGGTGTCCGTGCCGAGCGCCGCGTCGAGCAGCCGCGCGCCGGTGACCTTGGCGGACCAGACGCGGTGCAGGTCGCCGGGGCCGAGGTCGTTGATGAGGCGGTCGTCGATGGCGCCCGCGCCGTGGACGACGCCGCGCAGCGTCAGCCCGCCCTCGCGCGCCGCCCGGACGAGCCGTTCGGCGGTGCCGGACTCGGCGATGTCGCCGAGGACGATCGCGATGTCGGTGCCGCGCTCGCGGAGCCGCGCGACGGCCCGTTCGGCGTCGGGGCCGGGTCCGGACCGGCCGGACAGGACGATCCGGGCGGCGCCGCGCTCGGCGAGCAGCGTCGCGGTGACGAGCCCGATGCCGCCGTAGCCGCCGGTCACGATGTAGGCGCCGCCGCGCCGGACGACCTTGCGGGGCGTCACGTCGGGCAGCGCGGCCCGGTCGAGGCGGGCGACGCGGCGGACGCCGCCGCGCCAGGCGACCTCGCGGGCGTCGGCGTTCGCGACCAGCTCGGCGACCAGGTCGGCCGGACGGTCCACGTCCACGAGCGTCGCGCGCTGGACGGTCCGCTCGAACGCGAGGACGCGGGTGAGCGCGCGGACGTGCGCCTGCTGGTGGATCCCCGCCTCGCCGGGCAGGACGGTCAGCGCGGCGCGCGTCGCGATCCACAGGCGCGGCCCGTCGGGCAGCGCGGTGGACAGGCGCGCGACGGCGAGGACCAGGTCCTCGTCCACCAGCGACGGCGGCGGGACGAACAGCACGTCGCTCGGCGTCCCGTCCGGCCCGGCGTCCAGCGCGCGGCGGACCACGGCGTGGCCCGCGTCCGCCAGCCCGCCGGCGGCGGCGCGGGCGAGCGGGTCGTCGTCCTCGGCGAGGACCAGCCAGCAGCACGCGTCGGCGCGGGGCTCGGGGACGTCGGTCTCGTCCCACACCAGCTCGACCAGCTTGTCGGCGAGCGGCACGGGCACGTCGGAGCGCTCGGTGCGGCGCAGCACGATCCCGGTCGCCTCGGCCAGGATCTCCCCGGCGGGACCGGCGATCTGCAACGCGCCGAGGACGTCGTCGCCGTCCTGCGTCACCGCGACGCGGACGTGCCCGCCCCGGTGCGTCGGCCCGTGGACGCGCAGCGCCCCGATCGTCTCGGCGAGCCACACGCCCGGCGTGCCGGTGACGGTCTCGGCCTCGGCGGACAGGACGCCGAGCGCCCGGTCCAGCACCTCGGGGTGCAGCCGGTAGTGGCGGCTGCCGCGCTCGGCGCCCGCGACCTCGGTGACGGGCCCGGCGAACTCGCCGGGCGCGACCGGACGGGCGTCGGCGCCGACGTCGGCGCTGGCCAGCCGCGTCCACGTCCCGGCGGCGGTGCGGGTGTGGATCTCGACGCGCTGCTCGACCTCGTCGTAGGTCGTCGTGACGGTCGTGTGGTCGGTCAGCGCGAGCGGGCGCTCGATCCACAGGCTGTTGACGCGGACGGCGTCCGTCCCGAGCGCGTCGGCCCCGGCGGCGAGCGCCATCTCCGCGAACGCGGCGACCGGCAGCACGGCCAGGTCGTGGACGGCCGTCTCCGCGAGCCACGGCTGCGCGGCGGTGCCGACGTCCGCGCGCCAGGCGTGCCGGTCCTCGCCGGGCAGTTCGACGTGCGCGCCGAGCAGCGGGTGCTCGTCGCGGGCCGAGCCGGCGCGGCGCGAGGTGTCCAGCCAGTGCCGCTCGTGCCGCCAGGGCGCGTGCGGCACGTCGGTGATCCCGCCGTCCTGCGGCCCGGCGACGGCCAGGCCGTGCGCGGCGAGCAGGGCGAGCTGGGCGTGGAAGGTCACCGCGTCGTCGGTGACCTGGCCCTTCGGGGCGCGCTTCAGCGTGTGGGTGACGAGCGCGCCGGTGCCGTCCAGCGTCTCCCCGACGCCGTGCGACAGGATCGGGTGCGCGTTGACCTCCACGAACGTCCGGTGGCCGTCCTCGGCGGCGGCGGCCACGGCGTCGGTCAGCCGGACGGGGTTGCGCAGGTTCGCGGCCCAGTAGTCCGCGTCCAGCTCGCCGGCGCCGCGCGGGTCCGCCAGCGCGGTCGTGTAGAAGGCGATGCCCTCGGCGAGCGGGGTGCCTTCCTCCTCGCCGAGGTCGGCGAGGGCGGCGCGCAGGTCGTCCAGCAGCGGGTCGACCTGCGGGGAGTGCCCGGCGCCCTCGGCCTGCACGCGCCGGGCTAGGCGCCCTTCGGCCTCGGCCCGTTCCAACACGGTCTCGATCTGGCCGGCGTCGCCGGTCACGACGGTCTGGCGCGGCGAGGAGAACACGGCGGCGTGGACGTCGGGGAGGTCGGCGGCCAGCCGGGCGACGTCCTGCGCGGACGCGCCGAGCACGGCCATCGCGCCCCCGCCGACCAGGCCGTTCAGCAGCCGGGAGCGGCGGCAGATGACGCGGGCGCCGTCGGCGAGCGAGAGGCGTCCGGCGACGACGGCCGCCGCGACCTCGCCCATCGAGTGGCCGACGACGGCGGCGGGCGTCACCCCGTAGGCCTTCCACATCCGCGCGAGGCCGACCTGGACGGCGAACAGCACCGGCATGATCTGCGCCGGGCCGCCGTCGAGCTTCGCGCCGGACTCCAACAGCGACCAGAGTTCGGGACCGTCCTCCTCGGCGAACAGCGCGTCGATGTCGTCGATGGCCTCGGCGAACGCCGGTTCCTCCTCCAGCAGCGCCTTGGCCATGCCGGGCCGCTGCGCGCCGTAGCCGGAGAACACGAACACCGGGCGGCCGGGCGTCCCGAGCGCGGTGCCGGACACGACGCCCGGGTGCGGACGTCCCTCGGCCAGCGCGGCGAGGCCCGCCACCAGCCCGGCCCGGTCGCGCGCCACGACGGCGGCGCGGGCGCGGCCCCGGCCGTTGCGGCCGTGCAGCGTGCGGGCGAGGTCGGCGAGTTCGGCGTCCTCGGGCAGCCAGTCGGCGAGCAGCGCGGCGTGGTCGCGGATCCGGTCGGCGGAGGTGTCCGACAGCGGGAACGTCCGGACGGTCACCGGCTCGCGCTCCACGACCTGCGCGGGCGCGGCCTCCAGCAGCACGTGGCCGTTCGTCCCGCCGAACCCGAACCCGGACACGCCCGCGCGCGGCGGGTGCGACCGCGCCGGCCACGGCGTCTCCTCCGCGACGACCGCGAGCCGCAGGTCCTCGAACGGGATGTGCGGGTTCGGCTCCTTGTAGTGGAGGCTCGGCGGGATCGTCCGGTGGTGCAGGGCGAGGACGGTCTTGATGAGGCCCGCGATGCCCGCCGCCGACTCCATGTGGCCGAGGTTGGACTTGGCGGTCCCGATGAGCAGCGGCTCGTCGGCGTCGCGGCCCGCGCCGAGCACTTCGCCGACGGCCTTGGCCTCGATCGGGTCGCCGATGAACGTCCCGGTGCCGTGCGCCTCGATGTAGTCGACCTCGCGCGTGTCGATCCCCGCCGCCGCGTACACGTCGCGCAGCAGGGCGCGCTGGGCGTCGAAGTTCGGCGCGACGAGCCCGTTGGAGCGGCCGTCGGAGTTGACGCCCGACCCCTTGATCACCGCGAGCACGCGGTCGCCGTCGCGGACGGCGTCCGACAGGCGCTTCAGCACGACGGCGCCGCAGCCCTCCGCGCGGACCATGCCGTCGGCGGACGCGTCGAACGCCTTGCAGTGGCCGTCGGTGGCGGTCGCGCCCGCGAGGTCGAACGTCATCGTGACGGTCGGCGACAGCAGCAGGTTCACGCCGCCCGCGAGCGCCACGTCGGCCTCGCCGCTGCGCAGCGCCTGGACGGCCAGGTGGGTGGAGACCAGCGACGACGAGCACGCCGTGTCCACGATCATGCTGGGGCCGCGCAGGTCGAGCAGGTAGGACAGCCGGTTGGCGATGATGCTCAGCGCCGCGCCGGTCGCGGTGAACGCCTCCAGCGCCGCGAGGTCGGACGCCGTGAACGCCGCGTACTCCGGCGCCGACACCCCGACGAACACGCCGGTGCGGCTGCCGCGCAGCGACGCCGGGCCGATGCCCGCGTGCTCGAACGCCTGCCACGCCACTTCGAGGATCAGCCGCTGCTGCGGGTCCATCGCGGCGGCCTCGCGGGGCGTGATGCCGAAGAACTGCGCGTCGAACTGGGCGACGTCGTTGAGGAACCCGCCGAGCTTGGTCGTCTGCGCGAGCAGGTCGGCGACCTCGGGCGAGCCGTCGTCGAACGGGTCCCAGCGTCCTTCGGGGACCTCGCGGATGGCGTCGCCGCGTCCGGTCAGGAACCGCCAGTAGTCCGCGGGGCCGGTCAGGTCGCGGTCGCCGCCGGGGAACCGGCAGCCGATGCCGACGACGGCGATCGGCTCGCGGTCCAGCACCGGACGGGCCTCGGCCGGTTCCGGGACGGGCGCGGGCGCGAGGTCGGCGCCGTTGGCCAGCGCCACCGACAGCCGGTTGATCGTCGGGTGCTCCCACACCAGCGTGGCGGGCAGCGAGCGGCCGAGCATCTGCTCCAGGTCGCCGGCGATGGCGACGGCGTCCCGGGACGCGAGGCCGAACTCCTCCAGCGGACGGTCGGCGTCGACCTCGTGCTCGGCGATCCGGGAGCGGCGCGCGATCTGCTCGATGAGGTGCCGGCGAATCGCGTCCTCGCCGATGCGCGCGTCGCCCTGCGCGGCTCCCGAACGACCACTGCTGCTCTGCATGCGCGGGGTTCCCCCAACTACGGGATCGTTCGAAGCGGAGGGACCACGATGTCCCAGGATCGTCGCCTCACGATGCGCACCCAGGCAACTTTTCTCCGTATTTCCTTGTCATGGTCGTGACAAGACGGACTGGTCAGACGTGTGGCGTGATGGGATAGTTTCGACATCGCTGTAACGGGCTAACGGTGTGCACCGAGATGTCGATGTACCTGAACAATACCCAGCGACGGAACTAGGGGGAAGCGGACGATCCCCCCGCAGGCGGCGGGGCCTGTCGCCGCGTGATCAACGTGACCCGGGGCCGATACCGATGGGCGCTGGCGGTCGTCGCCGTCTCCGCTTTCATGATCACGATGGACAACACCGTGGTCGCCAATGCGCTGCCGAGCATCCAGCGCGATCTCGGCATGGACAAGACCGCGCTCGACTGGGTCGCGACCGGCTACATCCTCATGTTCTCCTGCCTCATGATCGCGGGCGGGCGGATCACCGACATCTACGGCTGCCGCACCGCGTTCGTCAGCGGAATGGCGATCTTCACCGGGGCGTCCGCCGTCTGCGGCCTCGCCGGGGCGGACACCGTGCTGATCCTCGGCCGGATCGTCCAGGGCGCGGGCGCCGCGCTCGCGCTGCCCGCCACCCAGGTCATGATCACCGTGGGCCGGACAGACAAGCAGCGCTCCCTCGGCACCATCGCCTGGGTCGGTGCGGCCGGGGGCGCGACGGCGCTCGGGCCGACGATCGGCGGGTTCATCGTCCAGAGCTGGGCGTGGGGCTGGATCTTCCTCATCAACATCGTGCCGGGGATCCTCGTCATCCTGCTGGGGCTCTTCGTCCTGACCGGCAAGGGCGAGAACCGCACCGCCCGCGTCGACCTGCCCGGCGTGCTGATCTCCGCGACGATGCTGTTCGCGCTCGTCTACGGCCTGGAGACCGGACGCCACCAGGGCTGGGGCGACCCGGCCGTCCTCGGCGTGTTCGCCCTCGCCGCGATCGCGTTCGCGTGCTTCGTCGTCGTGGAGCGCTGGGCGCCCGACCCGATGATCAACATGCGGTTCTTCCGGAACCGGGTGTTCGTCGGCGGGCTGCTGTCCCAGATGCTCTGGGGCATCGGCTTCAACGGGATGATCTTCTACGCGGCCACGTTCCTGCAGCGCTACCTCGGCTTCTCACCGCCGAAGGCCGGGCTCGTCATGCTGCCGTCCGCGATCGTCGTCATGATCACGACGCCGATCTCGTTCTGGATCGCGGCCAAGCTCGGGCCGCGCATCGCGATCGGCGGCGGCATGACGCTGATGGCCGGCGGCATGATCCTCTTCTCGATGATCCACCGGGACTACGGCTTCGCCGACCTCATGCCGGGCGTCCTCATCACCGGCTTCGGGTCCGCGATGTGCATGCCGCTCGTGATGTACGTGCTCAAGGCCGTGCCGGAGGACCAGGCCGGCGTCGCCAGCGGCATCCTCAACGTCATCCGCGAGATGTCGGGCGCGTTCGGCATCGCGATCCTCGGCCTCCTCATCCACGACATCCCCGCCGACCACGCCAGCACCGCGTCGCTGAACTCCTTCCGCGACGGCATGGCGTCCGGCCTGATCCTCGGCGCCGTCCTGGTCCTGTTCGGCGGCATGATCAGCGGGGTGACGCTGCCGTCCAAGCGCGGCTGGATGGGCCCCAAGCACGGCCGGCGCCGCTCGTCCGCGCCCACCGCCGAGCCCGTCCTGACCCCCGCGCCGAGCGTCCAGCCCCTCCCCGCCCTGGAACCCGCCGAGCTGGTGGGCGCCCACGCCACGACCCCGCTCCTGGCCACCCGCTCCTACGACCCCCTGCCCGAGACCCCCGCGCCCGCCGTGTGGGCGGCGGACCTCCCGCACGAGACCTCCGCGCCCCTCGCCCTCCCGGAGACCACACCCGCACCGTCCGGCGACCGCCCGCACGCGCCCGCCGCGCGGCTGAGCGACCAGCCGCACAGCGCACCCGTGAACGACCACCCCCGCGGAACCCCCGCACCCAGGCGACCGGACGACCGCCCGGGTGCGACCCCCGCCCCGCGCCGCGACCGCCCCCGCGAAGTGCCCGCGCCCGCCGCGCGGCCGAGCGACCAGCCGCAGGGCGTGCCTGCGGACGAGCGTCCGCGCGAACTGGGCGAGCGGGCGCGGGGGGCGTCCCTTAATCCCGCGGATCCGGGGCGGGGCGAGCAGCCTGAGTCGTTGCGCGTGTCGAGTCGGGGTCCGGCGGACGGGGATCCGCTCGCGTCCGTCCCGCCGACCGGGGGGCATCTGCCGTGGTGGTGGCAGGTCGAGCCGCCCCGGGGCGCGCGGCCGGCGCGGCCCGAGCCGGACGACGACCGGCCGTGGCCGCCGCCCCCGCCGGAGGGTTATTACGCGCCCTACACTCCCGAGGACGCGCCGGACCGTCCGGAAGCCCGGTGAGAGGAGCCCCGTGAGCCGCACCATCGTGATCTTCGCCGCCGGGTCGCGGGGCGACATCCAGCCGTGCGCGGCGCTCGGCCGGGCGCTGCGGGCGCGCGGCGACACGGTCCGGCTCGTCGCGAGCGCCCGGTACGCGCCGCTCGCGCACGCGGCCGGGCTGGAGCTGGCGCCGCTCACCGCCGACCCCACCGAGATCCTGGACTCCGACGCGGGGCAGGAGCTGCTGGCGGGCGGACGCAACCCGATCCGCTTCCTCGGCGGGTTCCGCCGCATCCTCGGCCCGCTCGCCGAACGACTGCTCACCGAGTGCCGTGACGCGTGCAAGGGCGCCGATCTGCTGCTCGGGCCGACGCTCGGCATGCTCCCGGCGAACCTCGGCGAGCATCTCGGCATCCCGTGGGCGCTGATCCACTTCCAGCCGAGCCGGGCGACGGGCGCGTTCCCGCATCCGTTCGTCCCGCAGGCGGGACGGCTCGGGCCGTGGGCGAACCGGGCGAGCTTCGCCGCCGTCGACCAGATCGCCTGGCAGCTCTCCCGCCCGTTCATCAACCCGTGGCGCCGCGACGCGCTCGGCCTCGCGCCGCTCCCGCTGCGCGGCATGGCCCGCGACGACGCGCGGCCCGTCCTCGCGTGCTTCAGCGACGCGGTGGTGCCGCGTCCGGCGGACTGGCCCGCGAACGTCCACCTCACCGGCTACTGGTTCCTGGACGAGCCCGCCTACGAACCGCCCGCCGACCTCGCCGCGTTCCTCGCCGCCGGGCCGCCGCCGGTCTACGCGGGGTTCGGCAGCATGGTCGCCAAGGACCCGGAGCTGACGGACCTGACCGTCCGGACGGCGCTGCGGGTCGCGGGGCTGCGCGGCATCGTGCAGGGCGATCCGGCGACGTCGGACGACGATGTGCTCGCCGTCCGGGACGTCCCGCACGCGTGGCTGTTCCCGCGCACGGCGGCGGTCGTCCACCACGGCGGGGCGGGGACGACGGCGGCGGGCCTGCGCGCGGGCGTCCCGACGATCGTGTGCCCGTTCTTCGGCGACCAGCCGTACTGGGGCGAGCGGGTGGCGGCGCTCGGCGCGGGGCCGGACCCGCTGCCGTTCCGCGCGCTGACCGTCCCGGGCCTGGCCGCGCGCCTGCGCCGCGCGACGACCGACGCGTCGATCGGCGAGCGCGCCGAAGCGCTCGGGACCCGGCTGCGCGCGGAGGACGGCGTCGCCCGCGCCCTCGCCGTCCTGGACGCCGTATCGTGACGGACGTGACCAAGCCACGCGGAGACGTCGGCCCGCCGCCCGGCGGTCCCGACGAGAAGACGACGCTGCTCGCCTTCCTCGACTACCTGCGGGAGGCCGTCGCCGCCAAGCTCGACGGCCTGTCGGAGGAGGAGGCGCGCACGCCGGGCGTCGCGTCGGGGACGAACCTGCTCGGGCTCGTCCGGCACCTGACCGGCGCCGAGCTGAACTGGTTCGTCTGGGGGTACGCGGGCGAGGACATCACGCCCGCCAGCCTGAGCTTCACGCCGGACGCGGGCGACACGATCGAGAGCGTCCGCGCCGCCTACCGCGAGGCCACGGCGCGCTGCAACGCGATCGCGGCGGCGTGCGACGACCTGGCGGCGCCGGGCGTCCGGGCACGGCGCTCGAAGCCCGGCCCGTCTTTGCGGTGGATTCTCGTCCACATGATCGAGGAGACGGCCCGGCACGCGGGCCACGCCGACATCCTGCGCGAACGGCTCGACGGCGCCACCGGCCGCTAGCCGGCGAAGCTCACGAGGAAGTTCAGCGCCTCCTCGGCCGGGCTCCCCGGCGGCGCCGTGTAGATCACGAGCAGGTGGTGCTCCGCGCCGGGCACCCGGAACGTCTCGTAGTTCAGCGCGACCTCCCCGACGGCCGGATGCCGGAACCGCTTCGGCCCGTGCGATTTCTCGCACACGTGGTGGCTCGCCCACAGCTTGCGGAACGTCTCGCTGCCCAGGGACAGCTCGCCGACGAGACGCACGAGATCCGGGTCGTGCGGACGGCGCCCGGCGGCCATGCGCAGGATGCCGACGGTGTTGCGCGCGGCCTCGTCCCAGTCGGGGTGGACGTCGCGCGCGGCGGCGTCCAGGAAGATGCGCCGGGCCATGTTCCGCTCGCGCGGCGGGAGGTTCGGGAAGTCGGCGAGCAGCGCCGCCGCCAGGCGGTTCCAGGCCAGGACGTCGTTGCGGTCGTTCATGATCACGGCCGGGGCGCCGGGGACGGCCGCGACGAGCTGCCGCAGCGCGGGCCGCAGCACGTCGCGTCGGACGGCCGGCGTCCCGGCGCGCCGGGTCAGCCGCGCCAGGTCGTGCAGGTGGGCGTGCTCGGCGGAGTTGAGGCGCAGCGCCCGGCTGAGCGCGTCCAGGACCTCGGCGGACGGACGGTCCGCGCGTCCCTGCTCCAGCCGCACGTAGTAGTCGGTGCTGAGCCCGACCAGCTCGGCGACCTCCTCGCGGCGCAGGCCCGGGACGCGGCGGCGGCCGGTCGCGGGCAGGCCCACGTCCGCCGGGGACACCGAGGCCCGCCGGACGCGGAGGTAGTCGCCGAGGCTGGTGACGATCAGGTCGGCCATGCCGTCCAGTATGCGCGAGTCCGTCCGGGTGAGGGTGGTCCTGCCGTACCCAGGGAACGGCGCTCTCTTCCTGCGGCGGCGGCCCCGCGCGGACGATCGGCGGCATGTCCACTCTTACTCTCGACACGTCCCGCGCCCAGCGGGGCTACTGGCCGACGGTCGTCGCGGTCGCGTCCGCCAGCATGATGCTGCCGTTCTCGGTGACCGGGGCGGCCGTGGCGCTGCCGAGCATGGCGGCGCACCTCGGATCCTCGGTCGGCGGCGCGCAGTGGATGCTGAACGCCTTCAACATCACGTTCGCCGCGCTGCCGCTCGCCGCCGGGAGCCTCGCCGACCGGCTCGGCCGCCGCCGGGTGCTGCTCACCGGCATCGTGCTGGTCGGCGCGCTGTCGCTGCTGATCGCGCTGGCGCCGTCGATGGCCCTGGTCGATGTGGCCCGGACGGTCCAGGGCGCCGGTGCGGCGGCCGTCCTCGCCTCGGGCGCGGCCGTGCTGGCGCACTCGACGTCCGGACGGCGCCGCCAGCTCGCCTTCGGCCTCCTCGGCACCGCGTTCGGGACGGGCCTCGCGATCGGCCCGCTCGTCGCCGGGGCGCTGGTCGACGCGGCGGGCTGGCGTTCGGTGTTCCTGCTGGTCGCGGCCATGTCGGTGCCCGCGTGGCTGTGCGCGACGCGGGCTCCCGAGTCGCGCAACCCCGCGCCGCCCGCCGTGGACGTCGCCGGGCTCGTCACGTTCACCGCCGGGCTGGCGTGCCTGTCGTTCGCGTTCGTCCAGGCGGGGTCGGCGGGCTGGGGCGCTTGGAGCACGCTGCTGCCGCTCGTCGCCGCCGTCGCGCTGGTCGCGCTGTTCGCCGTGGTCGAGACGCGGCTGGCCGGACGGGCGATGTTCGACGTCCGGCTGTTCCGGCGTCCCGAGTTCGTCGCGGTGGTGTGCCAGCCGTTCACAGTGACGCTCGGGTTCGTGATCATGCTCGTCTACCTGCCCGCCTACCTCCAGGGCGTCGGCGGCCGGACGACCTCGGCGAGCGGCCTGCTCCTGCTGCCGATGACCGCCCCGGTGCTGCTGCTGCCGCTCGCGGCGAGCCGGCTCGCGGCGCGGACGTCCGTGCGGGCGGTGCTGACCGGGGCGTCCGCGCTGATCGTCCTCGGCGCGCTGCTGCTGACGACGCTGCACAGCGGCGGTTCGTGGTGGGCTCTGGCGTTGCCGCTGCTGCCGTTCGGCGCGGGGGTGGGCCTGGCGTTCGGCGTGATGGACAACGCGGCCGTCAGCACCGTCCCGGTCGAGAACGCCGGGGCGGCGGCGGGCATCTTCAACACGATGCGGATCACCGGCGAGTCGGTGGCCGTCGCCGGGGCGGCGGCGCTGCTCACGACGCTGACGGCCGCGCGGCTGAACGGCGTCCCGGCGGACGTCGCGACGCGGATCGCCGGCGAGGCCGTCCAGGGCCAGGTCGCCGCCGCCCATCAGGCCGCTTTGTCTGCGGGCTTCACCAGCGCCTTCCACACCGTCGGGCTCGTCCTGGCGGTGCTGTCCACGATCGGCGGCGTCCTCACCTACCGGGCGCTCACACCCCGCTAGTGCTCGTTCACCGGGGTCGGCGAACAGGACGACGGCTCAGGAGGTGAGCGGCTCGATCTCCCCCGCGAAGACGATGACCTGGTCGATGAGGCTCCGTCGCAGATGGACGACATCCGTTCCCGCCAGGCGGGGGCCTCCGTCGGGAGTGGTGAAGACCCACCGGTACCGGGCCCATTCGTCGGGCATGTCGACCGCTGAGCTGCGCACCATCGTGCCGGCCCCCGCCGGGTGGTGGCGGATGTCCAGCACGAACCGCCCGACCGCCCCGATTCCCTCGCTGCGGCCCAACGGCCCCCAGAAGACCACGTCCGACGTCAGCGCCTGGGAGAGCAGGGCGGTCACATCGCTGTCGTCCGAGGCGTTGAACGCGGAGATGAAGGTGTCGATCGCGGAGCGTGCGGCCTCTTCCTGCATGCCCCACTAATACCAGCCGCTTCGCGTGCGCTCCTCCCACGAGCGGCCTTCCGGTCACAGCCGCTAGTACGACTGAAGCTCGATCAGGTTGCCCTCCGGGTCGCGCAGGTGCGCGGCCCGGAGCGTCGCCCCCCAGGCCGGACGGTCCTGCGGCGCGGCCACACTCCGCGCGCCGAGCGCGATGAGCCGTTCGGCGGCCGTGTCCACGTCGTCCACGCGGAAGACGAGCATGCCCCGGTCCTGTCCCGCGGGCCGCCCGGTCTCCCCGGTGATCTCGGCGATGGCCGCGCGACCGAACAGCGACAGCACGGCCTGGCCGTCCAGGTCCCAGTTCGCGTACCGGGCCTGCGGGACGACCTTCACCGGCTCGATGCCCAGCAGCTCCCGCAGCGCCTCCTCATAGAACCGAGCGGACGTGGCGAAGTCGTCAACGAGCAGGCGCGGATAGAGCGCGTCCATGGGCCCGTCCTTCCGTAGGTCATGTCCAACGATTGGTCAAGCCCTACGATAGACCCCATGAGCGACACCGTGCCGCCCCGCCTGCTCGGCATCTCGACGTACGTCCTCGCCCGCGTGGGTCGCACGGGACGCGCCCGCATGGCCGCGATGCTCCGCGAACGCGGCCTCACGCTCTGGGACCTGGCCGTCCTGACGGCCTTGGACGACTCGCCGCCCGCGTCGCAACGCGCCCTGGCCCGCCGCTTCGCCATCGACCCGAGCGACCTCGTGGACGTCATGGCACGCCTACTCGAAGCCGGCCTGATCGGCCGCGACCGCGACCCCACCGACCGCCGCCGCTACCTGATCACGCTGACCGCACGCGGACGCGCCGAACTCGACCACGCCACCGCCCAGGCCGCCGACCTGGACGAAACGCTCCTGGCGCCGCTGTCCCCCGACGAACGCGCCCAGTTCACGGCCATGCTCCACCGCCTGCACGCCCACCACGCCGAACGGGGCATCACGCCCTAGTCGTGGTCATAGATCGTGACGGCCACCCCCCGATCGACGAGGTTCTGCCGCACGAGCGGCTCCACGCGCTCCCACTTCCCGCCCGCCAGACCACATCCGATGCGCGGCGCGTGAACGCTCGCGCCCAGCTCCAGCGCCTTGGACCCGACCGCCGCCAGGCACTCATCAATCGCGTCATACCGGACGGGCGGCCCTTTGCTCCCCGTCCGCGTCCCGTGCTGCCCCACCATGTTCGCCACCCACACCAGCCGCTCGACCTGCACGAACTGCACGGCGCCGAGCCGGAACCCGCTTCCCGGCCGTCCGCGCCACCAGGCCCGGTACTCCTTCTCCGGCTCGGCCCACCGAGCCGACACCGCGAGCACGAACCCCTTCCCCCACCCGCCCCGGTCGTTGCACACGTGCGCGATGAGCTTGACGCCCTTGGCCTGCGGAGCCGTAGCGTCCCCGCGCACGAACCGGATCCCGTCCACGTCCCGAACCTAACCGCCGCCACCGACAGAACGGCCCGGTCAGCGACCGGTGCGCGGACGGTCAGCGGACGCCGCCACAGTGCAGTTCATCGACACCCGACGGAGGTCACGATCATGAACGGCACCCGCAGCGAGCTGCACATCGACGGCCGCCGGCTCTCCTACCTGGACTTCGGCGGCCCCGGCCGTCCTCTGCTGGCCCTGCACGGCCACCTCTCCGAGGCGGACGCCTGGTCCGGCCTGGCGCGAGCGCTGGCGCCGGGCTGGCGCGTCATCGCCCCTGACCAGCGCGGCCACGGCGACTCCGACCGGGCGTCGTCCTACACCCGCGACGACTACGTGGCCGACGCGATAGCCCTCCTGGACCACCTGGGGATCTCGCAGGCCGTGACGCTAGGGCACTCCGGCGGCGCCATCACCGCGTTCCAGATCGCCGCCCGCCACCCCGGCCGCGTCGCGGCGATCGTCAACGTCGAGGGGCCGGTCTGCGACCTGGACGACGGCCCGAGCGCCCTCGCGTTCGTCCTGCCCATGCCCTACACCGCCCCCGACCGCCAAGCGCTCTTGGACGCCATCGGCCCGCTGGCCCCGGTCCTCGGCGACAAGCTGCGTCCTACGCCCGACGGAGGCTGGCGCCTGCCCTTCCACCCGCAGGACACCGTCACGTCAGAACAGGGAACGCACGGCGACCACTGGCCCGACTGGACGGCCACCACCTGCCCCGCCCTGTTCGTCCTGGCCTCCCACAGCCAGGTCATCACGCCCGAGCAAGGCCGTCAGATCGTCGCCCGCCGTCCCAACACGCGCGTAGCCGAACTGGACGGCGACCACTTCGCCCACGCCACCGACCCCGAAGCCTTCACCGCCGCCGTCAGAACCTTCCTGATGACCCTCTCGTGAGCCACTAGAACCCGGAAGCGCGCTTGTACTCCCCGTAGGTGTCGCCCAGCAGGTAGCGGAGGTCGTCGTTCAGCGCCGTCCCCACCTCGGGCGGCACCCGCTCCGGACCTCGGCCGACGAGCGTGGCGAACCACTCCAGCAACACGTCCCCCGCGCCCGGCCGACTCCGCGCTCCGACGCAGGGCCACTCTGCGATGCACAGCGGCTCGTCCGGGGAGGCCCCGAGTTCCGCGAACTTCCGAGCCGAAAGCGTCAACCGCACCAACCACCCGCTACGCGCCCCGAAAATCCGCTCGGCGCTGTGGACGCGGATGCCGTCCCGATCCGCGAGCCGCTGTAAGCGTCGTGCCGACATGCCGATCCCTCCCCGTGGACCCGCGCACACCGAACACGCCGGTTTCGCCGCAGTGCCGGCCTCTGATCCCCAAGGCCAACGCCCTCAATCGACCATACAGCCACAGTTGTCTTTTTGACAGACGCCCACAAAGACGACAATCCACACAGCCATCGTCCGCAACGCCGAACCGCTGAACCGTGCCCCGTGAACGTGCGCGGCGGCATGCTCAGCCAGCGTCCAGCCGCCGTCGCACTTCGGCGGACAGCCCGACGACGGCCTCCCGCAGCGCCGCGACAAAGCCGGGGCACGGGTGGCCGGGACGATGTGCGAGGACGGTCGGACGGACCGCCGCCGGATCGTCCACCGCGACCACCGCCACCGAAGACGGCAGCATCGGCACCGCCAGCCCCGGGACGACGGTGACACCGAGCCCGGCGGCGACCAGGCCGAGCTTGGCCGTCCAGTCGCGGGCCACGAACGCCACGTCCCACTCCCCCGGCCAAGTGCCGAGCAGAGTCGACCCCGTATCGGCGGCACCCGCAACCCACCGTTCGGCCCGCAACGCATCCGGCGGCACAGCCGGCCCACCCGCCAGCGGATGCCCGGCGGCGACCGCGACAAGCAGCGGATCATCCACAAGATGCACGACCTCAACACCCTCAGGAACCGGCCCGGTCGCGACGGCCGCATCCAACCGCCCCCGCGCAACCGCAGCCAGCAGGCTCGGACTCAACCCCTCCCGCAACAACACCCGAATCTGCGGCTCACGTTCGCCCAGCGCAGCCAACGCACGCGGCACCAACGCCGCAGTAGCCGTGGCGAACGCACCGACGCGCAGCCGGACGGGCGCACGCGACCCAAGGCCGTCCAGCTCCTGCCGAACCGCATGCAGATCAGCGAGCACAGCGTCAGCACGCCGAGCCACAACCCGTCCGGCAGCGGTAGGCCGCACACCACGCGCCTGCCGCTCGAACAACGCCCGCCCCGCCGCCCGCTCCATCAACGCGATCTGCCGGGACACCGCCGACTGCGTGTACCCGAGCCGGTCGGCAGCCAACGAGAACGAGCCAAGACGAACCGCCTCACGGACCACCCGCAGCCCGGCAACAGTGAACTCACTCATGCGCAAAACAGATACCACACATGCGAAAGATTCGTTTGCCGCATACCTGCCCTGCTCCCTACCGTGGCAGCCATGAGCACCGAAGAGAACAGAGAACTGATCCGAGCCATCTTCGCCGAGATGGCACGCGGCAACCCCCGAGCGCTAAGCGACGCGATGTCCGACGACTTCCGCTGGGTGTTCCCAGGAAACTGGTCCTGGACAGGAGTCTGGGAACCCAAAACCGTCGCACTCTCCGGCCTCCTGCGCCCCCTGATGGCTCAGTTCACCGACTACCGCAACGAAGCCGACCTGATCCTGGCCGACGGCGACCGCGTAGTCGTGCAGGCCCACGCCACCGCAAGCACCAAGCACGGCGACCGCTACGACCAGACCTACTGCTTCATCTTCCGAATCGCGGACGGCAAAATCACCGAGGTCATCGAACACTGCGACACCGCCCTAGTAGAACGAGTCCTAGAGCCCCTGATCCCCACCGAAAAATCGCTCCCTTGAACAACCGCCCCACGATCCCCGCTTCACAACCGGTACCCAAGCCTCCGCACGGGGCCAAGTGAACCGCCGCAAGAGGTTGGCGCGAGCGAACGCAGTCTGAGCGAAAATAGGGTTCGGTAGTCGCGTATGTCACGGAAAGCGCGCTCGACGGCGGCAAGCCTGGCCAGGCCCAGGCTTTCCCAAATGGCGCCGCCCAGCCAGCTCAATTCCGTCACCGCTGCGGCAGCCTCGGCGAGGAACTCGGCCGATAGCAGCCATCTTCGCCGGCGGTCCAGTAGTCCGTCCAGAACTTCGCAATTGACAGCGATGCCTACGAACCATAAGTGCGGTGGTGCACAAAATGAGCCAAAAACATTTTCGCCCTATCCGAAAACCAAGAATCTTTAGTTAATACTGCCGACCAGGAATTTTTTCTCCACCCGGATAAATTCGAATCTCAAACTTCCTGAACCGCAGCAATATCGGGCTCGTTCACGGCCGCCCGCTCCGTGCTCTGGCCAGCCCCGGAGCTTTCGACGTGTCCGCCCTCGTCCACGCCGATCCACCCCGTTGTTAGCACCGCGTTAGCAAGATTCCACCCAACGCCTCGCAAAGGGCAAGGAATCCGGAGCGCAAGGCCGTCCATGGCCCGAGCATCCGGAAGCCCTGGGGCAGCGATCACGCCAACCACTCTCCAGACCGCAAGCCCCCAGGGCGATCGCCTCGAACCCCGGCACCACGCTCACATGGCTGACCATTATTTCCCATAAATAAGACACCTGCACCCAGACATCGCCCATGCGTACACGCCTGCCGACATATCCCTTTCTATGCTCAACAGGTCTTTCTATCGCCCGATAATCAGAAATAAAAGCTCGCCGGGTCGTCCAGTGCGCGCATTACCCGCCCCCTAATGCCTTTGACCTGAACGTACAAGTGCTCACGTCCCGCAGGAGCCGGGGATATCCATCCTCCCGAGACGAGCTTTCCGATCACGTCTGGGACGAGTTCTCGACTTCTCATATCCATACCCCGGAAGAGTGCCCCCTCTTTGCGCCCGCTGCCCGGCTGCGCGTAGATCTTTTTAAGTATCGCCAAAGCGACGCGTCGTTCCGGGGAAATTTTCAGCTCCATGATCGCCGCAGTCGTGCGGTTCGGTGCAGAGAAATTGTATATCTCACACGAGGTGAGATTCTTGTTTAGCCAATCTGGGATTCGAGAGGCACCTTCGAGGTAGCCAATGATAGTGTTTCGGAAGATGGGAACTTTTTCACCCGCATCTACGTCTGAAACGTCGAGAGTCTCAATCACACAATCACTGAAGGTGGTGCGTGACTGTATGGGATCGTCTCCAGACAAGGTGAGGAAAGGAAAAATCACTCCCTCGATCAGAAATTGCTCTCTAGTATTGCCTTTCCCAGGGCCCAGTTCAAAGTGGACTCGTAGCGCATCCGCAAGTACGGCATCGTATTGATGGTTGTTCTGTCGTCGTTTGGCTGCAGCAATTACGCCAGTAGCCGTTACTCCCGCATCAACACAGGCTGCAGTAGCCACTCCGATTCCTAGTTCGCTTGCAGCCTGCACCCATGATGCACTTCTTGAAAGAGCGTGGCTATCGTAAGGACTAATCAGATACTGGGCTAGATCTTCCCCGTATGCTGTCTCAGCGAGAGACTTGTCGACGAAGTATCGCTTCTCTCCATCCAGTGCCGAATTCGTTTCAGCATCCGCGATTGCTAGCCCCGGAAGGCGTAGAAGAACTTGAGAACCTTCTTCATCTGGTTCTCGTCCATTGACATCAATGAATGCGGTGCGAAGCATGCTAACGTCAACAGGTCCGGTCTCATCACCGTTCGAGCGCGCAATTGTTGCTACGCGCGAAACGAGACGTTGAATGACCTGAGGGCGGACTGCGACAAACATACGCGATTCTCGCTCACAAACAGCGCTAAACAGCTTTCGCCATGCTGTAGTCGGGTTCCCTAGGGTAGAATCTATTTCCGAAAAAAGTTGCATTGACACTAGGTAGCCGATAAGCAAGGGGCGCGTCGGCATCCAGTCAGGCACGGACCATTGAACGCCTACTAGATCGAGATACTTTTGCAGCTGCTCCTTGTCGAAATCGTTCAAAGTAAGGAGGTTGCAGGTTAGCCCAAATCCAAGCGCATCCAGCATCTCTTTTTCGGAAGAGAAATAGTGGGATCGTCCGCAAGTGATTACACCCGAGTTAGTAGGAGTTTCCTCGATCAGTCGTCGCACGGGGGCTAGTGCCTCCCAGCGGAAATCCTTTAGATCTGACGCGCTGCCGAGCCACCGAGGAGGTACTACCTCGTCAAATCCATCTAGCAAAAGGGTGCATGAGCCAGCACGCCAAGCAGAAATAAGTTTATCCCCCTCCGGGAACCCGATCTCCTCGGCATGGCGTCGTATTATTTCTGCAGGGCTCCTAAGTCCCACACAATCCCGAAGATTAATGTGCAAGGGAAATCTCTTTAGCTTATGACTGCGAAGGTGTGCCTTTCGGAGGCTAAGATATATTTCTCTCAGTGCATGACTTTTGCCGATACCGAACTCTCCCGATAGCAAGAATCGTGACCCTGCCGCCAGTCTCTCCGAGACGTCGCCCACATGAAGAAGCCCGCCCTGTTTAGCGAAAAATGGCACTGGAACTTTAACGTCCGGAAAATTTTGACGAATTGAGTAGGCAATACTTCCGAACGGTGCCTTGCCGCGTGCTGCAAGGTATGCCTCCGAATTACAGAGCCTCCCCAGTAGGGTAGTCACGCTAATCGGATGGATCACTACTTGTGAGCCACGCAGCATTTGTGCAATCACTTTCTTTTGATCGGCTGTCGGCTCCTCTCTTGTGACAAACCAGCCAGTCAGGCTTTTAAATGCGTTTTCCGGCTTGCGTTGCAACTCGGTGAGCATATCTTTTGTTTTTTGGGCATCGTGCTTGGCTTTTTCGACATCCCTGCGAGTAGTAAACTCGTATGCGTGTATAGCATCGGAAGTGACGAAAATAGCGTCTCTTTCGCGGCCCTGGTAGAAGACCGGACCTTGCAATCCGGCCGGGTCGTGAATAGCTCGAGCTATGTTCAAAGCCCGCGCTTCAAACTCAAAACTAGACTCGTCCTGTGGCATTGATGGCCAACCGCTCTCATAACAGGTCAAACAGGTAGTTGGCCATGATAGCTGTCCACCGTGCTTCATGCAGGCATCTCGGAGATTTTCGACTTTGCGGCGTTCCTCCATGGTGCGGGGCGCGAGACCAAACCTGAAAAGGAGCATGGCAAGGCGCGCCGGGACCGGCCTGGAGAAGCCGCATGCTCGGTGTGCACCCCGCACGTGCGCCTGGCCGCGTAGCGGGTCGCCCTTGAACACGTAGAGTAAGTTCTCATTCGGGCGGGCGCTGGCGGTGCTGTGGTTGGTTAGGTCATGAGTTTGCGGAGGGTGGTGCGGGTTTGGTCGGCGAGGCTGACGGCTGCGCCTAGGCGGTTGTCGATGGTGACGTGGACGCCTGGTGGTGCATCGTCGGGGTTGAGGGTGCTGGTGTACTCGTCCCAGTGGCGCAGCTTCCAGTGGTCGCGGGGGCGTCGCGGGTCTCGATGTACTCGTGCATGGTGTCCAGGTCGCTGTTCACCCAGACAGCGGCGACGTCCACGCCTCGGGCCTTGCAACGGTGCGTCAGGCGGGGAAGCCATCCGAGGGTGTTCAGCTCGTTGATGAACGGGGCGGCAAGGATCAGGGAGACTCCGCAGTCGATGTTGCTGTAGGCCAGGTTCATCAGCGACCGGTACTCGTGCGGGCGGACGTCGTCGCGGTACAGGTCGGTCTGGCGGTCGTGGGGGTCTCCGCCGAGGGAGACCAGGAGGCGTTCGGTCATGCGGCGCGTGAGGGCGTCCTTGTCCAGGACCGCCCATCCCGACAGGTCGGCCAGGAAGCGGGCGAACTCGGTCTTGCCCGATCCCGCGTAGCCGCCGACCAAGACGAGGACGGGTGCGCCGCCAGCGTTGGCGACGGTGCGGCCGTGCCACGCGTTGGCGATCCGGGCCTTCAGCGCTTCGCCGTCAGGGAAGAACGCCGACAGGTCGAACGGGAACCCGGCCGGCCCGGTGTCGATGCCCCGGGCATGGGCGGCCATGCGCTCCAGGACGGCGAGCGGCACGTCGTGCGCTCGGGCGATGCGGGGAAGCCAGTCGTCAAGGATACGGTCGCCGCGCTCCCACCGGGACACCTCGTTGCGCGTGAGGGTCGCCGTTCCCGCCAGCTCGTTCAGCAACTCGGCTTGAGCGCGCTGGCTGCGGGTGCCACGTAGGCGCGCGAGATACCGGCCACCGCACTCATTTCGGTAGTCAGAGGCTCTACGACTCAGGGCTGGCGGCAGGGCTTTCAATGGCCAGCGTGAGCTGGACGATTATTGCGGGCGCATCGGTGGATCGTGGTGACGTTGCACCTTTCTGTCGGTGCCGCTCGGCGTGGTCAGAGGGCGGCGAGTTTGGCGGCCAGTTTGGGGGTTGGGGCGCTGTCGCGGGAGCGCCAGGCGTAGCCCTCCACCTCTTCCGCCTGGAGTACGACCTTGGGTTCTTTCACCCAGAGTGCCCAGCGGAAGTCGGCGTGCCAGTGTTCGGGTTCGCCTTTGGCCGGGTTGGCGGGGATGGTGTGGACGTCGATGTCGACCGGGGTGACGTCGTGGCCGGGTGGGGCGACGGCGCCGTGCCAGGAGATTCCGGTTTCCTCTTCCAGTTCGCGTAGCGCCGCGTAGGGCAGTGCGTCGTCTTCGGGTTCCAGGTGGCCGCCGGGCAGCAGCCAGCGGCCGAGCGCGATGTGCTGGATGAGCAGGAGCCGGCGGGTGTCGTCGATGACCACGGCACCACAGGTGACGTGCCCGCCGTTGAACTCCTTGCGCGAGGTCAGGTCGGTTCCGGCGTCGAGCGCGTCGGTGAGGGGCCGCAGGTGGTCGGTCTCGTTGGGGTAGCGGGCCAGGTACCGGGCGACGGTGGTCCGGATTTCGTCGTGGGTGATGCTCATCGGTCCGTCCCATCGAAGTAGCGCAGCCAGGTCGCGGCGATCAGGTTGCGTTGGGGCATGTCCAGCTCGCATTCCGGGTTCATGGCACGACGGCATGGTGGCGAGGAGGTCGCAAACGCGTCCTCCTCAGCGCCAGCGGCGGGTCTCGTTGATCTGCTCTTTGCGGCGGAACGCGTCCTCAAGGTCGATCCCGGCCCGGTTGCATACCGAGACGAGCATGATCAAGGCGTCTGCGGCCTCGCTTCCGAGGTCGGCGGCGCTGCGTTCCCCGTTCTGCGGTTGCCCGTTGTAGGCGGCGACCGCGTCGAGGACTTCGCCGGCCTCGCTGCCGAACTTGAGCGCCTGGTCGGTGATGCTGCGGCCGATGAAGCCGCGCTCGACCTCCAGCCTGCGGACGTATTCCTGGACGTCCTTCAACGCCGCACCCTGCGGCAAGGGCTCCATGAGCAGTGCCATCCTCGCGGGAGTGATGGGGTGGGATCGCCGGGAGGCTAGCAGCGGCGAGTGATCGCCGTGGCCCGTCTGCGCTTATTGAGTGACGGGTTGGTGCTCAGGGGCCTTCGAACGTTGCGAGTCGGCGGGCGTGCGAGCGGACGTAGGGCGCGAGGCGGACGGGGTTCCGATCGGCGGCTTGGAGAATGATCGCCGCGACGGTTGCGCGTCCGTGGGCCGGCTGGGCTAGGTCACGCCGTTCGGTTCGTCGCTTGAAGCTCCTCCGGGGAGCAGCGGTGGCATCGTCCTCAGCCGCTCTTCGAGCGTTTCGGCGTGAACGCCGGAGTCCGCGGTGACCAGATCGCCGTGAAGTTGCCGCAGTCGCTCGCGGCTCGTGGCGCGCAACGACTGTGCGGGCACCGCGTCCAGTACCTCGGCTGCGAGTGCGGCGGCGTCTCCGTAACGCCCGCGGGCCGCCTCCCCACGGGCCAGTACGAGCGTTGCCGCCGCCCACGCGGGGCGTGACGGCGACAGACCGGCACGCGACGCCTCCGCGTGGTCGCGGCATTCGGCATGGTCACCCATGTCCCGCGCCGCCTCGGCGAGATGCAGCCGCAGTTCGGTCAGATCGAAACCGAATCGGCCCGGTTGGTCGCCCTCGGGGTCGGCGGCCATCGCGTCCTGCGCCGAGCCGACCACTGCGGCGGCCTCGGCACGGTCGCCGACAGCGGCCAGCGACCGCAGCCGTCCCCACGCCAGGAGTTGCGCGTACCGGAGTGGCGTGTCGGCGTACTCCAGCGCCCGTTCGGACAGCGCCAACGCCTCGTCGTGGCTGCCGAGGCTGTTGGCGAGCATGGTCTTCGCACCAAGTGACCAGCCCACGAGCCACCGATCCCCGGCCGCGTTCCCCAGCCGGTGCGCGGTCTCCAGATGAATGCGCGCCGCGGCGTAGTCCCCCAGGACGTACGCCAGGTTGCCGACGAGCGCCGACAGCCACCCGGCGGCGCGCCTCAGATCCGCCCGCCGTGCGTCGGGCTGCGGCTGCCGCAGCATCAAGGCGACCAGCGCGCGGGTCCGATGCGCTTCGTCCGCGAGCTCGGCGGGCGGGTACTTGGAGAAATGCAGGGAGTAGTAGCCGACCGCGGCGTCGAGCTGGTCCATGACCTGCGGGCCGCCGCCCGGTCCGTCAGCCTCTAAGGCGAGTTGCAACGACTCGCGGAGCTTGGCGAGCGGGGCGTTCGCGCGATCGGGCATGAGGAGCCATCCATCCGAGTTGAACCGCCGGCCTTGGGGCGGTCAGCCGTCCAGGTACAGCAGTGCCGTGATCGTTTTCTTGCAGATGTCGCAGTGCATCAGAGCTTCTTCGGAAGCTAGGTCGGCTTCTACGGTGGTGATGCGGTCTATTACGCCGGAGGCTCGTTCGTCCTCGAACGCCTTTTGCCAGCGGGCGGTGTTGGTGGCGAGGTCGGTGACGTACCGGGTGGTCATTTCGTAGAACGCTCGGACCCCGTGCTCTTTCATGTAGCCCCAGTTGAACTCTAGGGATCGGAGAGCGATCGGGAACGGGTGGTGGACCAGTCCCTTGGCCCATCGTTCGGTCATGTCGGCGATGTCCAACCGGGCCGCGCGCTCGTTCAGGACAGTCCACATGCCTGAGGCGTCGTACTCTTCGGTGACGTCGGCGAGCAGGTGGGAGGCGGCTTTCAGGTTGGCCGCCTTGCGGTCGAAGAGTTTCAGCGCCTCGTCGGCCGCGTTACCGTTCGGGTTCTTGCGGGCCGTGTCGATCGTTGTCTTGAGCTGGACGGCGTAGGCGGCCTCCCAGGACAGGTGCTCGCCGAACGTGGCCCAGGGATCAGGGAATCCTCGTTCGGCGACGGCGGCGAAGATCCGGTCAGCTTGAACGCCCATGCCCTGCCTCCGGTGTGCAGACGGCTCCTCAGGCTCTACATCGTGAACTTGGAGTCGATGGCCGTGAAGACGTCGGTGGCCGAAACCCGCTCTTGGTTTCCCGACTCCATGTCGCGGATGGTGACGGTGCCTTCGGCGTGCTCGTCGTCGCCTTGTAGGAGCGCGTAGCGGGCCTGGCGGTCGGCGGCCCATTTGAGCTGCTTGCCGAGCTTGCGGCTGGTGCCGAGGAAGATCTCCGCCCGGTGGCCCGCACGCCGCAGGCCCTGGACGAAGCCGAGCGCGTCTGTGGCGTAATCCTCGTTCATGACGGTGACCGCAACGTCGATGCGGTCGGTCCCCTGATCCTCGTCGCCTAGCGCGCCGATGATCCGTTCGACGCCGATCGAGAAGCCGCAAGCGGTGACGTCCGGACCGCCGAGCGTCTCGATCAGGTGGTCGTACCGGCCGCCGGACGCGATGGAACCCGGCATCCCCGGCGCGACCACCTCCCAGATCGAGCCCGTGTAGTAGTCCAGGCCCCGGACCAAGTTCGGCGCGAACCGGATGCGCTCCTCACCCACGTGCGGTCCGGCCAGCTCCAGCAGACGGTCCACCTCCGCCAGTCCGTCGCGGCCCTCGGCGTTGTCCTTCAGCGCGGCGCGCATCCGGTCCACGGCGTCTTCGACGGTGACGTCGCGGACCAGTTCTTGGGCGACGCTCTGCTCCAGGCCGCGTCCGTCCACCAGTTCGGCGACCACCGCTTCGGGCCGCTGCTTGTCCAGCTTGTCCAGCGTGATCAAGGCACCGGCAGCGCGGTCGGCAGGGACCCCGTACACCTGCATGAGGCCGGTGAGTGCCCGCCGCGAGTTGACCAGGATCGTGAAGTCTTCGACGCCCATCGCGTCCAAGGCGTCCGCGCCCGCGCACACGACCTCGGCCTCCACCAGCGGCGACGACGAGCCCACGACGTCGACATCGCACTGGGTGAACTCGCGGAACCGGCCCCGTCCCGGACGGTCGGCCCGCCACACCGGCCCGATCGCGTACCGCTTGTACGGGGTGGGCAACCGGCTCCCGTGCGCCGCGACGACCCGCGCCAGCGGCACCGTCAGGTCATAGCGCAACGCCATGTCCGCCTCGCCGCTGGCCTCGTGCGCGCCCCGCTTGAGGATCTTGAAGATGAGCTTGTCGCCCTCGTCCCCGTACTTGCCGGTCAGCGTCTCCAGCCGCTCGAACGCCGGCGTCTGCAACGGCTCGAACCCGTACCGCTCGAACACCGTCCGCGCCGCCGCGAACACCCGTTCTCGCCGCCGAAGATCCCCGGCCAGGAAGTCCCGCGTTCCCGACGGCGGCTCGAACTGCTGCGACGCCATGTCCATCCCCTCGATCACGTTCGCTGTGGCACGACGCCCCAACGTAATGGAGCCGTCACCCGCCAGTACCGAGTACGAGCCAGACTGGTCGGCGTTCCGCAGAGGCGTGCCGCGCGGGTCTCGTCCAATTCGGTGACGACCCATCGTCCGCCGTTATCGCCCTCACCCGGCACACCACGGATTTCCCGGGAGGCCGGTCACGCACGGGCTTGGGCTCGCCAACCGATCCACTGATGGGTCGCCTTGGCCAGCGCCCTGTTTCGCGCGTGGTTTCCGCCCGTGGCCTTCGTCCACCGTGTCAGGCTCCGCCGTGCCAGCGCGTCCACGGCGTCGGCCGGGGCCTGCCGCCAGGCCGGGAACCGGTGTGCCCACTTCTCTGCCTCGTGTGGTGTGTGCCCGTGGTCGATGAGCCGTGGAAGCGCCAGGGCGATCTCGACCCAGGCCGCGCCCCGGGACGCCCAGGCCCAGTCGACCAGCCGCGGTCCGGCTTCGGTGAGCAGGAGGTTGGCAGGATTGAGGTCGGTGTGCAGGAGCGCGTCCCCGGACATTGCGGTGCCGAGCCGCTCGTCGTCGCGGGCCCACGCGAGCGCGACCTGCTTGGTCACAGCGTGCGGGCAGGGCACTGCGGCCAACGCGTCCAGGACGTCGGCGAGAGCGGCCGACGCCGCGCCGCCCGGCTCATAGAACTCGTGGCGTCCGTCAATGTGCTCGAAGCCGAGGACGATCCAGCCGGCTTCTTCGACGGTCCACAGCAGCGGCGCGGCTATGTCCCGGACATGGCGGTTGACGGCCCGCTCGTTCCGGAGTCCCCCGGCGAACGGGCCGTCGATGCGCGTGGCCTTCACGAAGACCGGGCCGTTCTCGGTCGAGAGCGTCGACGTCACATGGGAGCGCGCCCCGAAACGCGTCGGCATCTCGGCCCGTACCGCACCGACCCGATCGCACACGGCGGCGCGAACGGCCGCTGGTACGTCGTCCCACGCGATCCGTGACGCAGCGTTCACTTATCCTCGTCGTCGCTCTCGTCATCGTCGGAGTCATGGCAGGGGTGATTGCACGTGTTCATGCATCTGGGCGATGTGATGAGGAGTTCTTCATCGACCGGAAGGCCGGTGCGCTGCATGGCGGCGATCGTACGCGCGTGCGCCCGGCCGGACATGATGTCCTCGTTGATCGTGGGGACGTGATGGATGAACTTCCTCCCGAGGGCCCGGCAGAAGTCCGGGTAGAACGTGGTGTGCGTGATCAGGTCGTGCCAGATTTCATCGGACGCGTCGGAGACCGGCGACAGCCTCGCTTCCGGATTCTCGGCACATGCGACGAGAAATACGAGCGTGATGTCGATGAGCCGCAGCGCGGCCGAGCGGTCATGTCCGCGCCGCACCGCGCGCGTGATCAGATGCTCCATGATGTGACGCGGAACGAGGGCGCGCGGGTGCTCGTGCACGGTACTGGCGGCCGACGGAAGCTCGTCGACGGTGGCCGTCCTGCCGGGCATCGGAAGTCCTTTCATGGGGTTCTTCCCTTCAGCCGCTCTGAGCCCCGGCTCAGCGGCGGTCGAGTGAGTTGCGCGCGGGAATCGGTCAATGCCGTTACGAACACCAAGGTGCAGCCGAATGCAGGAAACAGGCAGTGGCGGAGCCCGTGGACCGCTTCCACGGGCTCGTGCCACAGATTCGGTCCGACGAACGCCGGTGCCGCCCGGGAGGCAGTGGTTAGGCTCTGGACGGGAGACAACGGAATCAGGGGCGAGAACGACGTGACCAGGCGCAGGGTCTTCGATCCCGGGACCGTCCCCACGGCGTTCTGGCGCCGTGCCGAGGTTTGCGGCGCGCTCACCCGACGCGACGTCGCGGAGTTGTTCCGCCTGTTCCTCGCCGGGTTCCCCGACTGCACTCAGACGCGACTCGCGCTTCTCACCGGGCACGACCGGTCCGATATCTCCAACTGGGTCCGCGGTATCCGGCAGAGCCGCGTCTCCGACATCGAGGTGCTCACCCGTATCGCCGACGGTCTCCAGCTCCCCGACGAGGCAAGGCTCCTACTCGGCCTCGCCTCGGCCGGCCCCGTCCCCACTCCGCGACGGGAGCGGCGACCGGAGGCGCGGACCGAGGCGAGAGCCTTACGGTGGCGATATGCGGGAGCAGGGCGCCCGACACCGACGCCGCAGCCGTCGATACGGCAGTGCAATGAAAAGAGGCCCGGAACGTGGTGTCCGGGGCCTCTTTCGCGTTCGGGGCGCGGGGGTCAAAGCGTGTGGGCGCCCGCCTTGATCTGAGACATCAGCGAACGCCAAGCCGCCGGTGCGACAGCTAGGCGCGGGCCGTGCGGGTCCACCGAGTCGCGGACGCCGACGACACCGGGGAGGTTGGTGGCCACCTCCACGCAGGTGTCGGCCCCAGTGTCGCTGCGGCTGGACTTGCGCCACGCAGTTCCGGCGAGCGGGGGATGGCTACTCATGGACTGGGCTCCTTCGCGTTCCGGCGGCTCAGAGCGTGTGCGCGCCTGCCTTGATCTGAGTGGTCAGTGAGCGCCAGGTCGTCGGCGCGACGGCAAGGCGCGGATCGTCGGGGTCGACGCTGTCGCGAACGCCGACCACGCCAACTAGGTTGGTGGCGACTTCCACGCAGGTGTCGTTGCCCGAGCCCGAGTATGAGCTGACGCGCCAAGTCGCGCCGTCAAGCGTGGTGGGGAGGCTACTCATGGGACTGGAACTCCTCGCCAATCTCGGAGATGAGCCGCGCGGGGTCAGAGGGTGTGGGCGCCTGTCTTGATCTGAGTCGTCAATGCGCGCCAGGCCGCCGGGGTGACCGCCAGGGCCGGGCCGTGCGGGTCCACCGAGTCGCGGACGCCGACGATGCCCGGAAGGTTGTCGGCCACCTCGACGCAGGCGTCGTTGCCCCTGCCGCTGTGGCTGCTCTTGTGCCACACAGCTCCGGCGAGCGGGGGAAGGCTGCTCATGGACTGGGCTCCTTCGCGTCTCGGCAGCACACGGATTAGAGCGCGTGGGCGCCTGCTTTGATCTGGGTCGTCAGCGAGCGCCAGGCCGCCGACGCGACGGCAAGGCGCGGGCCGTCGGCGTCGACGCTGTCGCGGACGCCGACGACGCCGGGGAGGTTGGTGGCCACCTCCACGCAGGTGTCGGCGCCACTGCCCGAGCGCGAGCTGACCCGCCAGTCAGCGCCGTCGAGCGTGGTGCAGAAGCGGTTGTCACTCATGGAGTGGTCTCCTTCGCGTCTCGGCGGCCCGCGGGTTAGAGCTTGTGCGCGCCTGCCTTGATCTGGGTGGTCAGCGAGCGCCAGGCCGCCGGGGTGACCGCCAGCGCCGGGCCGTGCGGGTCCACCGAGTCGCGGACGCCGACGATGCCCGGAAGGTTGTCGGCCACTTCGACGCAGGCGTCAGCGCCGCGTTCGCTGTAGCTGCTCTTGTGCCACACAGCTCCGGTGAGCGGGGGGAGGCTACGCATGGGACTGGAACTCCTTGGCGATCTCGGCGATCAGCGCCGCCGACTCATCGGCGGGCAGGGCTGCACCGCTAATGCGGTCCAGCTCAAACGTACAGCGCTTGACCTGAGTCATGTCCTCCACGTACATCCCGCCGCTCATGGTCTCGACGTAGGCGGTGTCCAGTTCGACCGGCGCATCGAACTCGAACAAGACCAGCGAGCCGACGCCCAGGCTCGGCCGGTAACCGATCGAGATCGGCACGACGCGGACGCTGACTTTCGGACGAGCGGCGTCCTCAAGAAGTGCGCGGAGCTGCTGCACCATTACGGTCGGGCCGCCTACCGGTCGGCGCAGGACTTCTTCGGCCAGAACGACGTCGAGGCGCGGAGCGTTGGCGAGCGAGAGCAGGGCACGCCGCTTCATGCGGGCGCTCAGACGCCGGTCGACTTCGGCTTGGTCACTGATCCCGCCCTCGATGAGGGTCCGTGCGTAGCTCTCGTGCTGGAGCAGGCCCGGCACGACTTCCGTCTGCCAGGAGCGGATGCGGTTGGCGGCGTCTTCCAGTTCGGCGTATGAGCCGGGGAAAACGTCGTCGTAGCTCGTCCACCAGCCGCGCGTCCGGATCTCTCGGGCGAGTTGGAGGAGCGCGGCTTTGACCGCGCTGTCGCCGCCGTAGGTGTCGAGGATGCGTTCGACGTCGGCGACGCTCGGCATGTTGACGGCGGTCTCGATGCGGACGAGCTTCGTCCGGTGCCAGCCCAGCGCGCCGGCGGCCTGCTCGGGGGTGAGGCCGACGGCCTCGCGGCGGCGCCGCAGCTCGGCGGCGAGCCTCCGGTGCCGGGCGGTTGGTCCGTATTCGTTCGGCATGGTCCGCTTCCCTCGTCAGAAACATGACTCATCGTGGCCGGATAAGGCCACATCCGTAGCGCACAAGTGCTAGCGTCGCGCACTAGTGAGGTGGATCCTAGCCAAGAAGCCGCGTTGCTCGTCCATCTTTACCGAGGTGAAGCGGGCTGCGCGGGCCAATGGGGGGATCCGTCCCCGCGTTCCGTACGAGACGGAAAAGGCCGGGCCGTCGCAGCTTCCATCTGCGACGGCCCGGCCCGAAGAGCGGCTCCGGACTGGTGTTCGAGCACCAGTGGCTCCGGAGTCTTGATCGGACAGGAGGGTCCGACCCGATGCACAGCGTAGATGACCATTCGCCGTGGAGTGATCCCACGGCGGAACCCGACGTGGCCGCTCGCGGCCTTGAAGCGTACGGACGCAGCCTGACCGCGTCCCCTGTCCATGTCTGGTGCGGGAAGCACACCGGTTCCTGGTGGGCTTTCCTGGACGGACGGCTCATCGAGCGTCCGACGGCGCTCGGCGTTCGGCAGGAGATCGAGGCGATGTTCTCGTCCGCGCACCGGACGGGCGAGGCCGCCATGACGCCGCACATCCCGGTGCGGGCGGACAGGGACGCGGGGCGGCAGCCGCGTCGGCGCGGGCATTTCTTCCGTGCGCTGTTCGCCGGGCGTCCGGCGGTGGCCGGGTGAGCGCGCCCGAGCGGCGCGACGGCGTCCGGCGGATCGACCACCGGGAGCCGCTGCCCGGATATCGCGAGCCCGTGGGGCGGTGGTTGCAGCCTTACGTCTCGCGTGACGGGACGTGGACGTGCCGCCTCCGCCGTCCGCTCAACCACGCGCAGGAGACGGCCGGGCTGCTCTATGTCGTCGTCGCGGCCGACCGCGACGGGCTCGCCGCCCTCATGGCGCACGAGGACGAGAAGGCCGCCCGGCTGAACCCCGCTTGACGGGTGCGTCCGTCACCAACCCCCTGCGGGCCGCCGCCCGCCCTCACAGAAACCGAGAACCAATGGCCAAGAAGCCCGAAGAACCGCAGCAGCCGTCCCTCTACACCCCGGCGGAGGTCGCGAACTTCTTCCGCGTCGACCCGAAGACCGTCACGCGGTGGGCGCGGACCGGGACGCTGAACCCGATCACGTTGCCGTCGGGGCACCGGCGGTACCACGCCGCCGAGATCCACAACCTCCTCCAGGTCGGCAACGCCGCCGCCGACGGACCGGCGCCCGACGCCGCGCCCAACCCGCGCGCCCGCGCCGTCCTGAACGCCGTCATCCGCGACTACTTCGACGGGGACGCCGCCGCGCTCATCAAGGCCGTCCGCGACAGCCTCGACTGACCGGCCGGTGAACCGAACGGCTCCGCATGGCGCGGGGCCGTTCGGTGCCGGGGACCTCGCGCCGACGGCGTGGGGGGTGGGACGATGAGGAGTCCCCGGCGGCGAAGGATGGGAGGGCGGATTGCTGCGTCTGGTCGTCTCACCTACCGCGCCCCGCGCGTTCCGCACGGTTCTGGACGCCCTCCAAGTCCCGCTCCCCCCGTACGGCCCGCGCGGCAAGCACATCTTCATCGAGCCGGGCCACTACCCCGGCACCGGGTTCCAGAGCGACGCCGACTTCATCCTCACGGCGGTCGGCGGCCCCGGCACGGTGACGCTGGACGGCGCGACCGGCGTGACGATGCGGCTCGCGGGACGCGTCACGCTCCAGGGCCTCACCGTCCGGAACTGGAGCGAGGAGGGCAGCGCGCTGCGCGTCCCGGGCGGGAACGTGTTCGCCGAGCGGTGCGAGTTCGTGAGCCGTCCCGGGACGGTCGCGGTGAGCGTGTGGGACGGCGCGTCCGTCGCGCTGCGCGGCTGCACGGTCAGCGACGGCGCCGTCGTGTACTCCAGCGCGACGGGCATCATCGAGGACTCGACCGTCCAGGGCACGCGCGACAACGCCATCGCGCTCCGCACCGGCAGCGCCGTCACCGTAAGGCTGTGCCGGGTGCTGGACGCGGGGGCGTCCGGGATCTGGGTCACCGAGGGCTCGCGGCCGATCATCGAGCAGTGCACGGTCGCGCGGCCGGGCCACGCGGCGATCCTCATCGACGACCGGGCGGAGGCGACCGTCCGCAACACGTCCATGGAGGACTCGGACGTCTGCGCGTTCGTCGTCCGGGACAACGCGACGGCCGTTCTGGAGGACAGCCGCATCGCCGACGCCGGCCTGGAGGCCGTGTGGGTGACGGCGCGCGGCTCGCTGACGGCCCGCCGCGTCCTCGCCGAGGGCGGGCGCCGCGCCGGCCTGTGCGTGTCCGACCACGGGACGGCCGTCTTCGAGGACTGCGAGGTCCGCGGCACCGCCACGCACGGCATCGTCGTGGAGGACGCGCAGGGCACTGTCACCGGCGGATCGGTCACCGGCGCCGGCGAGATGGGGTTGCGCGCCGTCGGCGGCGCGACGTTCACCGCGACGGGGACGGCCTTCAAGGACAACGGCGTCTACGGCGTCGCCGTCGAGGACGACGCGGACGTCACCTTGCACGGCTGTTCGGTCGTCGGCAATACCGATCGCGGCGTGGTCGTGGCGCCGAGCGCCAAATTCCGGGGCACCGATCTCGTCAGCCACGGCAACGGCGGCCCGGACCGGATCGGCGGCGAGCACGTCAAGACGAGCACCGCGACCGTCCCGGCGACCGGCGACCAGGAGACCGACGACGCCGAGCCCACCGGGAACTGGCTCGCCGAACTGGACGCGATGATCGGCCTGGCGTCGGTCAAGCAGGAGATCCGCAAGATCGTCAACCTCCAGAAGGTGGCCGAGCGGCGGCGCCGCGCCGGGCTCCCGCCGGGCCCGTCGATCAGCCGCCACATGGTGTTCGCGGGGCCGCCGGGCACCGGCAAGACGACCGTCGCGCGGCTCTACGGCGGGCTGCTGTCGGCGCTCGGCGTCATCGAGAAGGGCCAGGTCATCGAGGTCAGCCGGGGCGACCTGGTGTCCGACAACGTCGGCGGGACGGCCATCAAGACGCGGGAGGCGTTCGACCGGGCGCGCGGCGGCGTCCTGTTCCTGGACGAGGCGTACGCCCTCGCGCGCGAGGCGGGCGGCGGCCCCGACTTCGGCCGCGAGGCCATCGACACGCTCGTCAAGCTGATGGAGGACCACCGCGACGAGGTCGTCGTCATCGCGGCGGGCTACTCGGCGGAGATGCGCGAGTTCCTGGCCGCCAACCCCGGCCTGCGCTCCCGCTTCTCCCGGACCATCGACTTTGCGAACTACACCCCCGACGAGCTGGCCGACATCACCGAGGCGCACGCCGTCAAGGACGGCTACCGCCTCGCCCCCGAGACGCGCGCGGCCGTCGCGCGGCACTTCACCGGCGTCCGGCGGGACGCGGGGTTCGGCAACGGGCGCGAGGCCCGCCGCGTCTATGAGGCGGCGGTGGAACGGCAGGCGCAGCGGCTCGCCGAGGGCGACCCGTCGGTGGAGGAGCTGACGCTGCTGCTGCCCGAGGACCTGGACGTCGCGTCCGGACTTGCCGCGCGGTTCGGCGAGGCGCGCGACGCCGACCAGGTCGCGGCGGTGCTGGAACGCCTGGTCGCGCTGATCGGGCTGGACGACGTCAAACGCGAGATCAACGACCTCCTGGCCCTGCTGGACTCGGCCCGGCGCCGCCGCCGCGCGGGCCTGGACGCCGACGCCGTCACCGGCCACCTGGTCTTCGCGGGCCCGCCCGGCACCGGCAAGACGACCGTCGCGCGGCTCTACGGCGAACTGCTCGCGGCGCTCGGCGTCCTCGCGCAGGGCCAGGTCGTGGAGGCCGCGCGCGTGGACCTGGTCGGCCAGTACGTCGGCCACACCGCGCAGAAGACGTCCGAGGTGTTCGAGCGGGCGCGCGGCGGCGTGCTGTTCATCGACGAGGCGTACACGCTGTCGCGCCCGGCGGGAACGGGCCACGACTTCGGCCTCGAAGCCATCGACACGCTCGTCAAGCTCATGGAGGACCACCGCGACGAAGTGATCGTCATCGCGGCGGGCTACACGGCGGAGATGGAGGAGTTCCTGGCGTCCAACCCGGGGCTGGCCTCCCGTTTCGCCCGGACGCTCACGTTCGCCCCCTACGACGCCGACGGTCTCGCGCAGATCTTCGCCGACAAGGCCCGCGCCGCCGACTACGTCGTCCCGGACGAAACGGTCGCCGCCCTGCGCCGCCACCTCGCCGCCGACGCCGCGCGCTACCGCCAGGGCAACGGCCGCGAGATCGACAAGCTGTTCCGCGCCGCCGTGACGGCCCACGCCCGCCGCACCGAGCACCTCGCGGCGTCCGGCACCGAACCGACCCGCGACCAACTCGTCACCCTGACGCCCGAAGACCTGCCGTCCTAGCCGGGGACGGCCTCGCCGGGCAGCGCGACGGGCGCCGCGACGATCGCCCGGAGCGGACGGACGGTCAGTGAGTGCGCGTCCGCTACGACGATCGACCGATCGGGCACGGTCATCCAGCCTTCGCCGTCGTCGTGGGGTTCGCTGGCGACGAGCACGCCGTCGTCCTCGCGCCGGTAGCAGAGCGTCTCGGCCCACGTGGTCGCGACGACGCGCGTCCCGTCGGTGACCATGAGGTTCAGGCAGGCGGCGATGTCGTGCTCCACGATGTCGTAGAGCAGGTTCTCCACGACGGCGTCGAGCGGGCCGGTCGCGCGGCGCCACAGCAGCGCGGCGAGCAGGGCCGAGTCGACGGTGGATTCGGGGACGACGCCGGGCGGTACGAGCGACGCCACGGCGGACGTGTCGAACTGGCCGTTCAGGCTGAACAGCAGCCGTCCGTCGGTGAACGGGGCGTTCGCGGCGCGCTCCAGCGGCATCCCGGGGCTGGCGGCGCGGGCGGCGCCGAGGACGCAGGACGCCGTCAGGTCACGCGACCGGGCGGGGAAGACCGTGTCGTCCCAGATCGGGGTGGTCGTACGGTAGACGGTCGTACGGCCGTCCGGTCCGTGCCAGCCCGCACCGAACCCGTCCTTGTTGACCAGGCCGACCTGCTGCCAGCGCGGCAGCCTCGCCTGCTCCACCAGACCGTAGGACGGCTCGTAGAAGAGGGCGTGCAGATTCCTGGGCGCCCCCACCCACGCGAAATGCCGGCACATCGACAGACCTCCCTCACTCAGACGCCATGCGACTGTAGCCACAACTCCAGCAACGCGACCTGCCAGAGCCGGCTCGCGCCGAGTGTCGTGCGGTGCTCGTCCGGCGCGGCCAGCAGGCGGTCCACGTGCTCGGGGCGGTAGAGACCGCGCGCTTTGGCGGCCGGATCGGTCAGCGCGTCCCGGACGAGTTCCAGGTACGGGCCGGACAGATGCCGGATCGCTGGGACCGGAAAGTACCCCTTCGTCCGGTCGATGACCGCGTCCGGGACGAGCCCGCGCGCCGCGTCCTTCAGCACGCCCTTGCCGTCGGACGCGAGCTTCAGCTCCGGCGGGCAGGCGGCGGCCAGTTCCACCAGTTCGTGGTCCAGGAACGGGGTGCGCGCCTCCAGCCCCCACGCCATCGTCATGTTGTCGACGCGCTTCACCGGGTCGTCCACGAGCATGACGGTCGTGTCGAGGCGCAGCGCGGCGTCCACCGCCGTGGCCGCGCCCGGTTCGGCGAAGTGCGACCGGACGAACTCGCCCGCCGCGTCGCGTTCCAGCAGGTAGGCGGGGTTGAGCAGCGACGCCAGCTCGTCGTGCGGGGCGTCGAAGAACACGCGGGCGTAGGCGTCGGCGGCCTCGGCGCGCGGGACGTCGGCCAGCGGCGGATACCAGGAGTACCCGGCGAACACCTCGTCCGCGCCCTGCCCGGATTGCACCACCTTGACGTGCTGCGCGACCTCCTGCGACAGCAGGTAGAACGCCACGACGTCGTGGCTGACCATCGGCTCGCTCATCGCCGCGACCGCGCCGTGCAGCGCGGGCAGCAGCCGGGCGTCGTCCACGCGGATCTGGTGGTGGTCGGTGCCGAACCGGTCCGCGACCAGGTCGGAGTAGGCGAACTCGTCGCCGGACTCGCCGCCCGCCGCCGTGAACCCGATGCTGAACGTCGCCAGGTCGCGCTGCCCGGCCTCGGCGAGCAGCGCCACGATGAGGCTGGAGTCCAGCCCGCCCGACAGCAGCACGCCGACCGGGACGTCGGCGACCATCCGGCGCGCGACGGCGGCGCGCAGCGCGTCCCGGACGGCCTCGACCCACTCCACGCCGTCCAGGGAGCGGGTGAAATCGGGACGCCAGTAACAACGGTCCTCGATACGACCGTCGGCGGTTATCGTCCGGACGGTCGCCGGCGGCAGCTTCTCCACTCCCGCGAGGATCGTGCGCGGCGCGGGCACCACCGAGTGGAACGTCATGTACCGATGCAGCGCGACGAGATCCAGCGACGTGTCCACGCCCCCGCCCGCCAGCAGCGCGGGCAGTGTGGACGCGAACCGCAGCCTCCGCGCGTCCCGCGTGACGTAGAGGGGCTTGATGCCGAGCCGGTCGCGGGCCAGGACGACCGTTCCGGTGTCCCGTTCGACGACTGCAAATGCGAACATGCCCTTGAAGTGGTCCACGCAGTCGCGGCCCCAGCGGTGGTACGCCTTCAGCAGCACCTCGGTGTCGGACGTGGAGAAGAACGCATACCCCTCGTCGCGCAGCAGCGCCCGCAGCTCGCGGTAGTTGTAGAGACAGCCGTTGAAGACGCCGGTGAGCCCGAGCGCGCCGTCCACCATCGGCTGCGCGCCCCGCTCCGACAGGTCGATGATCTTCAGGCGGCGGTGCGCGAGCGCGACCCGGCCCGCCGACCACGAGCCCGCGCCGTCCGGCCCGCGCGGCTCCAGCGCCGCCGCCATGCGGGCGACCGCCGCCACGTCCGGGACGCCGCCGTCCAGCCGCACCTCACCGCTCAGCCCGCACATGCGCACCGCCCTTCCGTCACAGCACCAGCCAGGTGTCCTTGGACCCGCCGCCGCGCGAGGAGTTCACGACCCGGCTGCCCTCGGGCGCGACGCGGGTCAGCGCGATCGGCACGACCTCCGGCGCGGCGTCCGGCGCCTGCGTGACGAACGCGCGCAGGTCCACGACGCGCGGACTGAGGCGCCCGTCGTGGAACGTCGGATGCGTCGAGAGCCGGACGGTGTCCTGCGCGATCCACCGCGCGGGCTCGGCCCGGATGCGCTCCCGGGCCTCCTCGCGCTCGGCGGCCGTCGCGTCCGGGCCGATGAGGACGCCCGCGCCGCCGTAGCCGTCCACCGGCTTGACGACGAGGTCGGCGATCTCCTCCAGCACGCGTTCGCGCTGGTCGGGGTCGCGGCACAGGTAGGTCGGGACGTTCGGGAGGATCGGCTCCTCGCCCAAGTAGTAGCGGATCAGGTCGGGAACGAACGCGTACAGCGCCTTGTCGTCCCCGATCCCGTTGCCGGGCGCGTTCGCCAGCCGGACCGAACCGCGCTGTACCGACGCCAGCAGATCCGGGCACGCGCCGTACAACTCGTCCTCGTCGATGCGGCGGTAGAGGACGTCGACGCGGTGGCCGTTCGCGTGCACGCCGGTGTCGTCCACGCGCAGTTGGTCGGGCGTGACGAGCGGAATGTCCATCTCGTCCGCGAGCAGCCGGTGCTCGAAGAACGCCGCGTCGCTCTCGCCGACCGTGACCAGCGCGGCGTCGCCCGCCAGCGCCGCCCGCAGCACGCTGATCGCACGCGCCGGGCCGGCGGTCGGCTGCGCCCGCATCAGCTCGGGCAGCACGCGCGCGGACAGCCACCGGTTCGCCAGCGCGTACCCGATTCCGGAGGGGACGCGAAGGTTGTCCTCCAGCACGGACCAGCGGCCCGCGCCGTCCCGGACGAGGTCGATGCCCGCCACCGCGCACCGGACCGTCCCCGTAGGGACGAGCGCGCCGTCGGCCCGCGATCCGGGCGCCTCGTCCAGCGCCCAGGCCGGGACGATCCCGGCGCGCACCGCCTCCCGCTCGCCGTACGCGTCCCGCAGGAACGCCTCCAGGCCGCGGACGCGCTGGACGAGCCCGTCCTGCAACCACGTCCAGTCCCGGGCCGCGATGACGCGCGGGATCACGTCGACCGGGAACAGCCGCTCCTTCTCGCCGTCCACGTGGAACGTCATGCCGAGGCCGCGCTGCACCTCGTCGCGCAGCTTCTCGCGCTCGTGCAGGCCGTCCGGGCCGAGCCGCTCCAGCGCGTTCAGCACCAGGCCGTAGGGGCCGCGCGCCGTCCCGTCGAACACCACGGCCTCGTCGGCGGACGCGTCGTAGCCGCGCAGCATCACCTCCACGCGCGGCCGGACCGGGCCGACGGCGGGCGCCCAGTCGGTGTGCGCGCGGGTCTTGGCGAGCAGCAGGTCCATGACGCCGTCGAACCCGCCCCCGGCGAACGCCGCGCGCTGCCGGGCCGCCGAGCCGCCACCGGTCAGCGCCGCGTCGGTCAGTTCCGACACCAGTTCCCAGTCGCCGGTGCGTTCCAGGGTCGGGCGCAGCGCGTCCACCACGCGGCGTACGTACACGGGCGCGGGGACCGGGGTGCGCGCGTCCGGGTCGACCAGCTCGCCCGCCAGCCCGGCGCGGGCGGCGCGCCAGGTCAGCGACCGCGCCAGCTCCGGCCGCGGCGGCTCGCAGGGGCGGCCCGCGTCGATCGCGTCCAGCTCCTCGATCACCATCGCGCGGAACAGGCCGGCGAGCAGCACCACGTCCTCGACGCGCGGGCACGCGTCGCACAGCCGCAGCTCCACGGTCGGCAGGTGCGCGGACGGGCGCACGTCGAAATAGATCATCCCCGGGTCGCTGATCACCCCGGACCGGACGAGATCGGCGATCAGCGCGTCGTACTCGTCCGCCGTCGCGAACCGTCCCATCGGGCCTGCGGTGGGCCAGCGGCTCCACAGCAGCGTCCGGTAGCTGGCGTAGCCGGTGTCGGTGCCGAGCCAGTACGGCGAGCTGGCCGACAGCGCCAGCAGGACCGGGATGCGCGGCGTCAGGCGCTGCGCGACGGCGACGGCCAGCTCGCGGTCCCCGACGTCCACATGGACCTGCGCGCCACAGATCAGTTGCTCGCGCGCGAGGGCCTGGTACTCCTCCAGCATGTTCTCGTAGCGGGCGTCGGGGGTGACCTTGAGCGCGTCCAGGTCCACCACCGGAACGGTGCCCGCCGCGACGATCCCGAGCCCGAGCGGCTCCGCCGACGCCACCACCCCGCGCCGCAGCGCCGCCAGGTCCTCGGCGAGGTCGAGCAGCCGCAGGAACGGACGGCTGTTCGTCTCGACCACCGAACGCTGCAACTCGGCGCCGAACCGCTCGGCCGGAAGCTGCTGCAGCAGGCTGTCGGCACGCGGCAGGAGCCGGTGCGTCTCAAGATCGACGGTGTGGAACTCCTCCTCCACACCGACGGCCATCACATCCGCACGGTCGCCCATCACGCGAGCGTAGGTGCCCTTTGTTTCCGGCAAATATCCTGTCAACTGGGGTTTTTTCGCTTACATCCCGGTCACCGGCGGGAAGCACAGGCGAAACACCGCGCCCGGAATCTGCCTTCATGTTGCACTTCCGGGACATCCACGGGTACCGCCGCGCCTACCGGATCCTCGGCGACGGGCCGCCGCTCCTGCTCGTCCACGGCATCGGCGACAGCTCCGCCACCTGGTCGTCGGTGCTGCCGCTGCTCGCCGCGAGGCACACCGTCATCGCGCCCGACCTCCTCGGGCACGGCGCGTCCGCCAAACCGCGCGCCGACTACGCCATCGGCGCGTTCGCGTGCGGGCTGCGCGACCTGCTCACCACGCTCGGCGTCGACCGCGTGAGCGTCGTCGGGCACTCCCTCGGCGGCGGCGTCGCCATGCAGTTCGCCTACCAGTTCCCCGAGCGCTGCGACCGGCTCGCGCTCGTCGGCAGCGCCGGGCTCGGACGCGAGGTGCATCCGGCGTTCCGGCTCGTCACCGGGCCGGGCGCCGGCGCCGGGCTGGCGCTGCTCACCACGCCGCCGGTGCGCGCGGCCGTCCGGGCGGTGCTGCCCGCGTTGCGCGCGCTCGGCGGGGCCGGGCTCGGCGGGGACCTCGACTACGTCCACGGCCGCTACCTCGGGTTCGCCGACCGGTCGGCCAGGCTCGCGTTCCTGCGGACGATCCGCGCGGGCGTCGACCTGCGCGGCCAGGCCATCACCATGCTCGACCGCAGCTACCTGGCGCGCGGCCTGCCGACGCTCGTCGTCTGGGGCGCGCGGGACCCGATCATCCCGGTGCGGCACGCGCACGTCGCGCACGCCGCGCTGCCCGGCAGCCGGCTGGAGATCTTCCCGCGCGCCGGGCACTTCCCGCACCACGACGACCCGGAGCGGTTCGCGGCGCTCGTCGCCGAGTTCATGACCGTTCCGGCCGCCGGACGCGCGGACTGGCGCGAGATCCTGCTCCGCGGACGCACGACGCCGGAGGCGTCCAGCGGGTCCTAAGCCCGTGCGCGCTCGTCGAGGTCAGCGCCCGGACGCGGTCCAATCGTCGAGCGTCTCGGGCGGCACCTGCGCGGCCTCGGCCGCCTTGTCACGGCTCAGCCCTTCGCCGACCGCCCGGACGGCCTGCTCCCGCAGCAGCGGCTCGACGCGCTCCAGCTCGGCCCGCAGGCGGGCGCGGTACTCGCCGAGCTGTTCGATCAGGCGCTCGGCCTGTTCCGCGTCGCCCTCGATCGGGTGCTCCGGCGACAGCAGGTCCTCGACGTGGTGCAACGCGTTCAGCGCGAGGTTCACCGCCTTCACCGTCCCGGCGCCGGTCCGCTGCCGCTCGGGCGTCGGCTCGTCCACCTGGATGCAGTTCCACCACTGCAACGCCTGCTGGAGGAGCAGCCGGACGTTCAGCGTCGCGGTCTCCAGGTCGCTCTCCACCCGGCGCCGCTCGCGCTCCTGGTCGAAGTCCTCGCCGTCCATGTGCCCTCCCGCGTCTTCCGTCAGCGGGGGACACCATAATCACCGGGACTCACAATTGCCCCAGAACAGGACAGAAACATGCGAATCCCGGTTGCCGTCGCCTGCGCGGCCGTCCTCACCCTCGCCACCGCGTGCGAGAGCGGCACGACGGCCACCCCGACCCGGAGCGCCGCGTCCCCCGCCACCAACGGCCTCGACAAGCTCCCCGCCGCGACGGTCCTCGCCCGCGCGCTCGCCGCGACGCGCGGCGCCGGGTCGCTGCACGTCCACGGGACGACCCGGGACGGCCACGACACCATCCGCCTCGACCTCCGCTTCGCCGACGAGCGGACGTCGTCCGGCTCGATCACCATCGGACGGCAGCGGATCGACGTCCGCCGGTTCGGCTCGACGCTCTACCTGAGCGGGAACGACGCCTTCTACGTCTCCGCCGCCGGGAAGGACGGCCCGGAACTCCTGCGCGGGAAGTTCATCAAGGCCAGGGCCACCGCCAAGGACTTCAAGGAAATGGCCGAGATGACCAGCCTCCCCGCGCTGGTGGATACCCTGCTGAAGCCCACGGGCGCGGTACGACACGTCGGCGGCATGAAGGTCGCCGGACGGCGGGCCATCGCGATCGCCGACGAGACCAACAGCATTCTCTACGTCGCGCTGGAAGGCCCGGCGTACGCGCTGCGTCTCGGCAGCAGCGCGGACGGGACGCTCAACTTCGACGGTTTCGGCAAGCCGATCCGGATCGTCCGGCCCGCCGCGAAGAACGTCGTCTCCGGGGACTGACGCGTGGGGGGCGGGACCCGCCCCCCACGCGCCGGATCAAGCGGCGCAGTTGCCCTGCGCCGGCTTGCCCGCGAACCGGTCGGCGAGGAAGGCCATCGAATCCGGCTCGCTCTGCACCATGCCGAGCGCGTGCTCGGCGAACAGGTAGGTCTTCCAGGTCACGTTCGCGCCCTTGGCGCACCACTCCTTGTGCAGCGTGTCGGCCTGCTGGAACGGGATGATCTCGTCGAACACGGCCTGCGCCTGGAACACCGGCGCGGACGGCGCCGTGCCGCCGAGGCGGTTCTCCTTCAGCCGCGCCTGCCAGTCGGGCTGGTCGAGCGGGTTCGTGGTGGTGAAGTCGCTGATCTTCTTGAAGGCCGTGTTGAACAGCGCGGGAAGGACGTCGACGCTCACCAGGCACAGGTCCTTGGTGTCGGCGAGCAGCTTCTTCCCTGCGTCGTTGAGGTACTTCTGCAGGTTCAGCTCGGGGTAGGCCGCGTCATAACCGACCGCCGCCATGTACATCAGCGCCGCGAACGGGCCCTGGTCCAGGCTCTTGGCGACCGCGAGCAGGTCCGCCGGGACGCCGCCCGCCGCCGTCCCCTTCACCTGGAGATCCGGCGCGTACGTCCCGGCGAGCTGCGCGGCCCAGCCGGCGGACGTCCCGCCCTGCGAGTAGCCCATGATCCCGACGGGCGCGTCCGCGCCGAGGCCCGTCTCGTCCAGCCGCTCGGCCGCCCGCGCGATGTTGAGGACGGCCCGTCCCTGCGACTGGCCCACCTCATAGGTGTGCTGGCCGGGCGTCCCGAGCCCCTGCATGTCGGTGATCGCGACGGCCCAGCCGCGGCTGAGCGCGTCCGCGACGAACAGCGCCTCATAGTCGAGCCCGGTCGCGAGCGTGTAGGACGGCGCGCACGCGTCGCCGAGCCCGCGCGTCCCGACGCCCCACGTGACCAGCGGACGCTTGCCGCCGCCCGTCCACGCCTTGGTCGGCACGACGACGGTCCCGGACACCGCGATGGGCTCGCCCGTCGCCGACTCAGAGCGGTAAAGCACCTGCCACGCCTTGGCGTCCCCGAACGTCGGGTACTGCGACTGCCGCGACCGAATAACATCACCCGGCTTGCCCTGCGGCAGCGGAGACGGCGGCGTATAGAACGCGTCCTGGGCCGGCGGCGTGACGTCGGCAGGCGCCGCCTGCGCGGTCCCCTGGAGAGCGGTCGCCGCGATGGCGACGCCGACACAGGAGCCCAGCACCGACCGCACGACGCGGCGAAGACTGGTGGACATCGACATGGAACCCTTCGTCATCCCCCGACACCGCCCGGATGACGGCCACGCAACACTAGAGTAAGTGGACACTGATTCCAATAACTCGGACACACAACTCCCGCGCCCCACTTTGTGCCCCAAGTCACACCAAAGACCCTGACACCGTACTTCTGAACGCGTCTACCACGGCACGTCGGGGCCGTAGCGATCGCAGGAACCGAGGGCCTGACCCACCCGCCTGAACTTCCAGGACGTCCACCATGGCCGGAACCTTCGACCCCACGCCGAGCTGCCTCGGGTCGACGAGCAGCTCGGTATGCCCGTCCCCCGGCACAAGGCGGACGCCGCCGGGAACAGTGCGGACCTTTTCGGACAGTACGCAACCGCACTGCTAATGCGGTTTGGGTTTCACGCCCCTCCACCGAAGACCCCGTTGGCCACGCGGCGGTTAGCAAGTCGAGCGACAAGTGGCCGCAGCAATCGAGCGCCATGCGGCCAGCGCTGGGGCCCGGGCTTGACCGAGTTCGGCAAGATGCTCGCCCAGAGTAATCGGGCTGTCGGCGGCCAGCCGCCAACTTGCTCTTAAAGCCGGCAACCTTCTGCGGCCGTACGCCGTTTTCGACCGAAGGGATCGCCCGTCCGGGCGAACGAACGATCCCTTCGGTGTCGTCCAATGAAAGCTTCGCCGTTAGGACGCGGCTTCCACGAAAAGCTCGGTCTGACTGCGCGACCCTCCCAGAATGGAAGCCGTCACGGTCGCGAACGCGAAGTCGGTCACCGGCGACGTGGTGCCTTGGAAGGTCACCGAGGACTGCCCGGCCGGAATGGTCACCTCGGCGGGGAGTTGGACCGCCGGGTTATCGCTGTCGAGCCGGACCGTGACAGGGCTGCTCGTCGTCGTCCCCAGGCGGACCGTGCCCTCGAACGGTTCCCCGCCGGTGACCAACATGGGCTCGATATCGAGTCCGATGATGCCAGGCCGGACGCGGACGGTCTGGCTCCGGCTTCCCACGCCCTCGATGTTCGCCGTCACAGTGACATTGCCGTCGATGTTGGACGGCATCGACACCGGAACCTGAAACGTGCCCGTGGTGCCTTCCGCGAGCTGCATCGGCTGATGCGGTTCCGCGAGCTTCGGGTCGTCGGAACTGAAAGTGACCTTGATGCCACCGTGCGGCACAGGATTCGGAAGGTACAGGGCCATAGTGTCGTAGACTCCGCCGTACGCCTCGGCCGATCCGGTGAAGCTCCAGTTACCGGGATCGTAGTTCCAGGCGAGAAGCTTTATGGCACCGGTGAGGCTCTGCCCTTCGACCTTCGCCGTCACGGTGACGTCCGCGTCGGTCGGGATGCGCGAGCTCGTCGGCCGAGGAACATTCATGCCGAGGGCGCCCTGCGGGATGGTGATGCTCGCCGGGAGCTGGAGGGCCGGGTTGTCGCTCTCCAGCTCGACGACCATCCCTCCCGCGGGTGCCGTGCCGTTCAGCCCGACAGTGATGAACGGGTTATCGCCGCTGACGATCGCCGAATGGCCGCCAAAGTCAATGAACTTCAGGCCGGGCTGCAACGTGAGCGGCCCGGACAACGTCCGATCCCGCAGTTTCGCGGTCAGCGAGATGCTGAGCTCGCCGTAGATGTAGTCCGGCTGGTGCGTCCGGATGGGAAAGGTCGTCTCCGTCGCTCCAGCCGGAACCACCACCTTGTCCGGCACACTCACCCAGGACGAGTCCGCGGACGTCATCGCCACGACGAGCGGGACCGGTGACTTGCAGCTCACCTTGACGGTGCCCTGGGTCTCACCACCCGAATGGATCTTCTTGTCTGGCAGGTCGAGCGACCTGAGCCAGGGACCACAGGCGGTCAGTGACGTATCGGCGGCCGCAGGCGCCGCGAATCCGGAGACAGCGAGGATGAGCGCGACGAGGACACTGAAAGCCGCCCTCCATCCACCTGGACGATCCATGGGCAGCACTCTTTTCGTATAGCTGTGAACAGGGCAAACCAAGATCATAAAGTGCCGGGCCGCGCGCCCGCATCACACTTTCATGAAGATCGAGCGCGACGGCCGACGCCCGCGCGGACGACTGTGCGCCGCACGGCAGACCAGATCCTGACGCCCGCCTCGATTCCTCGATTGCCTCCGCGCAGGAGGCCTTCCAGCCACCGCCCGCCCGACGCCCGGACACCTTCATGGCGCCCCGGTATTTCCAGCGCAAGTGGACCGAACAGCTTCGATCCGAGCAGCGAGACTGTTACCTGGACACAGCCCGGATGCGGCCGGTCGCAGTGCCGAGTGGCGACCAGCGCCAGCCCGCACGGCTCCCCGCCCCAAAGATGACGCATCCGCACGGAAGCCACGTCTAGCCACCCAGGTTCGCCGGGGCCTTCGGACGGTCCATGAGGACCGGGTTTGGCGGCCTGTTCCCCGTCGTCGGCGACACCGCCCATGGCGTAGATCACCGCCAGGTGCGGCCCCATGAAGATCACAATCGGGTTTCGGGAAGCAACCTGATTCCCAGGCGCGGCGTCCTGATCAACGCTGACTATTGCCTTCACCCATAGGGACACTCGTGCTTCGTATCGCCACCATCGGGATGGCGGCCGCGCTCTTCGTCGGCACACTGACGGCCACTCCCGCCCTCGCCGACGGAACGGCGTCCATCGTGCTCGCCGCTCAGGCCGCCTCCGTCGACCCCGACCACCCCACGACCACCATCACCGGGAAGGTCGTCGCCGCGGACGGATCCCCCGCCGCGAGCATCCCGGTCGACCTGTCCACGAACACCGGATGGGGCTCGGTCACCGACGCCACCACCGACGCCGACGGCGCTTTCACCGCGACGCTGAGTCCCAACGGGGAGAGCGACTCGGTAACCGTCTGGGCCGATGTGCCGTCCCTGGGGATCCACTCCGAGATGGTGGCCGTCCAGGTCGTCCACGGAGAGACGCAGACGACCCTGCTCGCGAGCCGAACCGACCTGGACGAGGGCCAGCCCCTCACCCTCAGCGGTCAGGTCACCTACCAGGGCAGGCCGCTGTCCGGACGGGCCGTCTTCATCGACCCCGCCGTCGACCCGTCCCGCTGCACCTCGCCCATGTACACCTTCCGGGCCAACACGGACGCCGAAGGCCGGTTCAGCACCACCATCAAGCCGTCCTGCACCGCGACCTACGTCGCGCGGACACCCGCCGCCGGTTTTTACGAAGGCTCCACGACGACCCTTCCCGCGGTCAGCGTCCGGCCGGCCACGACGACCTCACTGTCGGCGACCATGGACGCCTACGGACGTTTCCAGGCGCAGGGCGCCCTGTACGCGGCTTCCGCCGGCGGGGACGTGAACGGCAAGCAGGTGCTCCTCGAATACTCCCCCGACGGCCGCACAGGCTGGCAGACAATCCGCCGGATGAAGACCAGCCAGGGGCAGTTCAGCGCCTCGTTCACCGTGAACACGTCCGGCTACTGGCGAGCTCGCTTCGCCGGGGACACCGCCGCGGCCCCCTCCGTCAGCCCCGTGCGCAAGACGTGGCGATGGTCGACCTCGATGAGCAAGCTGAAGGCGTCCCCGACCAGGGTCCGCAAGAACCACTACATCACCGTCTCCGGAACACTGAGCCGCTACTACAGCAGCAAAAAGCGTTTCGGCGCGTTCCCCGGCCAGAAGGTGCGCATCATCTTCCGGTTCCGCGGCAAGAAGACCTGGTACCACGTCAAGTGGGTGAAGACCGACAGCAAGGGCCGCTACAAGGCCAAGGTCCGCGCCTACGGCAACGGCTACTTCGCCGCCACTTTCGCAGGCACCAGCGACACGTGGGCCGCCGGCACGCCCAATGACGCCCGCGTCACCACCTACGCCGTCCCGTCCCCTGGCGGCCGGTCCGGACCGCCGCCCATCATGACCGTCCTCCCGTGGCGAGACCACCAGTAGCCATCACGCCAGGTCACAACCGCCGCCGACCGGTGGGGGACATCCCATCCTCCACCGGTCGGCGGCCGGTTTTTAGCCCACAAGCATTCCGCGTCCTGGCCGTCTGCGCGCCCGGCCGATCAGGGTGCGCTACGTATCGCGGTCGATGAACAGTTCGGGCCGCCAGGGACTCTGACCTGGGCTCGGTGACACCGCCACGACGTCTCGTGCTCACGGGCCAGGGCAGCGGCCGAACGACACACTCGAACCTGCAACACCGCTTGATGGTCCAGTAGTGCGCCAGCGGGGTTGCGTTGAAACCACAACCCCGCTGGTAGATGTGCGGAGGATCGGGGATTTGAACCCCGGATGGGCGTGAACCCAAACCGCATTAGCAGTGCGGCGCCATAGACCGGACTAGGCGAATCCTCCAGTTGCAGCCCGTGGGCTCAGCACAGGCTACCGGTACGCGCGGCAACCGGCAAAGCGCGTTTCGGGAGGCAGGCGACACCGGCCCCGGCCGCTCCCGGCCGGGGCCGGCCGGCGCGGGCTCAGGAGCCGAACCGGAACCCTGTTCCGCTGAACCCGCAGGCCCGGCCGAGGTCCTGGGCGTGCTGCTGCATCTGGCCGAGCGACTGAAGCCCGCTCGTCCCACCGGACAGGTTGCCCGACCCGAGGCTCCGCAGCGTGCTGGCAGTGCTCTCCAGGTCGGTGGCGAAAGCGCCCGCCGCGGACTGGACGTCCCCGCCGGCGTCCTGCCCGGCGCTGCGGATCTTGGCGGCCGCGTCCGAGTACTTCTGCGCGTTCGCCGTGGCGCTGGCGGTCGGGTTGCTGAGGTCGGGCGTGCTGACGGTCGTCAGCGACCGGAGCGTCGACTCGATGCTGTTGCACGCGGACTTCTTGGCACCGCCGCCGGTGACGGAGTCGATCGGCCCGCAGGCCGTGGCGCCGAGCACGGCACCGCCGACCATGACGGCGCCGACCAGCGAGCTGGCGGACAAGCGCATGGGAGTCTCCTTGCATGGGGGGTCGGGACGTCGGACGAGACTAGACGGTGACCGTCGATCCCGTCGCGAATACCCCTTCGGCGCTAAAACTTCGCAGACGGTTCCATCTCCCGGGCCCCACCCACATGGCTCGCCCTCCCACCGCGATGCCCTACACTGGTGGACGTCGCCACGCAGACCGGACGGCCCGGACACCATTACCGAGCCTGCTAGACTCGCCGTCGCGACACACCTCCCGGCCCACCGGGACGAGCACCCGTAGCTCAACGGATAGAGCATCTGACTACGGATCAGAAGGTTAGGGGTTCGAATCCCTTCGGGTGCACCCAGGTCAAAGGCCCCTTGCGATCATCGCAGGGGCCTTTTTGCTAACGGGTTTGCTAACAGCCGTTTCTCAGGCGGCACCGTCCACGCGCTTGGCGAAGCCCTCGGCCGCTTCGGCGAGCTGTTCGTTGATGACGTGGGCGTAGACCCTCAGCGTGATCGAGGGATCGGCATGGCCCAGCCTCGCAGCGACGATGTGAACCGGGACGCCCTCAGGAGCAGCGTCGTCGCGTGGACATGGCGCAGGTCGTGAAGACGTACGTGCGGGAGCGGCTTCGTCCTTTCCTCGAGCTTCCCGTTGTGGCCCTTGTGATCAGTCCCGTCATGAATGAGCAGACCGTGTCCGGAGAACCGGCACGCCCCACGCCGCGAGCCCCAGTTTCATGACGCTGCATTTAGAGCGGCCAAGGCAACTCCCTGTTCGATCTCGTCGGCATGATGTGGTCGACGTGACTCGGGGGTCGGCACGTTGACCGTGCCCGACGGCGAAAGGGGAGTCTCTCTGCCGCACAGCCCAGGTCAGGGGGTTGGCGGGCGTCCGGTCCACGAGTTTCCAGAGGCTGTGGGATCGGGGCTGGTCCAGTATTCGATGGTCGCGGTGATGAATTCGTCGGCGGACAGGTGGCCGTCTCCGTCGAGGTCGAGGTGGGAGAACGCTCCGGCTGCTTCGGTGTCGCTGATCGCCGTCACTCCTCATCCGGCGGCTGGGGCCAAGATCCGGCGTATCTGTGGAGGCAACGGTCGTGTCGCTGGGAGGCGCCTCGTTCGCTCGGCCTCGGCTGCTGCGGTTGGCTAGCGGGTTCGGGCGCTGGCGGTGTAGATGGGGTAGGAGCTGACGATGAAGCGCGGGTCGCGCAGGAGCGGGCGGAGGGCTTGGAGGTCGTTGGTGGTCGCGCCGTGTGTTTCCAGTCCTTCTTTGAGGTGGAGGGTGTTGCTGTGGTGCAGGGCGCAGCCGGGTGAGCCGCCGCGCCATGGGTTGAGGTGTGTCTCGATGTCGGAGTCGGTGAAGCCGGCGCGGTGGAGTGCGTGGTGGCTGTGGCGTCCGAAGGCGGGGTCGGCTCCGGCTGCGGTGAGCAGGCGGATCAGTGCCTGGTTGAAGGTTTCGAACAGTCCTGGCGGTGTCCCATCGGGGAGGCTGAGGACGGGCGCATAGGTGCAGTCGAACTCGTCGAGGAGAATTGTCCCGCCTGGTTTGAGTGCCCGGCGCAGACGTTCCAGAACGGCGTCCCGCTGCGGGATGTGCATCAGCACGAGCCTGGCGTGGATCAGGTCGAACGCTTTGTCGGGGAGGTCGTCGGTGGTGATGTCGTGCCGTTCGACTCTCAGATGGCCTTGTGACTTGAGGGTGCGGAGATGGGTCGTGTTGAGGTCGGTTGCCAGGACGTGCCCGCCCGGGCCGACCTGGTCGGCGAGCCATGCGGCGATGGTTCCGTTGCCCGCCCCTACTTCGAGACAGGACCATCCGGGGGCGAGTCCGAGCCGGGTCAGGCGGTCGCGGGTGATGCCGTCGAGGGTTTGGGCCAAGAGAGAGAGCTGATCTGCGGAGTGGGCGCCGTCGTTGTCGAACACGTACCCGGAGGCGGTCTTACCCATGGCGGGGCCTGGCTGGTTCGTCGCTCGGTGACCCGTTCCATGCTCCTGGCCCTCGTGATCGGATGGTAGGGGTTCGGTCGGATAGGGCGCGATGCTGCGGAGCTTCTCGCAGGTCTTCTCGTATTCACGTGCGGGATCGAAGGCCGCGACGATTCCGGTGCCAGGCTGGAGCCGGGCCTGTCCGTTGCGTTCGAAGAGCGTTCTGAGGGCGCCGGCCGCGTCGAGGGCGTCCCAGCGGTCGCGGCCACCGACCAGATCGCCGCCTACCCGGGTGCCGCAATGCTGAACGCTGCCGCGCCGCTTGACCGACTTGAAATCGTCGACCGTGATCCCGCCGGGTGTGCAGACCGAGGCGAGTTCGTCGGCGGCGACCTTGACCGAAATGGCGTGCTCGTGCACCTCTTTCGGATCGGTCTGGAGCTCCGCCCACAACCACAGATCCTCAGTCGTGCCGTGGAGTGCGCGCGTTCCGGCGAGCGGGTTGGTGATGACCCGGCCCTCGGGAGATGCGGTCAGCATCATTTCGGGGCTGAATCCGGTCGCCCGCATGCCCGGCAGGTCGACCAGGTACGACCGCGCCGGGGTGCTGGCCGCCCGGCCCGCCCGATAGGTGGCCGGGAAGTCCACAGGCACCTGCGTGACACGATCACCTTTTGGAGTTGCCCGGCGCGGATCCGTTGATTCGCACCTCGCTCACCGGCACGACTACCTGAAGCACGCTCGTCCCGCCGCCCGAAACCCACGGGGCCCCGCCCCCCATCTCCCCTGGTAGAGAAGGTGTGCCTATTCGAAGGCGAGCCAGCCGTAGGCGCGCAAGCCCTCGACGGGCAAGTCGGCACACAAAGCACTCACCTGGTGCACCGCCCGCGAGGAGGCGGTGCACCAGGGAAAGCGCGTCGGTGTCGCGGGCCCGGGCGACCTGTTCGTACTGTGTCCGGGCAGGGGAGGTCACTGAGGTGGCACCAGCAGCTGCGCCGCCCCCGCCTTGCCGATCGTGTCGTAGAACTCCATGATCAGATCGGCGTACCTGCCAGCGCGGACCTTGCCCGCCTGGTCCGGGACGAGCGCGTCATAGGCCGCGCCGGCCGCCGCCGGGTCGAATCGGGCGGCGACCATGACGGCCAGGTAGTCGTCCCGCTCGATCCAGCCGTCACCGTCGAAGTCAGTGAACCGGTCCACCGCGTCCGCCCGGGCCTTGGCGAAGGACTTGAAGTCATCAACGGCGTGGACGATCTCGGCGTACTCCTCGAAACTGATCCGCCCGTCGCCGTCCTTGTCCAGCCGGTCGAGCATCGCCCACCAGTAGGCCCGGTAGGCGTCCCGCAGCAACTGCGCCCTGGGCGCCCCCGCCGCGACCCCGGTCACCGACACGATCCGGGTGACCTCATCGTCGAAATCGTCCTTCTCCAGGAACCCGTTGCCATTGCCGTCCAGCGTGTCGAACCTGGTCCGCAACCGCTCGATGATCTCCGCCTCCACGCACGCCCCCCAAACCAGGACCGCGCCCTGCGACCCTCCGCAATCAGGAAATCACCGAACTCGCCCTCAATGGGCTAGCCTGCCCGCCACATCCCGCTCTCCCGCATCCCCTTTCCGCCGTCATCCCGCGACGCTCCCAGCCGACCCTGTCAATCAACGGCTCTGTCCGTAGTCGACCGCCTGGTCACCCACCTGACGCCGGCCAACGCAGTCCTCACCTGACACAACGCGAACAGCTCCAGCGGTCAACGTCGTCCTGCTCCGGCCACCACAGGCCCGAGTACAGAAGTACGCAACTGGTAAATGATTCTGTGTGACGCTTCCGCGGTCTTCCATGTGGCGCCAGCATTTGCAGATGCTGGGGTTTCAGATGCGCCCGATCCCGCGCTGAGTGGCGGGCACCGAGACACGCATACACCGACTTCAGGCCACCCTGCTCGGCCAGATCAGCCTCTCGAAGCCAGCGCGCCGCGACGCCTCATGAATCAGCCGGGGTTTCCCGGCAGGCACCCGGCGGGCCTCGCGAACCTGTCGGTGGGGTCAGGAAGACGTCAGGCAGAAGGGGTGGCCGGCCGGGTCCAGGAGTACTCGCCAGCGTCCGTTGCCGGGCTGGTGGTCCGGTTTGGCCGCGCCGAGTTCGAGTGCCAGCGCTTCCATCGCATCGAGGTCGTCGGCGCGGAAGTCCAGGTGGAACTGTTGTGGCACGTCCTGACCTGGCCACTGCGGGGCCCGGTATCCGTCGACCCTCTGGAATCCCAGATCGCAGCCGGAGCCGTCCGTCAGAGCGACGAACTCGTCCGCAGCGAAGAGTTCGCGCATCCCGGTCAGTCCAGCGTAGAAGTTCGCCAGGGTGCGCGGGTCGGCGCAGTCCAGGGTCACGCCTCGCAGTACAGCGTTTGGCACCATTCGTTCCTTCGCGTCCGCGCGCTTGTCTCCGTGAGCCGCCGCTGCGCGTGAGCACCGGCCACAGCCGCACCGTACTCGCCACACCCATCGCGGAAGTAGCGGTTTAATTCCTGCCGCAGAACAACGAGCGGCTATGAGCGGTGCTTTCGAGGCGGGTTCGGAACCTGTGAGTGCACAGACGGAACCCGCGGCAGCGAGGTCGGAAGGGAACGCGCTTAGTCGGCGAACTCGTCGATGAGGTGGTCCAGGCAGCGTTCCACGATCGCCGCGATGGTCAGGACGGGGTTGGCGGCGGCGGTGGAGCCGGGCATGAGGGCGGAGTCGAGGCAGTAGAGACCGCGGTAGCCGTGCAGGCGTCCGTACGCGTCCGTGGCCTTGCCGATCGCCGCTCCGCCGAGAGGATGCAGGATCAGGGGGTATGCGGCCGTGGGATTGACCGTCTTCGCGCCGGACGGGAGGTGCGCTGCGATGGGGCGCAGAAGGTCGGTGACGGCGCGCCGGGCGGTGGTGTCGTTGTCCGGGTCCCAGGTGAGCCGGGCGCGGCTTTCGGCCGTGGAGTAGCTCCAGTGGCCGAAGCGGTCGGAGACGCCGACTCCGGCGCAGAGCATCAGCTTCGTCTCGAAGGGGAGCGGGAGCCCGCCGTGGGTCACCAGCATGTCGCCGTCGCCGTTGCGGGCCAGCAGGTTCGGCGGGCCCGCCTGCGGTGCGCCGGTCGGTTCGTCGTCGGTTCTGATGATCGGAAGCTGGTCGCCGTTCGTGCCCCACTGGCGGCCCACCGCCGCGTCGAGGTCCGGTAGGGCGCCGGTGTCACGGGCGGTGACCAGCAGGCGCGGCGTGTGGACGCCGCCCGCCGCGACGACCAGCCGGTCGCAGGTCAGGGCGACCCGCTCCTGTGGCGTTCCGGCGGTGTCGAGCCGTTCGGCGGTGACCACGTACCTGCCGTCGCGGCGTCGCGCGATGTCGAGGACGTTGTGCAGGGGGCGCACCGACGTCCGGCCCGTCTGCTCCGCGCGGGCCAGGTAGGTGCGGTCGACGCTGAGCTTCGCGCCGCTGTCGCAGCCCGTGAAGAAGTACTGTCCGGCGGTGACCGAGGGTGTGGCGGTGCCGTCGAGTTCGGCCCGGACGACGTCGAAGTCGTAGGTGGAGACGACCTGCTCCGTCGCGAGTCCCGAGTGCTCCAGGGCGTCCCGCCACAGGCGGTTGGATCGGTAGCGGGGATGGGCGAGAAGGTCGTCGGGGAACGCCGTTCCCATTAGGCGACGGCGGGCGCGCGGATAGTAGGTGCGGTCGAGTTCGTCGTAGTCGATCTCGGCGGGGAAGACGCGCCGGAAGACGTCGGCGCGCGGCTGGGGCAGGATCCCGCCGTAGACGAGCGTTCCGCCGCCGACGCCCGCTCCGCAGACGACGGAGAACCTCTTGGTGACGAGGACGTCCAGGAGGCCGGTGGAGCGGAAGAGCGCGTCGGCGCCGGCGGCCTCGATGAGGTGGGCGAGCCATCGCGGGCCGGGCCTCGGCGCTCGCCCCTGGAGCCAGAGCAGCCGCCGGTCCAGGGACGGGATCCGGGGGAAAGTGCCGCCTTCCGGGGTGATGGGCCAGCGACGGCCGCGCTCCAGGACGACGTTGTCGATCCCGGCGCGGGCGAGCCGGAACGCGGTGACGCTGCCGCCGACGCCCGCCCCGATGATGACGACGCGGTGACTCTCCTCGCGGTCCGGCGCGGGGCTCGCGGCCGGACGCTGCTCGTGCTTCGGCATGGTCGGTTCCCTTCCGGGCCGTCCGGTGTCGCGCGACGGGCCCGCCTAGGCTTTTTGCAGGACGTACGTCCCGGGTGCCGGCTCACCGGGCGGATACCGGTCGCTGCCCGTCGGAGGCGGGGTGCGCCGCGGCCCGGAGCGGTCGGCGAGCCAGGCCGCCCACGACTCCCACCAGCCCTGACGGTGCTCGGTGGCCTCGGCCAGCCAGGTCCGCGGATCCGACGCGAAGGGATGTTCGCTCGTCCAGTACTGGACTTTGGACCCCGGCGGCGACAGCGCTCCGGCGACATGGCCGCCGGCGGAGAGGAAGAACCGGATCGCGCCCGGCAGAAGGGCCGTGGTGCGGTACGCGGACTCCCAGGGGACGATGTGGTCGCCGCGCGCCGCCGCGACGAACACGTCCTGGGTGATCTTGTCGGGACGCAGCGTCCGGCCGGCGAGGACGGCCTGTCCCCGGGCGAACTCGTTGCGCAGGCAGATCTCCCGCATGAAGTACCGCTGCGCGCGGTGCGGGATGTTCATCGCGTCGGAACTCCAGGTCAGGATGTCCGAGCTCGGCGGCCGGCGTCCCATCAGCCAGTTGGAGCCGGTGTAGCGCCACACCAGCTCGTTGGCCCGCAGGAAGCGGAAGAAGTCGTCGACGCGGCGGCCGTCCAGGTAGCCCCGGCGCCCGGTGGCGCGTTCGATGAGGTCCACCAGGACGCGCTCGTACACCTTGCCCGCCACGCTGGACTCCACGAACTCCGTGACGTCGGAGAAGTCGGCGAGAGTGTTGATCAGCGTGACGGAGCCGACGCGCGGGCTCGTGTCGTCGGCGAGCCAGGCCGTCAGCATCAGGGCCAGCAGGCCGCCCAGGCACGCACCGGTGAGGTTGACCTCGTCGTGGCCGGTGATGTCCTCGATGACGCCGATCGCGGTGAGCAGGCCGTCGCGCAGGTAGTCGTCGAAGCCGATGTCGCGCAGGGACGCGTCGGGGTTGCGGTAGCTGACGACGAAGACCGTGTGACCTTGGTCGACGAGCCATTCGATCACGCTGCGGCCGGGGGTCAGATCCAGGACGTAGTACTTGTTGACCCACGGCGGGCTCACCAGCATCGGTGTCGCGTGGACGGTCTCGGTCCGCGGCTCGTACTGGAGCAGCTCCATGAGCTGGTTGCGGAAGACGACCCGTCCCGACGTCGCCGCCAGGTCACGGCCGAGCACGAGCCCTTCGTCGGCCACGGCTTTGGGCAGCCTGCGGCCGGCGGCCAGGTCGCCGAGGAAGGCGCCCGCGCCCCGGGCCAGGCTGCGACCGCGCGTTCGCCACGCGGTCCGGAGCGCGGCGGGGTTGCCGGGCAGGACGTTGGTCGGGGACCCGGCGTCGATCACCTGCCGGGCGAGGAAGCGCGCGACACTGCGGTCGTGGTCGCCGAGCGGGAGGGCGTCCACCGACTCCAGCGCCAGCCGCGCGCTGAGCAGGTACACCTGTTGCAGCAGGTGGAAGTACGCGTTGCCGTTCCATGCGGGATCGGTGAAGCGCCGGTCGCCGGGCTCGACCGCGACGGGACTCGCGGCCGGATGTCCCGGTCCGGCTCCCACGGTCGCCCCGACGGTCCGCAGGAGGCCCGCCGCGAAACGACGGTCGGCCTCCAGTAGGCGTCGCGCGACGCCGGGACGACCGGCGGCGGGAGTTTTCTCGGACATCGGCGTCCTTTCCGGCGTGCGGCGATCAACGGGCGGGAGCGGCGTCCTCGGCCTCGACGAGGTCGTCCCGGATGAACGGGCCGAGGAAGTTCATGACTTCCGCCGGGCTGTCGATGAACGAGATGTGAGACGCCGAAATGATCAGTCCGAACCGGCCGCGCGGGAGTTTCCGGGCGGCGAGCACTCCCTGCCAGACCGGGAAAAGCTGATCCAAGGCGCCCCATACGACCAGCGCGGGGACGTGGATCTCGCCGAGACGTGCGTCAACGTCGAAACGCTGGCCGCGTAGGCCCACACCGTTGCGAACGGCGTCGAAGGACGTCCGCAGGAACGTCCGGGAATGGCCGAGGCGCAGTTGCCGGACCCAGAAGCTTTTCGGAAGACGCCACGGCCGCTGTAGTTGCAGCGCGCCGCCGAGCGCCCTCAAAGCCGCGCCTCCGGGCAGGAGCAGCGCCGTGATCAGGACTTCGGCGACCGGGACGGGGATGAGCGACTCGACGACGAGCAGCGGGTTCACCGCCCGGCCGAGCCCGGCCGAGTCGATCATCACCAGCCGCGTCACCCGCCGGGGATGGGCGAGCGCCAGCTCGGCCACGAGCAGGCCGCCGTAGGAGTGGCCCACGGCCATGACGTGGTCGATGCCCAGTTCGTCCAGGAACGCGGCGATGAAGGACACGAACCGGCCCGGCCGGACGTCGCCCACCGGACTGGTCTCCCCGTAGCCCGGCAGCGACAGCGCGACGACCCGGTTCGTCGTCGTCAGCGCCTCCGCGAACGGCCACCAGTCGCGTGCGCTGCTCGCGTTTCCGTGCACGAGCAGGACGACCGGGCCTTCGCCCACGTCCAGATAGTACGTTGAGAAGCCTTGAACGATCACCCGTCGCGCGGGGATGTCACTCATTCCCATGGCCGACCTTCGATTCGGATGCGCCGAAATTATTCGGGCTTCGATGAGCCCATTCGCGAACGACATCGCCCGCGGTCACGTCTCGCGCTAAATCTGAATCCAATGCACCGTGAATGATCACACCCTACGCCGCCCACACATGGCCTGACAATGCCGGTAACGCCAAGTCAAATGATTGGCGTGGAACGATCGCCAAGCGCCGTCCACCGACACATCGGCACTTATAGCAGCCGAAATTGAGGGCGGTCCGCACATGATCACCACCGAGGCGAGCACGCGGACCGGCGCCGTCGAAGGCGTTGTCAGGGTTTTACGTTGTCGACTTCCATTGTTGTGACCGTGTCCGGTGCGTGGGTCATCGGGAACGTGCGGCCGTCCAGCCGGGCGTCGTGGTCGCGTGCGTAGGTGCGGGCGGGACGGTCGTCGGTCGCGTCGGTGACCCATACGCGGACGGCGTGGTCGTCGCCGTGGCCCGCTGCTCTGGAGAAGCGGCGCAGGTCGTAGGTCACGGTGCGAGCGGGGCCGGCGTTCGTTGTGATCAGCGTCAGGCGGTCGGCGGCGTCGTCGTAGGCGGCGACGGTGTCGCGACGGCCGGCGTCGAGGATGCGCATTCCGGGTCTGATGTGGCGTGTGTACTGGGCGAGGACGTAGTACTTGGGGTTGACTCCGGTGACGGTGGCGCGGAGCGATCCCGGTGCGCCGCCGTTCGGATGCGGGGTCGTGTCGTCGTAGGCGCCGGTGAGCAGTCCCCAGCCGGACCCGTCGACCGGTTGCCAGTAGACCCAGGCGCGGGGGTGCAGGCTCCGCAGGTCGCGGCCGATGTTCAGTGCGGTCTTCAGTCCGCTGGGTTCGCCGTCGCAGTACTCGCTCTGCCAGATGGGGGTCGTCGCGCCTACCGCGGTGCGCAGTGCCGCGCGGCCGGCGGACTCGTCGTCGCGTTCGTAGCCGTGGACGTTGACGCGCCCGACCATTCGGCGGACGTCCGCGGGGAGGCCGCGCCAGGTGTTCGTCGCCTGTGAGTAGAAGCATTCGTCGGACGCGGAGATCCGTACGTCGCCCAGGCCCCGTTCGTCCAGTGCGCGGCGCAGCGGAGTGAGGACCGCCGCCTGTGCGTCGACGGTGAAGTGGCAGCCCTCCTGGTTCTGGCTCGCGTGCCACGCCAGCAGGGACGGCTCGTTGAACGGCTCCACCGATCCGAAGCGCACGCCCCAGTGGTCGCGGGCGTGCCGTGTGACGGCGGCGATGTACCGCGCGAACGTCTCGCGGTGCGGCGGGGCCAGGTTGTCCTGGTCGGGACGTTCGGCTCCGGACGGGTTCCCGTTCACGGTCATCCACCACGGCGGCGACACCGAGAACATCTCGAAGTGGTCCGCGCCCAGGTCGCGGGACTTCAGCAGCATGCTCCGCTGGTTCGCATCGGCGGCCCAGTCCCAGTCCGTGCCGCGCCAGTAGCCCTCGATCTGTTTGCGCCGCACGATCCGGGGCGATTCGATCATCCGCGCCGGGCCGTCGCCGGGGCGCGGCCAGGTGCAGGCGCCGAGGTCGTACCGGACGACCGTGAGGCCCAGCCCGGGGAGCGTGACGTCCTGGTCGGCGAGCCGCACGCGCGTCCGGCCGCGGCCGAACAGCGCGCGGGCGAGGTCGTCCCGCCGGCCGAGTTCGGTGCCCGCCCACCAGGACAGGCAGGCGCCCCAGCCCTCCCACGGGAACGTTCCAGAGCAAGGATCGACCACACGTTCGGACATGATCAAGCTCCTGTTCGTCCGAATCCTTGGTGTAGTCGTCCGCGACTCATCGCATCGGCCGTTCGGCGCGGGCTTTGCGCGTCCCTGCCGAAGCTTGGACCGCCGGGCGTCGGCCTGGGGCAGGGCTCGCGCTCAGGTGGCTTCCGGCTCGTCGCGACCCGCTTCGCCGGCGGGGCCGCCGAAGAACAGGGCGATCATCTGCTCGCTGAAGGCGACGAGACGCTCGGGAGGGTAGGCGTCGGGTTCGGTGAGGATCAGGCGTCCGCACTCCTCGACCCAGCACAGCAGGTTGTGCGCGAGGAGCTCCGGGTCCAGGTCCAGGCCCCGCTGCTCGATGCCCCAGGCGCTGAACGCGGTGACGCGCTCCAGGACGAACGCCCGGATCCGGCGGTGCCGGCGCTGGACCGGGGCGGGGCTGATGCCGACCGGCAGCAGGATGGCGTGCCAGCGTCGCGGGTTCTGCGCGATGGCGGTCAGCAGGACGCGCAGCGACCGGGCCGCGACCCGGCCCGGGTCCCCGCTGCCCGGCTCCGGCGGCAGGCTGGCCTCGAACTCGCGCAGCGCGGCGGCGGCCTCCCGGTCGAGCAGGGCGCGCAGGATGTCGTCGGCGTCCTCGAACTGGCCGTAGACCACGGGACGGGTGACCTCGGCGGTCCGCGCGACCGCGTCCACGGTCACGGCCTTGACGCCGCCCTCGTTGATCAGGAGCAGCGCCGCGTCCAGAAGCTGCTCGCGGCGTTCCTCGGGGGACATCCGGGGCGCGTAGGGGCGCCGCTCCGCAGGCCGTCGAGGTGGCATGTCCCGGAAGTCTAGCTTTTCGCACTCCGCTCGCTGACCAGGGACACCGGACCCGCGCACGCGTGACGGCGGTCACTCCGCCTCCCCCTTGACCCAGATTGCTACATGACTGAAGCTTCAGTGGTGTAGCAATTATGACCAATTGGTCATCAAGAGGGTCCGCCGACCCCCGCCCCTGCCGAGAGGCGACCACGATGACAACACCGAGCACACGACACCGCTACTGCATCATCGGTGCGGGGTACGTCGGCAACGGCGTGGCCAAGGCGTTCACCGACGCGGGCATCGACTACGACCAGTTGGAGGCCACCGATCACATCGGCGGCAACTGGGCGCACGGCGTCTACGACTCCGCCCACCTGATCTCCTCGCGCCGGTCCACGCAGTACGCCGACCACCCGATGCCCGGCCACTACCCCGACTTCCCGAGCGCCGCGCAGATGCTGGCCTACCTGAACGACTACGTCGACCGTTTCGGGCTGCGCGAACGCATCGTCCTCAACGCCGAGGTGGTCTCCTGCGCCCCGCTGGATCCGCGCGGACTGACCGGCTGGCGGGTCGAGACCGCCGACGGCGAGGTCCGGCACTACCGGGGGGTGGTCGTCTGCAACGGCCACTACTGGAAGAAGAACATCCCCAGTTATCCGGGCACGTTCACCGGACACCAGATCCACTCCAAGGACTACAAACGCCCCGCCGACTTCGGCCCCGGACCGCGCGTGCTCGTGGTCGGGCCGGGCAACTCCGGCAGCGACATGGCGGTGGAGGCCGCCGCGACCTTCGGGCACGCCGACGTGTCGATGCGCCGCGGCTACTGGTTCCTGCCCAAGACCGTCTTCGGGATCCCGTCCTCCGAGCTGGACCGGATCAACGTTCCGATTCCCGTCCAGCGCGTCGCGATGAAGGCCGCGCTGCTGATGTCCCAGGGCCTGTACCGGCAGTACGGGCTGCCCCACCCCGACCACAAGCTGTTCAGCAAGGACGTCACCGTCTCCACGGCCCTGCTGTACGCGCTGCGGCACGGCAAGGTCACCCCGCGACCGGAGATCAGCGGCTTCGACGGTTCCACCGTGCGCTTCGCCGACGGGTCGCGCTCGGACTACGACACGATCGTGTGGGCGACCGGCTTCCACACGGCCTTCCCCTTCCTGGACGACTCCACGTTCGTGTGGGAGGACGGCCAGCCGCTGCTGATCGAACACGTCCTCGTGCCCGGCCTGGCGAACCTGTACGTCTTCGGGCTGGTCGCGCCGCGCTCGGGCGCCGGACGGATGATCACCCGCGGATCGCGGCTGCTGGCCGAGGCGGTCCGCGCCCAGGAACCGCTCGGCCGTCCGCTGTCGGACTTCCTCGGCCAGCGCGGCCGGGCCGACGGCTCGATCCTCGCCGGCAACGCCGAACTGCTCGCCGGAATCCGCCGGCTGCGCCGCCGGCTCGGCCGCGTGTCGGCCCGGACGCGGCGACCCGGCGGCGCCGGACCGTCGCCCCGGACACCGGCCGCGTTCCCGACCAGCGCGGGGAACCCGCGTTCCACGAACCAGGAGTTCGAGTCATGAGCCTGCCCCGTCCCCACCCCGCCGCCCGTGCCGTGGTCACCGGCGCCTCGTCCGGAATCGGCGCCGCCCTCGCGGAAGGGCTGGCGGCCCGCGGCCACGCGCTGATCCTCGTCGCCCGCCGCGTCGACCGGATGGAGGAACTGGCCGGACGGCTGCGCCGGGACCGCGCGGTCGAGGTCGAGGTGCGCGGCTGCGATCTGGCCGACGTCCGGGACCGCCGCGCCCTGTGCGGGGAACTGGCGGACCGGACGATCTCGGTGCTCTGCAACAACGCCGGATTCGCCACCTTCGGCGGGTTCTCCGCCCTGGACGCGGCCCGCGAGCGGGAGGAGGTGGAGGTGAACGTCGTCGCCGTCCACGAGCTGACCGCCGCCGTGCTGCCGGGCATGGTGGCGCGCGGCTCGGGCGCGGTCCTGGTCACCGGCTCGACAGCCGGGCACCAGCCGATGCCCGGGGCCGCGACCTACTCGGCGTCCAAGGCGTTCGTCAACACCTTCGCCGAGGCGCTGCACGCCGAGCTGCGCGGCACCGGCGTCACCTGCACGCTGCTGGCGCCGGGCCCGGTCCGCACCGGGTTCACCGCCGTCGCCGACGTCCCCGAGTTCGAGCGGAGGGCGCCGGGATTCGTCTGGGTGAGCGCCGAACAGGCTGCCGGCCAGGCCCTCACCGCGATGGAACGCGGACGCCGCCGGGCCGTGCCGGGGGCGTTCGCCGTCGCCGGGACCGTCGGCGGACGGTACACGCCCCGCGCGGTCCTGCTGCCCGTCCTCACCAAGGTCATCGGAGCCCTCACATGAACCCGGTCAGTAGCCTGGTCCGTCCGCACGGCCGTCCCCCGTACCGCGACGCGCACTACCTGGCCGCCACCGTCGAGATCGACCCCAAGGCCATGCGGCGGTTCCTGCCGCGCACCCTGCGGCTGGCCGCCCCCTACCGTGCCGAGCTGTTCACCGCCTACTTCCCCGACCAGACCTACACCGGCCCCTACCGCGAGGCCGGGCTGTTCGTCCACGTCAGGACCGGGCCGGGGAGCAGAGGGCGCACGGGCGTCCACTGCCCCTGGATGCTGGTCGACGACGACCGGGCCCTCATCCTCGGCCGGGAGGCCACCGGCTATCCGAAACGCCTCGCCGAGATCACCTGGGACCACCGGGACAACCGCATCACGGCGCACGCCGCGCGACGCGGCGCGGACGCGGTCCGCATGACCGCCGACCTCGGCGGCACCGACCCCGACGCGCCGCCCATCATCGGGCGACCGCACCGCAACGTCACCGGCCTGCTCGGCGCCGCGTTCCCGCGCGTCGTCGCCTTCACCCCGGGCGAGCGGCCGATCGAGACCCGCCACGCCGCCATCGACCTGACGATCGGCGACGAGCTGCGCCGGATGGGCGTCGGCTCCGTGCTGCTCGGACGCCTGCACCGCGTCGACCTCACCGTCGGACGGCCCCCGATCCCGATCCGTCCGGTCAGCCCGTTCCACACGCTGCGCACCCTGTCCACCCGTGTTCTGTAAGGAGGCCCCGTGATGCTCCACCAGCCGCTGACCCTGCCGTGCGGCGCGGTCCTGCGCAACCGGATCGCCAAGGCCGCCATGAGCGAACAGCTCGCCGACCGGCACGGCTCGCCCACCCCCGGGCTGAACCGCCTGTACGCGACCTGGTCCCGAGGCGGCGCCGGCCTGCTCATCACCGGCAACGTCATGATCAGCTCCGCGGCGTTCACCGAGCCGCGCAACGCCGTCCTGGAGGACCCGCGCCACCTGCCCGCCCACCGCGCCTGGGCCGACGCCGTGCACGCGCACGGCGCCGCGGTCTGGATGCAGATCAACCATCCGGGCCGGGCCGCCGTGGCGCCCCTGTCGCGCCGGCCCGTCGCTCCGTCCGCGGTCCGGCTCCCGGTCCCCGGCTACAACCTGCGCCGGCCGCGCGCCCTCACCGGCGCCGAGATCACCGAGATCGTCGGGCGGTTCGCCCGGACCGCCGAACTCGCCGTCGCCGCCGGGTTCGACGGCGTGCAGATCCACGCCGCGCACGGCTACCTGCTGTCGCAGTTCCTGAGCCCGGCGGCCAACCGCCGCACCGACGCCTACGGGGGCGAGCCCTCCAACCGCCGCCGCCTGCTGCTGGACGTGGTCCGCGCCGTCCGCGCCTCCGTCGGGCCCGGCGTCCCGGTCGGCGTCAAGCTCAACGCCGCCGACTTCCATCGCGGCGGCCTCACCCAGGAGGAGTCCCTCCACGTGGCGCTCGCGCTCGCCGACGAGGGGATCGACCTGCTGGAGGTGTCCGGCGGCGACTACCAGTCCCCGGCGATGACCGGGCTCGTCGAAGGCGTCGGCCACCGGGACGCCTACTTCCTGGAGTACGCCCGTCAGCTCACCGGCCGGACGACCATGCCGATCATGCTCACCGGCGGCATCCGGACGCGCGCCGCGATGAACGAGCTGCTGAGCGTCGGGACCGTCGACGTCATCGGGCTGGGCCGTCCGCTGGCCTTCCACCCCGACATCCCCCGGCGCCTCCTGGCCGGAGAGGACGTCCCGGCCCTCCCCGCCGCGCCCCGCACCGGTTACCGGCCCGCCGACTCCTACCTGGAGCTGGCCTGGCACAACGCCCAGTTCCACCGCATCGCCGCCGGATCGGCCCCCCGGCTCGCGCCCGGCCCGTTCTCCGTCGTCCGCGGCATGGGCCGCGTCACCGCCGCCGCCCTCACCCAGGCCGGCCCCGCATCAGGGTCGTGAGCCGGCGGGCGGCGTTATCTTCGGGGGTGTGAACCTCACTCCCTCGGCCTTTCTGGTGCTCGGTGTCGTCAACCTGCTGGGGTCGGCCAGTCCGTACGACGTGAAGGTGGAGGCCGGGCGCACGGTGGCGCCGTTCTGGCAGGTTCCGCACGCGCAGGTGTACGCGGTGTGCGACCGGCTGGTCGAGGCCGGGCTGCTGGAGCAGGAGCAGGAGGGGAAGGGGCGGCAGCGGCGCGTCATGCGGCTGACCGACGCCGGACGGGACGCGTTGCGCGAATGGCTGGCCGACACCGTCGTGACGCCGGTCGAGGCGCGCGAGCGCGGCATCTTGAAGATGTGGCTCGGCGGAAGTCCCCGGGAACACGCGCCCACGCAGGTCGCGGCGCATTCCAGGACGCTCGCCGAGTACGAGGAGCTGGCCCGTCTGGTCGGCGACCAGTTGACGCCGGGGCAGCGGCACGCGCTGGAGTTCGGGATCCGGTACGAGCGGATGATGGTCGGGCTCTGGCAGGACGCCTTGGAGCAGGAGCCTTCCTGACGGCCCCCCGGAGGCCTTGACGGTGCCACCGGCCGTCTCTACGGTGACGATAGTCCGAAATGGACTATTCGAGAGCCGGGGAGCGTCCCATGCGTCGTGCCTGTGTCTCACTCCTGATCAGCCTGGCCGTGCTGGCGGCGTCCGGGACCATGCCCGCCCGCGCCGCCACCGAACCCACCTATTACCTGGCGCTCGGCGATTCGGGCGCGGTCGGATTCCAGCACGGGAAGGGCCCGACCGACGAAGGCTACGTCGACGTCCTGCACGCCGCGCTGCGGGCCGATCAGCCCGAGCTGAAGCTGGTGAAGCTCGGCTGCGCGGGCGAGACCACCACCACGATGATCCAGGGCGGGATCTGCGAGTACCCCGAGGGTTCCCAGCTCAACGCGGCGCTCGCGTTCCTCAAAGCGCACCCCGGACGGGTGCGGTACGTGACCCTCAGCGTCGGCGTCAACAACACCGCCTGCCTGCTGGGCGGTGACCTCGCGTGCGGGCTGCGCGGGACGGCCGCGCTCCTCACCGAGCTGCCGTCCATCACGAGCAGGCTGAAGGAGGCGGGCGGGGACGCGCCGCGCTACGCGTCCATGACCTACTACGACCCGGGGCTGGCGTCCTGGGTCAAGGGCGACCAGCTCACCGCGCTGGCGTCCGTGCCGCTGCTGGACGCCTTCAACTTCGTCCAGCGCGCCGCCGCGGCGGTGGCCGGCTTCCGCGTCGCCGACGTCAACGAGACGTTCCAGACCCACGACTTCGGGGCCAAGGTGACGCTCGACCCGTACGGGAGCATCCCGGTCAACGTCGCGCGGATCTGCGCCTGGACGTCCCAGTGCACCGACAACGACGGCCACGCCACGACCGAGGGCTACCGCCGCATGGCCGGCGCCTTCCGCGCGGTCCTCTAGGGGGTCGAGATGCCGAGAACGTTCAGGCGACGGCACGTGCTGGCCGGCGGCGCGGCGGCGCTGGCCGGGACCTGGCTCGCCCCGTCCGCCCGCGCCGCGACCTGGCCGGACGCCCCGCTGACCGGGGACGCCGCGCTCCGCGTCGCCGACGCCCAGTTCCTGCCGTGGGAGCAGATCCACGCCTGGCAGGAGGCCGTGGACGCCATCGGCCTGCGCGCCACCGGCGGCCGCGCGCACCACGCGTACGTGGACCGGCTCGCCGAGCGGATGGAACAGGTCGGGATCCGGGGGGTCCGGACGGATCCGGTGCCGCTGGCGCGCTGGGAGCCGTCCGGCTGGGGGCTGGACGTCGTCGGCCGGGGCGCCGTCGACGTCTCCTGGTACGTCCCGTATTCGGGGAGCACCGGGCCGGACGGCGTGACCGCGCCGCTGTCGACCGAGCCCGAGCGCGGCACGATCGGGCTGGTCACGGTGCGTCCGCCGCAGCTCCCGTACCTGCTGCTGGACCTGATCGACTGGAACGCCCCCGGCAGGCCGCGGCACGCGCCGGGCTACAACCCGCTGGACGTGTACGACCGTCCGTGGTTCGGCGGGATGTCGGCCGTCCGGGCGATGGACGACCACAAGGCCGCCGGGGCGGTCGGGCTGGTCGTCGTCCTGGACCTGCCCGCCGAGGTCGCGCGCGGCCAGTACCTGCCCTACGACGGGATCAACAGGGGCATCCCGTCGCTGATCGTCGACGGCGACGCCGGGGCGCGGCTCGCGGCGGCGGCGCGGGACGGCGCGAGCGTGCGGCTGCGGCTGGAGGCGGCGGTCGAGCAGATCACGACGCCGAACCTGTACGGGATCATTCCCGGCGCGTCCGACGAACTGGTCATGGTCCAGTCGCACACCGACGGCACCAACGGGCTGGAGGAGAACGGCCCCGAAGCGATCCTCGCGATGGCGCAGTACCTCGCCCGTATACCGCGCGCCGAACTCCCCAGGTCCGTGCTGGTCGTGCTGAGTACCGGGCATATGGCCGGGACGATCGGTACGGACACGTTCCTGCGCCATCACAAGGACGGGCTCGTCGCGCGGACCGTGGCCGGGATGAGCCTGGAGCACCTCGGCGCGCGGCCGTGGCTGCCCGGCCCGGACGGACGGTTCCAGATCGGTTCCGGATACGAGACGGCGATCTGCTTCACGTCCCCGCACCCCGCCGTGATCGGCGCGGCGACCCGCGCGCACCTGCGGTCGGGCATGGGCGACGCGCGCGTCATGCGGCCGTTCCTGCCCGACACGCGCAACGAGTCGCCGAGCGGGTTCTGGTGGCCGGGGGACGGCGAGGGCATGTGGCGGATCGCGGGCCTGCCGTCGCTCCAGTTCATCAGCGGCCCCGCGTATCTGCTGAACGCCGGGATGCCGACAATGCGTTTCGTGGACACCCGCGCGATCCGCCGCCAGGCCGTCGCGTTCACCGACGCCGTCCTCGAACTGGCCCGCGTCCCCCGGACGGAGATGGACAAACGCCGCATCGACGACCCGGCCACGCTCAAGGACCTGCTCCGCTGCATCGGCCTTCTGGTCTAGCCCGCGCGGCGGGGTCAGCTCGGCGGATGACCCACCGTCAACCTCGCGGGCGATGCGAAGCGGCCCCGGCGGGCGCGATGCTCGGGAGGGAACGGCTCGGGTCCCGGTCGTTCCGGCTCGTTGAAGGCAGGTCTCATGTTCGCTGTCCCGGCGCCGTCGGCGCCTGTTCCCCGTCGTGTGCTCGGGCTCCTCGGCGTGCTCGCGGCCGTGCTGGCCGGTGCGTTCGTCGTCGCTCCGGGAGTGGTGGCGGGCGGTGAGTTCGGAAGCCAGTCCGATCTCTCCGCCGCGCTGCGGGCGGCGTTCACCGGGTACTGGGACGCGGGCGGCCGGGACTTGTCGCCCGACCTGGAACGGGTCGTCGATTACTGGTTCCGCTACCACGTGGCCAAGGGCGCGTTCGCCGCGATGCTGTTGATCGTGCTGCTCGCGCTCGGCCGGCTCGTCTGGACGGCGTACCTCCGGGCGGACGGCACCGGACGGCGCGGCGTTCTCGCCACGACGGGCCTTTCCCTCGGCATGTTCGCGGCGTTCGCCCTCGTCGCGGTGATGGCCAATGTCCAGGGCGCGGCGGCGCCGTTCGCGTCCCTGCTCCCCATGCTCCCGGACGGCGGCCACGACCCTCGGCTCGCCGGCACGCTCGACCAGGTACGGAGCCAGCTCGCGGGCGCGCCGGACGGCCGCACCCCGCCGCTCGACGCGATGGTCGGCGACTTCGCCCGGTACCACCTGGTCATGGCGGTGATCGCGGCCGTCGTCGCGGTCGTCCTCCTCGCGGTCGGCGTCGTGCTGGGGCGGGCGTTCGCGCGGTCGGCCGGACGGCGCGGACGGGGCGTGCTGGGCGCGTCCGGGGGTCTCTCGGTGCTCGCGGCGCTCGCCCTGGTCGTCGTCGCCGTCGCGAACACGGGCAACGCGGCGGACCCGGCGCCGGGGCTGCTGGCCTTCTTCCAGGGCGGGTGGTGACCGGTGCGTAGGATCCGGGCATGACGGATCAATGGCGCGTCCTGGCCCTGCCGCCGCTGGACGTGAGCCTGCTGCGCGGGCTCACCGACCCGCTCGGCGGCGCGGCGGAGCTAGTCGTCCCCGAGGCGCGGACGACGGCCGCGCTGCACCGGGCGATCGAGGACGCCGAGATCGTCGTCGGCGACTACACCGGCGAGCTGGCGCTGGACGCGGCGGCGGTCGCGCACGCGCGGCGGCTCGCGTTCGTCCAGATGCCGCAGGTCGGCGTGGACGGCGTCGACCTCGACGCGCTCACGCGGGCGGGCGTCCCCGTGGCGAACACGGCGGGCGCCAACAGCCGCGCCGTCGCCGAGTGGGCCGTCGGCGCCGCGTTCGCGCTCTGCCGCCACCTCGCCTGGGCTGACCGGCAGGTGCGGGCGGGCGGCTGGCCGCAGGGCGAACTGCTCGCCCGGGGCACCCGCGAGATCCACGCGCAGCGCGTCGGCGTCGTCGGCCACGGCGCGATCGGCGCGCTGGCCGCCGACCTGTTCGCCGCGCTCGGTGCGCCCGTTGCCTACTGGTCGCGCACGCGACGCGAGAACGCACGCGCCGAGTACCGTCCGCTGGACGACCTGCTCGCCGAGTCCGACATCGTCGTCCTCGCGCTGCCGCTGACCGGGGAGACGGCCGGGCTGTTCGACGCCGCGCGCATCGGCCGCATGAAGCACGGCGCGCTGCTCGTCAACGTCGCGCGCGGCGGCATCGTGGACGAGAACGCCCTGCTCGCGGCCCTGGACGACGGCTCCCTGGCCGGCGCCGCGCTCGACGTCTTCGAGCACGAGCCCCCGCCGCAGGACGCGAAACTCCGCACCCACGACAACGTGCTCGTGTCCCCGCACGTCGCGGGCGGCACCGTGCAGGCGCAGCTCGCGATCATCCAAACGGTCGCCGACAACGTTCAGGCCGCCGTCCGGGGCGAGCCCGTCGACCACGTCGTCAACGGCCTCGGCCCCGTCATCACGCGCCGCTGACCTCCAGGGACGAGCCCAGCGAGCACGTCGTCCACGGGCGCGGGCCTATCGCCACGCGCCGCCGACCTTCAGAAGCGAGCCCGTCTCCCATGTCGTCAACGGGCTCCGCCCTGCCAGGCGCCGCCGACCTCCGAGGGCGAGCCCATCGACCGCGTCGTCAACGGCCTCGGCCCTGTCGCCCGCCGCCGTCCGGGGACGAACGGGCTCGGGCCTGTCGTCCGGTGCCGCCGACCTCCAGGGACGAACGGGCGTGGGCCTGTCGGTCGGCGTCGGCGGCCTACAGTGCCAGCAGCCGGTCCACGACGCGGGCGGCGGCGTGGCCGTCGTCGTGCGGGCAGAAGGTCGCCGCGAAGTCGTCCAGGGCAGGCGCGGACGCGGCGGCCGTGTCGTCGAACTCCTCCAGGGCCTCGATCAGCTCGTCCGACGTGCGCAGCAGCGGTCCCGGCGGACGCTCCTCCAGGTCGTAGGCGAAGCCGCGCACGTCGTCCCGGTAGGCCTCCAGGTCCGGCGCGAACAGCAGGATCGGCCGCCGCAGCCCGGCGAAGTCGCACATCAGCGACGAATAGTCGGTGACAAGGGCGTCCGAGGCGAGGAAGAGTTCCGTGACGTCCGGATAGGCGGACACGTCCCGCACGAACCCGGTCGGCGCGGGCAGCCGCGCGTCCAGCAGCCGGTGCGGACGCAGCAGCAGCACGGTGTCCTCGCCGAGCGCGGCGGCGGCCCGCTCGAAGTCCAGCCCCAGCCGGTACGGCCCGGTGCGGTGGCCGGGCGTGCGGTCCCGCCACGTCGGCGCGAACAGCACCGCGCGTTTGCCCGGCGGGATCCCGAGCCGCGCCCGCACCCGCTCGCGCAGCGACGCCGCGTCCGGGCCGTGCGCGCGGTCGTTGCGCGGGTACCCGGTCTCCAGCACCTCGCCGTCGTAGCGGAACGCGCGGGTCAGCGTCTCGGTGCTGTGCGGGTTCTGCGACAGCAGCAGCCCCCACGCCGCCGCGTCCGCCGCCATCAGCCGGGTGCGCTGGTCGCGGCGGCCGAGGACGTCCCAGCGCGTCTCGAACCCGACGTTCTTGATCGGCGTCCCGTGCCAGGTCTGGAGGTAGACCTGCCCGAGGCGCGGCCGGTACCCCTCCGGCTGGTACACGTTGTTGACGATGTACCGCGCCCGCGCGACCAGTTCCCAGTACTCGCGGCCGAGCCGCCGGACGGTGCGCCCGCCGGGCACGGCGACATGCCCGTCGCCGACCGTCCAGACCAGGTCGAGGCCGGTCTCGCGGCGCTGGAACTCCTCGTAGATCGCCTTCGGGTTGCACGAGTACTCGCCGCCGAAGTAGCTCTCGAACACCGCGACGTCGCGGATCTCGCGGCGCAGGAACGCCGGGTAGTGGCGCTCGCGCAGGACGCGGCGCGCGTACGGGCCGTCCTCGTCGTCGTTCCAGGCGATCCGGACGCCGAGGTGGACCCCCGCGCCGCGCCGCGACGGCCGGACGGTGAACCGCAGCCCGGCGCCGTCGCGCGGGTGCGGCAGCGTGGTGAGGCAGTCGCGGGTGACGGCGAGGTCGCGCCGCCCGTCGCCGGACGCGGCCGTCAGCTCCCAGACCCCGGCGGCGAGCGGCGCCTCGACCACGCCGGGCATCGCGTCGGGGCGCAGGCGGGCGACGAGCGCGCCGTCCTCGTCGTCCAGCGGGACGGCGTGGGACGCGCCCGTCCGCCGGTGCCGCAGGACGAGCAGGTCGGGGGCGTCCTCGGCGTCGGCGGGCACGCCCGAGACGACCAGCGCGTCGCCCTCCCAGTGCACGCCGGTCAGGACGAGCCCGGTCTCGGCGGTGGCCGTCACGTTCCCGTACCGCGTCCGGTCCAGCAGGACGCCGTCATGCGCGAACCCGGCGAAGTCATCGGAGACAGGCAGCCGCAGCCGCGTCTCGCCGACCTGCAACGACAGGTCGTGGTGCAGCCGGGACGCGAACGACGGCCCGGCCAGCCCGGTCAGGCGCGGCCCGAGGTCGCGCGCGGTCAGCCGGAACCGGAACGGGACGCGCCCGTCGGGGTCGGGCGGGCCGTAGCGCACCGGGATCCGGGTGGACGCGCCGCGCTCCCGGCACGTCACGATGACCGCGTCGTCGGCGGTGCGGAGCCGGGCGACCCAGCCGCCGACCTCGACGCCGCCCCGGACCGGCGCCTGCCCGGTGATCATCGCCTCGGGCCGGCGGAACCGCAGCGTCACCGCGCCGCCGTGCGGGACGAGCTGGACCCGCGTCCCGCCGAACAGGTCGCGGAACCGGGGCCACTGCGCGGCCGGGCCGCAGCTCGCGACCACGCCGGACACGGCCACGCGGTCGCGGCCCACCCCGGCGCGGACGGCGGCGTGCAGCCGCCACTCGACCTTGCGCGCGGACGTCTCCACGAAGTCCGCCGGGTCGATCTCGACCACGAACCCGGCGCCGTCGTAGCACGCCGCCGCCTGCTTGGTGTCGGCCGTGACCTGCGGGGACGGCACGCGCGACACCCGCAGCGGATGGCGCCGCGTGGACCCGGAACGCTCCAGCCAGACGTCGATCGCGTCGTCCTGCGTCATGTCGATGAACGGGACGTAGGCGTGCCCCGCCACCCGCAGCCGGTCCCCGACCCAGACGATGTCGTCCACGCGCGCTTCGAGCCGCAGCTCGTCGGTGACGTCGTAGAGACGCGGCGGGAACGCGCGGTCGGCGTCGTCCCGGAACGGGTGGCCCGCGTACCACCGGCGGCGCAACAACCCGCGCGGTTCGGTCGGCGCGGCGGGCAGGCCGGTGCGCTCGTACTCAAGGACGGTCACCAGGTCGTCCGCGCGCTCCTCGGCGACCAGGTGATACTTCAGCCGCTTGATCGAGGGCAGCCGCTCCAGGAGCCGGGGGTCCAGCGCCCGGACGTGCTCGCCGACGAGCCGGCACATCCGCTCGCGGTAGGCGTCGTCGCCGTCCTCGGCCTCGTCGACGAACAGCATGAGGTCGTCGTCCAGCGTGCTCAGCTCGTAGGACGCGCGCAGGTTGGGGGCGTGCGCGGTGAGGAAGCGGGAGATGCGACGGGCGGCGGCGAGGCGGTCCTCCAGGTTGCCGGGCTCGGTGCGGCGCTGGGTGATGGAACGTTCCGACTCCTCCCGCTTCCGGTAGCAGTAGCAGACGTCGCTGATGATGTCGGTGCTCCGGGAGTGGACGTGCGCGGCGACCGCCACCGGAATGTCCTCGTACGCCCCGGACGGAAAAGTGATGCCGTGCTCGTCCCAGAACGTCCGGCGGATCACCTTGTTCCAGACCGTCCGGTCGCGGAGCAGCGCGGGGTCGCGGGTGACGTGCGTCCGCGACCGCGTGGTGCGCAACGCGTCCAACGGGAACCGCGCCGGGTACGACCGGCGCGAATCGAACTGCTCCACCCCGCCGCACACCAGGTCCGAACCGGTGCGCCGCAACGTCCCCACCATCCGTTCGTAGGCGTAGAACGGCACCACGTCGTCACTGTCGGCGAAAGCCAGGAACGTGCCCGTGACGTGCCGCAACCCCGTGTTCCGCGCCGGGCCCATGCCCTGGTTCTCCTGCTGGAAGAGACGGAACCGCATGTCCCGCTCCGCGAACGCCTTCGCGATGACGGCGCTGCCATCGGTGGAGCCGTCGTCCACCATGACGACCTCGATATCGGTCAAGGTCTGGGCGGCCAGCGAGGCGAGGCAGTCCTCCAGGTAGTCCTCCACATTGTGGATCGGCACGACGACGCTCAGCGTGGGGGCCATGTGCGGGCTCCTCGGGACGGGGACGGGTTCCGAACAGCGTCGGAAAGGTCCGGCACCCGGTACAGCGCGAAAACCCAAGCCTGGACCCGGCGTTGCCCAGACTTGACCGCGCGGTCACATGTCGGACGTCACCGGATCCGCGCAGGTCAGGCCCCCGTTATCAGTACACGTCACGCACATAGCGTTTGTCGGCGGCGAGGCGTTTGACGTACGCGGCGGCGGCCTCGGCGTCCATTCCGCCGTGCAGCGCGGCGATCTCGCGGAGCGTCCGGTCGACGTCCTTGGCCATGCGCGTCGCGTCGCCGCAGACGTAGACGTGCGCGCCGTCGCGCAGCCACTCCCACAGCTTCGCGCCGTGCTCGCGCATCCGGTCCTGGACGTAGATCTTCGAGCGCTGGTCGCGGGAGAACGCCAGGTCCAGCCGGGTCAGGACGCCGTCGCGCTGGTGGGCGGCCAGCTCGTCGCGGTAGTAGTGGTCGGTCGCGCGGCGCTGCTCGCCGAAGAACAGCCAGTTCGGGCCGGCCGCGCCGGTCGCGCGGCGCTCGGCGAGGAAGCCGACGAACGGCGCGACGCCCGTCCCGGGCCCGATCATGATCGCGGCGGCGGACGGGTCGGCGGGCGGCCGGAAGTGCGGCGACCGCTGCACGTAGACGCGGACGTCGTCCTTCTCGGCCCGGTCGGCGAGGTAGGTCGAGCAGACGCCGCCGCGCGGGCGCCCGTTCTCGCCCTCGTAGCGGATCACCGACACGGTCAGCCGCAGTACGCCGGGCTCGGCGGCCGGGCTGGACGAGATCGAGTACTGGCGCGGCTGGAGCGGCCGCAGCAGCGCCGCCCACTCCTGCGCGGACGCGCGCAGACCGAACAGGCGCGGAATGTCCACGGCCTGCCGGCCGAACATCCACTTCGCCAGCTCGTCGGTGTTGTCGGGACGCAGCAGGTGCTTCAGCTCGCGGTCCCCGGTGCGGTCCAGCGTGAAGCGCAGCAGGTCGGGGGTGAGGCGGGCGATCTCCAGCCGGGTTTCGAGGGCCTCGCGGAACGCCAGTTCGGTGCCGTCGGCGAGCGTGACGGGCTCGGTCGCGGCGATGCCCGTCGCCTCCAGCCACTCGGCGACCAGCTCGGGGGCGTTGACGGGCCAGACGCCGAGCGCGTCGCCCGCCTCGTAGGCCAGCTCGCCGTCGCCGGTCGCGAACGTGAACTCGCGGACCTCCTTGGCCGCGCCGGGCAGGCTGAGCAGGCGGTTCCCGATGAGCTTCGTCGTGTACGGCGACGCCTTGGTGTACGCGGGGGTGTACGCGGGCCCGGTCCGCGGCGCGGCCTTCGCGGGGGACGGCGTGCCGCCGAGCGCGGTGAGCAGCGAGTCCAGCCACGGTTCGGCGACCGGCTCGTAGTCGGGCTCGCAGTCGGCGCGCGGGACGAGCCGGGTCGCGCCGAGCTGCGCCAGGCGCTCGTCCAGCCGCCGGCCGTGGCCGCAGAAGTCGCCGTAGCCCGAGTCGCCGAACGCCAGGACGGCGTAGGACAGGCCGGTCAGCGGCGGATGGTCGTCGCCCGCCAGCTCCTCCCAGAAGCCCGCGCCGTTGTCGGGGGCGTCGCCGTCACCGAACGTGCTCGTAATGACCGCGACCGTTGCGGACCCAGTGAGGATCTCCGGAGTGCAGTCGTCCATCGCGACCAGGCGGGGCGTCCAGCCCGCGTCGCTGAGCCGGGACGCGGCGTTGGCCGCGAACTCCTCGGCCGTGCCGGTCTGGGACGCCCACAGCACGACGATCTCGCGGCCCGGCTCGTCCGGCCGGGGCGCGGCGGTCGCCGGGGCGGTCTCGCGCGAGAACACGCCCGCCAGCAGCCCGTTCACCCACAGCGCCCGCTCGGGGGCGATCGGCGCGTGCGGCGGCAGGACCGGCACGCCGCCCGGCGCGGACCCGACACCGCTCAAGAACCCGGACATGTACTGCAATTCGGCAGCCGTGAGCTGCGGTTTGTGCTCCACCTCCACGCCGAGGACGCCCCCGACCGTCGCGAGCGCGCCCTCCCACGTCCCGTCGGGTGCCGCGTCCGGCTCGGCGGGCGGGACGACGTTCACCTTCGTCAGCGACACCGCGCACACCTTCAGCTCCGGCTGGAGCGACAGCGGGTCCACGGCGTCGCTCGTCACCGCGTTCACGCTCAGGTACTCGCCGAACAGGTCGTTCCAGTGGAACGGCGCGAAGCACGCGCCGGGCCGCACTCGGTCGGTGACGGTCGCCGGGAGCACGGCCCGTCCGCGCCGCGACGCGACCTCGACCTGGTCACCGTCCGCGACGCCGAGCGCCTTGGCGTCGTCGGGGTGGATCTCCACGAACGGGCCCGGGTTGAGCTTGTTGAGCTTGGCGACCTTGCCCGTCTTGGTCAGCGTGTGCCACTGGTGCTGGACGCGGCCGGTGTTGAGCAGGAACGGGTAGTCGTCGTCGGGCATCTCGTCGGCCGGCAGGTGCGGACGCGCGAAGAACCGCGCCCGTCCGCTCGGCGTCGGGAACTTCGGCCGTCCGCCGCCGGAGACGTACCGGATCGGGTTGCGGTGCGGCCCGGACGGGTCCGCGCTCGGCCACTGGACCGGCGTCTCGCGCAGCCGCTCGTAGGTGACGCCGCGCAGGTCGTAGCCCGTCACCGGGTTGTACGCGCCCTTGATCTCCTCGAAGATCTCCTCGGCGGAGGAGTAGCCGAACCCGTCGAAGCCCATCGCGGTCGCCACGCGCGCGATGAGCAGCCAGTCCGGCAGCGCACCCCCGGGGGCGTCGGCGGCGCGCGGCGCGAGCGTCAGGTTCCGCTCGGAGTTGATCATGATGCCGTCCGCCTCGGACCACAGCGCGGCGGGCAGCACGACGTCGGCGTAGGCGTTGGTCTCGGTGTCGGCGAACGCGTCCTGCGTGACGACGAACTCGGCCGCCTCCAGGCCCTCGATGACCGTCCGCCGGTTGCCGACCGACGCGACCGGGTTCGTGCAGATGATCCAGGCCGCCTTGATCTCCCCGGCCGCCATCCGCGCGAACATGTCGACCGTCCCGGTGCCCGCCTCGGCGCGCAGCGTGCCCGGCTCCAGGCCCCACAGCTCCTCGGTGAACGCGCGGTCGGCGTCCACCAGCGCGGACCGCTGCCCCGGCAGGCCCGGCCCCATGTAGCCCATCTCCCGGCCGCCCATCGCGTTCGGCTGGCCGGTCAGCGAGAACGGGCCGCTGCCCGGACGGCAGATCGCGCCCGTCGCCAGATGCAGGTTGACCAGCGCGTTCGTGTTCCAGGTGCCGTGGGTGCTCTGGTTGAGGCCCATCGTCCAGCAACTCGTCCACTCGCCGGCCTCGGCGATCCAGCGCGCGGCGGTCCGCAGGTCGTCGGCGGGGATGCCGGTGGTCTCCGCGACGGCGTCCGGGGCGTAGTCGCCGAGGAACGCGGGCATCTCGTCCCAGCCCTCGGTGCAGGCGGCGATGAACTCGTCGTCCACGGCGCCGTCCGCGACGAGCAGGTGCAGCAGGCCGTTCAGCAGCGCGAGGTCCGTACCCGGACGAACCTGGAGGAAGAGGTCGGCCTTCGCGGCGGTCGCGGTGCGGCGCGGGTCCACGACGATCAGCTTCGCGCCCGCCTTGACCCGGTCCATCATCCGCAGGAACAGGATCGGGTGGCAGTCGGCCATGTTCGAGCCGATGACGAGGAACAGGTCGGCGCGGTCCAGGTCCTCGTAGGAGCCGGGCGGGCCGTCCGCGCCGAGGGACAGCTTGTAGCCGGTGCCCGCGCTCGCCATGCACAGCCGCGAGTTCGACTCGATGTTGGACGTCCGGACGAACCCCTTGGCCAGCTTGTTCGCCAGATATTGGGCCTCCAGCGTCATCTGCCCGGAGACGTAGAAGGCGAGCGCGTCGGGGCCGTGCTCGTCCAGGACGCCGCGCAGCCGCGCCGCCACCCGGCCGATCGCCGCGTCCACCTCGCACGGGTCGGGCTCGCCGCCCCGGTCGGCGCGGGTCAGCGCGGTCGTGAGGCGGCCCGGCGCGGCGAGCATGTCCGCGCTGGTGGCGCCCTTGGTGCACAGCCGGCCGAAGTTCGCCGGGTGCTCGCGGTCCCCGGCCGCCTTGATCACCTTGCGGCGGCCCGTCGCGGGCTCGACGGCGACGTCCAGCACCATGCCGCAGCCGACCCCGCAGTACGAGCAGACGGTTTTCACCGACGTGACGGCCGACACGGCGTCTCCTCCCCCGAACGGACGAACCGGGCACGCAACCGTTACGGACGGTAGAAAGCCGCTGTTACGTGAATGTGACCCCTGAGTCGGGTGCCCTGTTACATCCGCCCAACCACCGGCCTGGGCGGTTGTGAGATCCCGCCGACGAAACGGTCCGCGGTGGCCGGATACGGCCGGACGGCGGTCAGAATCCGGTGCCGGACGGGCGAGCGGAGACCCGCTCCCGAGCCATAGAGGTTCGCCGGATTCATCACCGATCGGGTGGTTCAGGGCGAGAGTCCAGCATGCCACTGCGTACCTACCGGAACAGGCGATCGGCCCTGGTGTGACTGCATTCACCCGCAGGTCCGTACACTGGTCACCTGGGGTCATGGCGGCCGACGGCCCGGACGGGCGACGCCCCGCCGGGCGAGGGTCCCCCTCTCGTCCCGCGACCGCGGCGCGCCGCGTCCCCTGGTCTTTCACGTACGCGGTGGGACGTACGTCACACTATGTATGCAGGTGTTGGAGGAGGAGAAGCGTGACCGACCGCGACGTGGACGTCCTGAGCCGAGCCCCGCTGTTCGAGGCGCTCGACGAGCAGGGCGCCAAGGCGCTGCGCGCTAACGTGACCGAGGTCCGGCTCGCCCGCGGTCAGACCCTCTTCAACGAGGGTGAGACCGGCGACCGGCTCTATGTGGTGCTCGAAGGCAAGATCAAGCTCACCCGCACGGCTCCGGACGGCCGGGAGAACCTGCTGAGCGTCCTCGGCCCGAGCGAGATGTTCGGCGAGCTGTCCCTGTTCGATCCCCGGCCGCGCACGGCCAGCGCGATCGCCGTCACCGAGTGCCGCCTCGCGGGTCTCGGCCACGACGACCTGCGTCCCTGGCTGACCGGCCACCCCGAGGTCGCGGTGCAACTGCTGCGCGCCCTCGCCCAGCGGCTCCGCAAGACCAACGACGTCATGGCCGACCTGGTCTTCACCGACGTGCCCGGCCGGGTCGCCAAGGCCCTGCTGGACCTCGCCGAGCGGTTCGGCCAGCCGTCGGAGGCGGGGCTGCACGTCCACCACGACCTCACCCAGGAGGAACTGGCGCAGCTCGTCGGCGCGTCCCGGGAGACCGTGAACAAGGCCCTCGCCGACTTCGCGCAGCGCAACTGGCTGCGGATCGAGGCGCGCGCCGTCGTCATCCTCGACATCGAACGGCTCCGCAAGCGGTCCCGCTGACGGTCCGGGAGCCGCACGCGGCGGCTCCCGGGAACGGTCAATCGCGTTCGGCCAGGTAGTCGAGCTGCGCTTGGACCGTCCATTCGGCGATCGGCCACAGTTTGCGGTCGATGTCGCCGTAGACGTGCGCGACGACCTCCCCGGCGGTCGTCGCGCCCGCCGCGACCGCCTTCCGCACCTGCGCGAGGCGTTCCCTGCGGTGCCGGATGTAGTAGTCGATCGTTCCGGCGGGGTCGGCGAGCAGCGGCCCGTGGCCGGGCAGCATCGTCCCGATCTCCTCGGCCGCGACGAGGTCCCGCAGCCGCTCCAGCGTGCGCAGGTAGTCGCCGAGGCTGCCGTCCAGCACGGGCGTGCCCCGGCCGAGGACGGTGTCCCCGGTCAGCAGCGCGCGGTCGGCGGGCAGCCAGAACGCGACCGAGTCGTCGGTGTGGCCGGGGACGGCCACGACCCGCAGCTCCAGCCCGCCCGTGGTGATGACGTCGCCGTCCGCCAGGCCCTCGGCGCCGTGCCGGTGCGCCGGGTCGACGGCCCGCACGCCCGCCCCGGTCAGCCTCGCGAACTCCCCGGCGCCCTCGGAGTGGTCGGGGTGGCGGTGCGTGATCAGGATCGCGCCGACGCGTCTGCCCTGCTCCTTGACGGTGTCGGCGATCCGGCGCAGGTGGACGCCGTCGTTCGGGCCGGGATCCACGACGACGACCTCGGCGGCGCCGGGCTCGGCGATGATCCAGGTGTTGGTGCCGTCCAGCGTCATCATGGAGGGGTTGGGCGCGAGGACGCAGGTCGTCCGCTCGGTTCCCGTCCCGTCGATCTCGCTCATTTCACCCATCCTGCCCGACGCGGCGTCCGGCGAGCGGAACGGGTTCCAGCCGATCCGCTCCAGGTGCCGCAGCGCCGACGTGCCCGCGAGCAGCAGCGCGGCCTCATGGAGAAGTGGGCGGCGGCGCCTCACGCGTCCGGCAGGACGAGATAGGGATCACCGTCGATGATCTCGGCGCGCGGCTCGTACGGGACGACCGTCCGGGACGCGGCCAGGACGTCCGCGACCGCCTGGAACTCCGCCAGCTCGGCCAGCGTCGCGAGGGTCGGCGGCAGCATCGGCCACTCGCCCGCCAGCGCGCGCTCGGCGGCCTCGTCCGGACGCGCCCACACCGCGTGGTCGGACTCGGTGGACACGTCCCGCGCCCGCTGCCCGGCCGGCATCGCCGCGACGAAGAACCGCGTGTCGTAGCGCTTCGGCTCGACGGCCGGGGTGATCCAGTGGCCCCACGGGCGCAGCAGGTCCGACCGCAGGACGAGCCCGCGCCGCGTGAGCAGGCCCGCCAGCGACACGGACCGGTTCAACAGGGCCTGCCGGTCGGTCTCCCAGCCGGGGCCGCAGGTGTCGTCCACGACCGCGTCGGGGGCCGGGCCGGCGAGCAGGACGAGCGACTCCTCGAACGTCTCGCGCACCGCCGCGCAGACCAGTTCCCGCGCCAGGCCGTCGTCCGCGCGGAACGCGGCGCCCCACTCCGCCGGGGACGGCCCGGCCCAGGCGAGGTCGGCGTCCCCGTCGCGCGGGTCCACCGCTCCGCCGGGGAACACGTACGCGCCCGGCGCGAACGCCATCGAGGACACGCGGCGCAGCAGGAACACCTGGAGGCCGTGGCGGTCGTGGTCGCGCAGGACGGCGACGGTCGCGGCGTCCCGGGGCACGGCGGGCCGCACGCGCCCGGACAGGACGTCCTCGACGCGTCCGCGCATCTCCGCCGGCAGCCGCACGCCGCTCACCGCTCCACCCCCCGGGTCCCGATCGGCCCCATTCGGGCATACCGAACGCGGTTCTGTCAAGCGTCCGGCAGCAGCTCCGCGATCACCTCGACCTCGACCGGCGCGTCCTTCGGCAGCACGTTCACGCCCACCGCGCTGCGCGCGTGCACGCCCCGCTCGCCGAGCACCGCGCCGAACAGCTCGCTCGCGCCGTTGACGACCTGCGGCTGCCCGGTGAAGCCCGGCGCGCTCGCCACGAACCCGACGACCTTGACGATCCGGATCCGCTCCAGCCCGCCCGCCTGCGACCGCAGCGCCGCGAGCGCGTTCAGCGCGCACACCTTCGCCTGCTCATAGGCGTCCTCGGGCGTCACCTCGGCACCGACCTTGCCGGTGACCGGCAGCTCGCCCTTGACCACGGGCAACTGTCCGGACGTGTAGAGCAGCGAGCCCGTCCGCACCGCCGGCACATAGGCCGCGAGCGGCGCCGCGACCTCGGGCAGCGTCAGCCCCAGCTCCGCCAGCCGCTCCTCGGCCGTGCTCACGACGCCAGCTCGCGCTTGAGGTAGGCGACGAGGTTCTCCGGGTTCGGTCCCGGCACGACGGTCACCAGCTCCCAGCCGTCCTGGCCCCAGTTGTCGAGGATCTGCTTCGTCGCGTGCACCAGCAGCGGCACGGTCGCGTACTCCCACTTCGTCATGCCAGCAAGCCTAGAGCCCACGCCGCCTCCGCCCGTCGCGCGCCTGCGCGCCTGCGCGCCTGGCAGTTCAGTCGCCCTCGGCGGGCTTGGGCTCGTCGAGGCCGATGACGGGCGGGACGTCCTCGGGCGACCCGAGGCCGGCCGTGGACTCGGCCGCCTTCGCCAGCTCCCGTTCGGCCTTCGCCAGCCGCGCGGCGAGGTCGGGACGGCTCTCGGCCTCGCTCTTGGCGACCCCGTCGGGCGCGAACCGGTCGAAGAAGCGCAGGATCTCCACCGGCAGCGGCATGACCAGCGTGCTGTTCTTCTCCGCCGCCACGTCCACCACGGTCTGGAGCAGGCGGAGCTGGAGCGACGCCGGGTCCTGCGACATGATCTCGGCCGCCGCCGCGAGGCGCTTGGACGCCTGGAACTCGCCGTCCGCCGCGATGATCCGGGCCCGCCGCTCCCGCTCGGCCTCGGCCTGCCGCGCCATCGACCGCTTCATGCCCTCGGGCAGCGACACGTCCTTGATCTCGACGCGCTCGATGAGGACGCCCCACGGGTCGCGGGTGATCTCGTCCATGATCCGCCGCAGCCGGGCGTTGATCTTCTCGCGCTCGCCGAGCAGTTCCTGCATGTCGGTCTGCCCGATGACCGACCGCAGCGACGTCTGGCCGATCTGCGCCACCGCGTACCCGTAGTTCTGGACGTTCACGATCGCCTTGATCGGATCGACCACCCGGAAGTACACGACCGCGTCGACCCGGACGCTCACGTTGTCCTGCGTGATCCCCTCCTGGCCGGGGACGTTCATCGTCACCGTCTGCTGGTTGACCTTCTGCATCCGCTCGATGACCGGCACGATCGCCGTGAGCCCCGGCGTCCGCACCGCGCCCGGCCGCAGCCCGCCCGCACGCTGCACCTGACCGAAACGGAACACGATTCCGTGTTCGTACTGCTGGACGACGCGGACCGACGAGCCCGCGACGAACAGCCCCACAATGACCACCGCGATCAGTACGACCAAGACCACCGTCATGGCGTCACGTCCCTTCCCCGGACGCCGGACGTCCGGTTCGCAGGGTTATCTACCCACGATCGAGGGCACGTGCGCCTTGACCCGGGACGGTGGCGTCGGCCACCGTGTCAGGAATCACTTGCTTGGTCGGACGGCCGTCCGGAGTCATCGGAGAACAGGCGATATGGTCGATCGAGTGAGCGCGAGAGACACCGACTGGGACGGCGTGCGCCTCCACGTCGTCACCGGCAAGGGCGGCACGGGCAAGACGACGGTCGCCGCCGCGCTGGCGCTGGCGCTGGCCGCCGGCGGCAAGAAGGTCCTCCTGGTCGAGGTCGAGGGACGCCAGGGCATCGCCCAGCTCTTCGACTGCCCGCCGCTCCCCTACGAGGAGCGCCGCGTCGCGTCCGGCCGGGACGGCGGGGACGTCCACGCGCTCGCCATCGACACCGAAGAGGCCCTCCTCGAATACCTGGAGATGTTCTACAGCCTCAAACGGGCCGGGAAGGCGATGACCCGGCTCGGCATCGTGGACTTCGTGACCACGATCGCGCCCGGCCTGCGGGACGTCATCCTCACCGGCAAGACCAGCGAGTCGGTCCGCCGCCGCGCCAAGAACGGCACGTTCCTGTACGACGCCGTCGTGATGGACGCGCCCCCGACCGGCCGCATCACGAAGTTCCTCAACGTCAACGACGAGGTGTCGGGGCTGGCGAAGGTCGGGCCGATCCGCAACCACGCCGACACCGTGATGAAGGTGGTGCGGAGCCCGGAGACGGCCGTCCACTTCGTCACGCTGCTGGAGGAGATGCCCGTCCAGGAGACCATGGACGGCATCGCCGAGCTGACCGCCGTCGGCCTGCCCGTCGGCGGCGTGTTCGTGAACATGGAGCACGCGCCGGTGCTGCCGCCGCAGGTCCGCGCGGACGCGGCCGCCGGCCGGCTGGACCTGGAGGACGTCGAGCGCGGGCTGAAGGCCGCCGGGATCGAGGACGACGCCGGGCGCGTCGCGGCCGTCCTCGCCGCCGAGGCCGCCGAGCACGCCCGCCGCACCGCGCTCCAGGCCCGCGAGAAGGAACGGCTGGAGACCGTCGACCGTCCGCGCTACACGCTGCCGCTGCTCGGCGACGGCATGGACCTCGCCGGGCTGCACGTGCTGGCGACCGCGCTGCGCGACCAGGGCGCGGCCTGACCGGAGGAGACACCCCCGTGACGACTCGGCCGCTCGACGTGGACGCGCTGCTGGACGATCCGCGCACCAAGATCATCGTGTGCTGCGGCTCCGGCGGCGTCGGCAAGACCACGACCGCCGCCGCGCTCGGCGTGCGCGCCGCCGAACGGGGCCGCGACGTCGTCGTGCTCACCGTCGACCCCGCGCGCCGCCTCGCCCAGTCGATGGGGCTGTCGGAGCTGGACAACAGCCCGCGCCGCATCGAGATCGAGGGCGACGGCGAGCTGCACGCGATGATGCTCGACATGAAGCGCACCTTCGACGAGATCGTCGAGGCGCACGCCGACCCCGACCGGGCCCGCCAGATCCTGGCCAACCCCTTCTACCAGTCGCTGTCGTCCAGCCTGTCGGGCACGCAGGAGTACATGGCGATGGAGAAGCTCGGGCAGCTCCACCGCTCCGGCGCCTGGGACCTCATCGTCGTGGACACGCCGCCGTCGCGGAACGCCCTGGACTTCCTCGACGCCCCCGAGCGCATGGGCCGCTTCCTGGACGGACGGTTCATGAAGATCCTCGCCGCGCCCGCCAAGACCGGCGGACGGTTCGGCGTGAAGGTCATCAGCGCCGGGTTCGGCATGTTCACCGGCGCGATCAACAAGGTGCTCGGCGTGCAGCTCCTGCGGGACGTCCAGACGTTCGTCGCCGCGTTCGACACGATGTTCGGCGGGTTCCGCGAGCGCGCGGAGAAGACGTTCCGGCTGCTCCAGACGCCGGGGACCGCGTTCCTGGTCGTCGCGGCGCCCGAGCCGGACGCGCTGCGCGAGGCGTCCTACTTCGTGGACCGGCTGGCACGGGAGCGGATGCCGCTGGCCGGGGTCGTGGTCAACCGCGTGCACGAGGCCGAGGACGTCCTGTCGGCCGCCCGCGCCCAGGCCGCCGCCGAGACGCTGGAGGACCGGGGCGAGCACGCGGTGACGGCGGCGCTGCTGCGGCTGCACACCGGGCGGATGCAGCTCGCGGCCCGGGAGGCGCGGCTGCGGGACGGGTTCGCGACGACGCATCCGGCCGTTCCGGTGACGGCGGTCGCGGCGCAGGCCGAGGACGTCCACGATCTGGCGGGATTGCGCCGGGTGGGCGCCGACTTGGCCGGGCCTTCGTCCGTCGCGTGACCGCGTGGCCATTTACCAATCAGTAACAACACATTTCACGCGATGTTCGTTTCGTTCCAACGGGATGATCTTGTGAATGGCCGGAGAAGCCGGTAACACGCCCGTTACGCGTCCGGGAACGGATTCGGCCGCGGCACCGTCGTCCGGGACGACGGCACCGCGGCCGTATCACCACTGCATCTGAAGACCGGCGGCCCCGCCGACCGGGCGCGCTGCCCGAGGACCGCCGTGACCGCCGCTAACTCGCGACCAGCTCCGCCTCCTCGGCGTCCACCGATCGTTCGTACTCCTCCTTGGCGGTCTCCAGCAGCTCGCGCCACGAACGCACATCCGGACGCCGCCGCAGCAGAGCTCGACGCTCACGCTCGGTCATCCCACCCCAGACACCGAATTCGATCCGGTTGTCGAGAGCGTCGGCGAGGCACTCCGTCCGTACGGGGCAACCGCGGCAGATGAGCTTGGCTCGGTTCTGCGCGGCGCCTTGCACGAACAGGGCGTCCGGGTCCGCGTTACGGCAGGCGGCGCGTGCGGTCCAATCCGTGATCCACATCTTGGCCCCACTCCCCTAGGGTCTCAGTCGATTTGCGCTCCCTGGCCGGACGGGCGCGGACGTCAGGCCGCCAAACGAAAGCCGTGGGGAAGAACTTACGGAAGCGGGGGGCGATTCAACAGTCCCCGATGGACCCATTCTCGATATAGCCCACCAGGGCCATACCGCCGGAACGGACTAGTCACCCGCCGCGGACAGGGCGCCCGGAGTCGCCCTTGACCCTCTACTGGAATGATCTTCAATAAAGGGCTTCGCAGGCCGAATCCCGTGCGCCCCCGCCGGGCCGCCCGGTATGCACCGGTCGTCCCGCGTACCCTAGGGTCCGTGAACGAGGCGAACCACGATCGGGCGAACCCCTTCTCCACGCTGTTCAGGCTGCTCGGCGCGGCGGTGGTCGCGGGCGTCCTGGTCGCGTTCGTCGCGCTGCCCGGCGTCGGCGGCGCGGGCCTCACCGCCCGCAACGCCGCCACCGACTTCCAGGGCATGGACAGCCGGCTGCGCTCCAAGCCGCCGTCGGAGAAGACCGTCGTGTACGACGCCGACGGCAAGCAGATCGCCACGTTCTTCGACCGCTACCGCGAGTCGGTCAAGCTCGCCAAGGTCGCGCCCATCATGCGGACGGCCATCGTCGACATCGAGGACTCGCGCTTCTACCAGCACGGCGCGCTCGACCTGAAGGGCACCATCCGCGCGCTCGCGTCCAACGTCGAGACCGAGCAGACGCAGGGCGGCTCCACCCTCACCCAGCAGTACGTGAAGAACATCCTGGTGGACGCCACCAAGACCAAGGAGGAGTACCAGGAGGTCACCGCGCCGACCGTCGGGCGCAAGATCCGCGAGCTGCGGTACGCGCTGGACCTCGAAGAGCACATGTCCAAGGACGAGATCCTTCAGGGCTACCTCAACATCGCGTACTTCGGGTCCGGGGCGTACGGCGTGCAGGCCGCGTCGAAGCGCTACTTCAGCAAGCCCGCGTCCAAGCTGAGCTTGGAACAGGCCGCGCTGCTCGCCGGCATCACGCAGAACCCCACCGCCTACGACCCGATCCTGCACCCGGCCGAGGCGCGCAAGCGGCGCGACATCGTCCTCTACCGGATGGCGCAGCTCGGGCACATCAGCCAGGAGCAGGCGCGGACGTCCGCCGCCAAGCCGATCGAGCTGAACCGCACCGACCCCGTCGGCGGGTGCGAGAGCAGCGATGTGCCGTACTTCTGCGAGTACGTGAAGTACGACATGCTCAACATCCTGTCGGGCGGTAAGTACTGGTCGATGACGTCGAAGCAGCAGCAGAGCGTCGTGAACAAACTGAACCGGGGCGGCTACCGCATCCGGACCACCCTCGACCCGAAGGCACAGAAGGCCGCCGACCAGGCACTGCGCAACACGGTGTCACCGACCAGCCAGAAGGTCGGCGCGGAGGCGATGGTCGAGCCGGGCACCGGGAAACTGCGCGCCATCGGCCTCAGCAAGCGCTTCGGCTCGGGCACCGGCCGGACGGCCATCAACCTCGCCGCCGACCGCCAGCATGGCGGCGGCGCGGGGATCTCGGCCGGATCGACCTTCAAGGTGTTCACACTGGCCGCCGCGCTGGACGAGGGCCTGCCCGTCACGACGTCCTTCTCATCCGGCAGTTCCACCACGGTCTCGGGCATGACCAACTGCAAGGGGGGCCCCACGCAGATCTGGAGCCCGAGCAACTCCGACCCCGCCGAAGCCGGGTCCTACAACCTCAAGACCGGCACGTGGCACTCGGTGAACACCTTCTACGCCCAGTTGGAGAAGAAGGTCGGGCTCTGCGACGCCGTCAAGATGGCCAAGCGGTTCGGGATGAAGAAGGCGACCGGTGAGCCGCTGGACGAGGTCCCGTCCCAGGTGCTCGGTACCAACGACATCGACATGGTGCACCTCGCCGCCGCCTACGCCGGTTTCGCCGCGCGCGGGAAGTACTGCACGCCGATCTCGGTCACGTCGGTCACCGACCTGAACGGCAAGAAGATCTCCGTGCCCGGCTCCAACTGCAGCCAGGTCATCGACGAGCCGCTGGCCGACGAGGTCAACTCGATCCTCCAGGGCGTCCTGACCCGGGGCACCGCGCGGGGACGGAGCATCGGCCGTCCCGCCGCCGGCAAGACCGGTACCTGTGAAGAGCACATGTGCGCCGTGTTCGCCGGATTCACCCCGAACCTCGCCGCCGCGACCGCGTACTGGGACCCGCGCGGCCCCAACCGCTACAAGGTCTACGGCGTCTTCGGCGCCGACCAGCCCGCCTCGATCTGGCAGCAGAGCATGGAGCGCGCCCTCTCCGGCCGCCCGGCCCTCGGCTTCTCCCGCCCGGTCGGCGACTTCGGCGACACCGCGACCGTCCCGGACGTCCGCGGCATGACCGTCGACGACGCCATCGCACGCCTCAAGGCGGAACAGTTCTCGGTGAGCGTCGCGTCCGGCGCCGTCGAATCCGATGAGGAGAAGGGCCGCGTCGCGTCCACCTCACCCGACGGCGGCACCGACGCCCCGATCGGCAGCTCGGTCATCATCTACGTGAGCAAGGGCAAGCCGGACAAGCCCGAGAACGGCGACAGCCCGCCGCCGTCCCCGAACCTCCCGCCCGACTTCCCACTCCCCGGCCGCGGCGGCCACTGACGCGCGGACGGCGGAAGGGCCGGACGTTGTCACCTGACCCGTAGGAATAGACGTACTTCGTGCAGTACGTGCTCCCTCAAGCAGGGCCGGTTTGCGTGTCGATATAGCGCCAGCATGCTCGGCAACAATGCCCATTGGTCAAGCTGGGCATCTTCGTCCACCGCGTGAGACTGTAGTTGGACGCCGCGCCGATGTTCGTGGAGTAGCCGCGCACATACTTCTCCGCGCGCGTGCACTCGCGTATGTAGACGCGCCGCCAGACGGCCCCGAAGCTGTCGACGCTGATGCACGCCCAGCCCGCATGGCAGGCGTGGTTGTAGCGGAACTGCGTCGTGATCGCGCCTGAGTCCTGGTCATAACGCGTCGCGGCCGCCTGCGTAGGAACTGCACCTGGTGGGCTGGGGCCCTTGCCGGTGCAGCCGCCCCGCGTGCACGTCGCCGCTGAGGCTGGGACTGTCAGCACATAGTCCCGGCCGCAGCCAGGACCGCCACCGCTGTGACCGACCTGATGAATTTCAGCAAAGAAAACTTCTCTACCCTGGCGGGTCGGCCGAGTGTTCTTCGAAAGAATACGGGGACCGTCCTGTACGCGCTGGCCATCTCCGATGCCATTACCCTGTTCGGATATACCGGTATCGGCGGGGTCGCAGGACGCATGTCCCGCGGCCCCGCTCCGGCGTACCGACTCGGGAGACGGCTGGTGCTACTGAGACTCTTCTATGCGTGCGTCGCACTGATCGTCGCGGCTGTCGCAATCCTGGTCGGTTTCATGGTCATGACCGCGAAGGAGCGCGACGCCGCGGCACGAGCCGAGTCACGGGAGTTCGCCGCCCAGTTCATCGACCGGCTCAGCACGGCGACCGAGCGAAAGATGCCTCCGGAAAGCGCACTGCGCGAGATCGCAGGCCGCGGCCCCGGGATCGACATCCGATGGTTTTCGCCCGGCACTTCGACGCTCTTCTTTCGCAGCATCTCGTCGCCCTACGTACGGCCGGCCTCGATGGGCGGATCCATGAACATGACGACGTGCTACCGCGTCGTCCTCGCAGTCGGCCGGCCAGCCGCCGCGAAGGAAGTGTCGTGCTACTGACCGGTCAGGCGGTGAGCTGGCGTTTCACCTCGGCGGCGACGCGTCCGCCTTCCGCGCGGCCGGCGACCTTCGGGTTGACGACCTTCATGACCTGGCCGATGCCGCGCGGGCCGGCGGCGCCCGTCTCGGCGATCGCGTCCGCGACGAGCGCGGTCAGTTCGGCGTCGGCGAGCTGCGCCGGGAGGTAGGCGTCCAGGACGCCGTTCTCGTCGCGCTCGGCCTGCGCCTGCTCGGCGCGCCCGGCGTCCGCGAACGCCGTCGCGGCCTCGCGGCGCTTCTTCGCCTCGCGCGCGAGCACCTTGACGACGTCGTCGTCGGACAGCTCGCGCGCCTTCTTCCCGGCGACCTCCTCGTTCTTCACCGCGGTCAGCGCCATGCGCAGCGTGCGGGTGCGCAGTTCGTCCCGGGCCTTCATCGCGGCGGACAGGTCGGTCTCCAGCCTCGCCTTCAGGTCGCTCATGGTCACATCATGCCCTTCCGGCGCGTCCCACTCATCACGATTACCGTCGGTCCCCCGCGTCTGGAACGATGGGACGATCGGGAAGGAGAACCGTGCGAAAGCTGTACGCCGTACCCCTGGGACTCGCCGCCGCCGGCGCCGCCACCTTCGGGTACGCCTCGGTCATCGAGCGCAACTGGTTCCGGCTGCGCCGGGTCGAGGTGCCGGTGCTGCCGCCCGGCCGTCCGGCGATCAAGGTGCTGCACCTCTCCGACGCGCACCTCACGCCCGGCCGGACGCGCCTGATCCACTGGGTGCGCTCCCTGGACGCCCTGGAACCCGACCTCGTCGTCAACACCGGCGACTCGCTCGCCCACCGCGACGCGATCGGCCCGTTCCTGGACGCCCTCGGCCCCCTCCTGGACCGTCCGGGCGTCTTCGTCTACGGCTCCAACGACCTGTACGCGCCGGTGTTCAAGAACCCGCTGCGCTACGTGTGGCGGACGAGCCGGTCCGACTACGCCAAGCGCTCGCGCGAACCGTCGCTGCCCTACCGCGAACTGGGCTCGTCCCTGCAGGCCGCGGGCTGGCTGGACCTGAACAACCGGATCGGTCGCCTGAAGGTCGGCGGCCTGGACGTCGAGTTCGGCGGCGTGGACGACACCCACATCGGCCGGGGCCGCTACGACCGCATCGCCGGCCCGGTGGACCCGCAGGCGGACGTCCACTTCGGCGTGATGCACTCGCCCGAACCGTCCGTCATGGACCGTTTCGTCGCCGACGGCTACGACCTGCTCCTCGCGGGCCACACCCACGGCGGCCAGGTCTGCGTGCCCTTCTACGGCGCGCTGGCGACGAACTGCGGCCTGGACCGTCCGCGCGTGAAGGGCCTGCACAAACACCGCGGCGCCTGGCTCCACGTCTCCGCAGGCCTCGGCACGTCCCCCAAGGCCCCCATGCGCTTCTGCTGCCCACCCGAGGCGACCCTCCTGACCCTCGTCCCGCGCTGACGGAAGAATCAGGGACGCATCACCCCCACGGATCCGCTAGAGTAGGCGAGGCGCTGGGAGAACGTACGACTCCCAGGCAGCCACCAACCGGGGTGTAGCGCAGCTTGGCAGCGCGCTTCGTTCGGGACGAAGAGGCCGTGGGTTCAAATCCCGCCACCCCGACCCAGAAGAGCTTTGAGGCCGGTTCCCCCTGCGGAGACCGGCCTCAGGTCTTTTACCCCCCGTCGATCCTGGAACTGAACGTCAGCTCGGCACCGACTCTGGCTCCCGCGACACAGTCGGCTTCCTTCACCGAAGACCTGCGGAGCGACCGCGTTCAGATCCGGTACCTGTCGATCACGCCGCAGCAGCCGCGTCCAAGCGGGCGACCATCGGCCCTGACCGGGCCGACTCACTCAGACGTGCGGTCCTTTGGATACAGCGGGTCCAAGCGATCAGCGTGGACGGTGTAGATGAACGGGCCAGGCAGGCCAGCAGCCTGGAGGATCGCCTCCTGATTGCTGATGAGACGGGCGGCATACTCCGTCGACTTCAGATCGGCTCGCGTGATCACGAAGCAGCGGGCCTCGTGCTGGGCGACCGCCTCGATCTCCACCCGGCGGTAGCGGATCTTCTTGTCCTTCATCAGCACGGGCCAACCCTGCCGCGCCGCTTCCTCGATCCACTCGACATCCGCGACGTGCTCGTCCTCGGGGATGCCGTAGTGCTCGGCCAGCGTGATGAGCTCCCAACCGGCGTCACGGAGCAGCTTCGGGACGAGGATGCGCCCCAAACTCCGATCGACGAAAAACCTAGGCTGCTGCTCTTGTTGCGGCACGCAGGGCGTCCTCGACTTCTTCCTGTGCCAGTCCGAACTCCAAGGCGACCGTCTGGAGCGGCTCCCCTGCCTGGAAGAGGTCGATGACGTCCTCGAGCTTGGCACCACCGCGCGCGAACCTCGGCCGGCCGAACGAGTGATCGGCATCAATGCGGACGTCGGCCACGCGGTACTGAGGCAACCGGATCATCCGCGCGTAACCGTCGTCGGCGAACTCGACCCTCCTCAGATAGTCTTCAACCACCTCCGCGAACACCACCTGCTTGTTCCGCATGACCACGAGCTCCCTGGCCGACGAGCCCTCGGGTGTGTCGGCTTCCTGCTCCGCGTAGTCATAGAGGACCTCTGCCCCGTCGGTGAACAGCCTGCTACTGGCCAGGGCATGTTCCAGGCCGAGCTCCCGTTTGATCACCTCTACCGCGGGTCTGATCCGCTGCATGGGTACGCCGGCATGACGGAAGGCCGCCAAGGCGTACGCCTCGGCCAGCCCCACGAACGGGACCGCCGGTTCGTTGCGCTTTCCGGGACGGACGGCCGTGATCACAGGCTCACCGTGCACACGGGCGCCACCTGGACGGTGCCGCTCATACCCGTACGCCCAAGTGGCGAGGGTCGACGCAGGCACGGCAAGGTAGTCGGCCGCCTCCGCAATGCCGTAGAGAGGAGTGGAGAATCGATCCACTGCCATACCTGGCCACCTCCGATCTCGACTGCCCAGGATGGAGCATCCAAGCAGACGAGGAAAGCCGTTCGCCGGATCTGGCCCATCCAGCCCACGGTCAGGTACGAAGGTTCATACCCTGCTCAGTCTTCGTTCCCGCCGTATTGCACCGGGGCCATCCTCGATTTTTGGACCATCTTGCCGATCACCTCGCGGCACGCGAGAGGCGGGGTCCGGTTGCCCCGCGTGACCGGCGCAGCCCAAGCCCGTGTCCGACGCTCGTCGTTACGTTGTGCGTTCACCGATCGGTGGGCAGGAAGCGGCTTGGTCTGCCGTGCCAGGTGATCAGCAGTGTGTCGCGGGCCCGGGTGGCGGCCACGAACAGCAGGGAGCGCGCCTGCTGGAGTTCGCGGCGGTGGCGTACTGGGTCGGCGTTCTCGTACTGCTGGATGAAGGCGCGCGGGACCGTGCCTTCGCTGATTCCGGCGATGACCATGTGCTGGTACTCAAGGCCCTTGAAGCGGTGCATGGTCCCGACGTGCACGGCGTCGTCGAGCTTGGGGCCGTCCGGGCCGATGGACGCGGCGCGGATCCCGGCCTTGCCGAGCCGGGATTCGACATCGGCGACCATGCTCCGCTCAGGGACGCAGACGGCGATCGATGGGGCCGTGGTGCCGGCCCACTCGGCGACCTGCTCGGCGATGAGTTCGAGTTCGTCCGGCCAGGTGCTCGCCGCCCGGAAGACCGGTCGGGGTCCGCGGAGGACGGATCGGTAGCCGTTCAGGTCGTCCTTGCCGTCGTCCAGGTCATCCCATGACTCGTCGCCGAGCAGGCCCAAGGCGGAGCCGAGGATCTCGTGGGTGGTGCGGTAGCTGAGAGTCAGCCGGGAGGACCGTCCACGGATGTTGATGCCCAAGCTGCCGAGCGTCACGTAATTGCCGTAGATCCGTTGGTGGGTGTCGCCCGCAATGAACATGTCGTTGTCGCCCTCGGGCACCATGGCCCGCAGCATTCTCCAGTGCGCGACGTTGAGGTCCTGAGCTTCGTCGACCACGACGTGCCCGTACCGGTAGTTCTCTCGGGCGATCGACCTGTCGGCGAGGTGAATGTTGAGGGGGCTCTCCGCGTGTGCCTTGATTTTGGACGCGCGTTCCAGTTCGAGCCGGGCGGCCTCCCAGGCGACCTGCCGGTAGGTCCATAGGTTCTTCTCGTCCAGCCGCATCGTGAACTTTTCCACGAGCTGCCAGATCTGGCTGCGCTGCGCGCGGCCGATGTTGCGTCCGCGGCCCGCTCGCCGTGCGCGGAAGTAGGCGGTCCGGGACCTCTCCCCGAGGCCGAGGATCACCTGGCTCCATTCGTCGTGCAGGAATTGCGGGTCCCACTGGTCCTCATCGAGCTCCAGCAAAAGCTCGCGCCATTCTCGGACGGCCCGTTCGTCGTCGATCCAGCGTCGTCTGCCCCCCGCCTGGGTGTCGCTGACGATGCCGGTCGCGAGTTTGTCGATGTTGACGATGTCGACGCGCTTGAGGATTTCCGGCCCGCCCAGCTCCAGGAGGCGATCGCGCAGGTCGGCGGCGAGGTTCTTGTTGAACGTCGTCAGCAACACCGGCCGGTCCTCGCCGGGAGGGAGCCGGTCGACCAAGTGCTTGACCCGGTGCAGGGCGACGATCGTCTTGCCAGTACCCGGCCCGCCGCTCACCCGTGCCGGTCCCCGGTAGTCCCGCTCGACGATCTTCCGCTGGGTGGGGTGGAGGAACACCTTCCAGCGCCCGAAGTCGCCGTCGAGTACCGACTGCAGGTCTGTGTCCTCGGTCGTGACCTTGGTCGCGGGACGGGCGAGCGCGGTGGCGTAGTCCGCCGGGTCGATCTCGTCGTCGGTCCTCACCGGACGGGTGACCTGTTCGAGGACCTCGTCGTACGTCTTGCCGTCATGCAGGGCGAGCAGGACCTCTTCGGTGAGTGCGGGTGCGAACTCGACAAGGGCGAGCAGGTCCTCCTCGGTGGTGATTTTCAGCGCGAGCTTGATCAGGGGCCCGGCGACACCGAGTTCGCGCAACTGCTCCTCGGCGAACCCGGCCAGGAGGGGCGCGGGCCGGGCGGACTCCGGAGCGGGTGCGGAAGGCTTCGGGACGTCCGGGGAGACCGGAGTGCTCGCCACAATGCTCAGGTCGACGAACTCGATTCCGCCTGTGACCTGGTTGATCTGGTAGCGGTACCGGTCGAGGTTGTCGTAGACGTCCTTCCGGTCCTTGACGGCCACCAGGATGTAGTCGCGGTTCCCGGCGTGCAGCAGCAGCGCCCGGTAGCTGTCGGTGACGCGCGCCGAGTAGAGCTGCGAGTCGCCCCTGAGCTGCTTCAGCCGCAGGCCCGGCGCGTCCGGGTTCTTGCGGAACTTGTGCTGGAATTCGTAGATGGCGCCCTTGATCGTGCGGGGGAGCTTCTGGATTTCCTTGTCGGCCTTGTCGAGCAGTCGCAGCGTCGCGCCGTCCTGAACGCTCATGCTCCCTCATTCGAGATCTTGGCGGCCAGTTCGTCGGCCGTCCACGCCTGTGCCGGACGCACTTCCCAGCCCGCCGCCGAGTAGGCACGGTCCCGGTCGGCCGCTTCCTGGTCGTCGCCGTGGAGGACCACGCCGACCTTGGTCTCTGGCCAGGCGAGCTCCGCCTGCCAAGCGTGTTCTCCCAATTCGTAGCCCACCTCGGGGGCGATGGCACCGGTCACGGACAGTGCCCGCGCCAACTCGGCCAATCCCGTCTCCTCCGGGTCGAGCATGTCGAACACCTCCGCCCAGGCCCGATCCGGAGCGGACGCGGGCGGCTTCGGAACGGGCGTCGGCGTGGGGCGCGGCCGGGTGGGCTCCGGGTAGGGACGGGTGGTGTCGAGCTTCGCTGCACCACCCTCGTCCTCGTCATCGAGAGGAAGCAGGCTCAGCGTCCGATTGAGGCCGATTCCGCCGGCCAGCGCGAGCGCGGACGGGTCGAAGCCGTCCAGAGCGGTGAACGCGAGCTGCCCGCCGTCACCGCCGCCATAGGCGAGGAACTGCACCAGGTTGCCCCAGTAGAGCCAGGCCAGCCAGCGACGCTCGTGGCCGTCGACGTCGGCCTCGATCGTCTCGGTGCGGTCGTCCACGAGGGTGAACGCCGACCAGACGCGGGTGCGCCTATCGACGATGGTGACGACCTGACAGCCCGAGTCGTCCCTTGCCCGTACAAGGACGAGATCTCCCGACATCGCGGCCGGTAGAGGTTCGGAGCGGAGGGCGGCGTTCAGCGCGCGTCCGATCGCCCCAGGCGCGGCCTGCGTCTTCTCCGCGCCGCTCTGGGCGACCATGCCGGAGAGTCCTGCGGTGGCCCGGCGCTGCCAGCGTTCAAGATCGGGTTCGGTGAGGAATGCCATGAGGGTCTGAACGGGGCTGGTCCAGATCAGCTCGGCGAGCTCGGCGGGGTCGCCGCCGAGCTGGAGGTAGATCTGCCGTGCGGCCTGTTGGGCGTTGCCCTGGTAGGGCTGCCAGACCGGCGACTCCGGTGCGCCACCGTGCGCCCAGTCGTTGACGTCGTCCCAGGCCAGCTGGAAGACGATGCGGCCGTCCGCGCGCAGGCGGGCTCGCTTGGCCGAGTCTCCGGCCAGCCGGTTGTTGTCCGGTGCCGCGTGCCAGGTGTAGCCGTCGAGGTAGACGTCGACCTGGAGCGGCGCGGCGTCCAGACGGCGGAAGGTCACGTCGGGACGGGTGCCCTTGATGGTGTTCTGGAGGATTACCTGCCAATGCACGACCGAACCGTCAGGGGCGGTGATGCGGAGGTCGGCGGTCCGCCGATCGTTGACGCGCCCGCCCAGGCCGAGGGAGCGTCCCGCGCCGGGTTTGGCCGCCCAGCTCTTCAGACCGGTGAGGAAGCGGGCTTCGAGCTCGCTTTCCACCTGGTCCCAAAGGGAAATGTCGTCGGTATTGGCGACAGAGTCGGTCTCCCAGTCCTGCAGCAGGTCCTGGAGCATCTCGACCGCGAGTGCCCGATCGGCCTTGTCGAACTCCGGCCCTGGGACGTGGGAGAGAAGGCAGCGGTGGCATGCCGCTTTGCCCCCCTCTTCGGCGCAGGAACAGGTCTGGACGATGTCGAGCGCTCTTTCCAGTACTTCTTTGAATCCCTCTTCCGAGGACATGCGGTGCAGGTATCCGGTGCCGCCGGGCAGCGTGTCGTGCAGCACGAGGAAGCGCCGCTGGTACCCGGTCTGTTGGTCGGGCATCGTGGCGGTCACGATGTCGAGGTGGGCGGGGTCGCCGCCGTATTTGGCGGCCACCCCCGCCATCAGCGCCGCCCGGAACGTCACCGTCCGTTCGGCGATCATCGTGGTGGCGACCGGGACGAGGATGCGCAGTGCCTCGGTACGCAGCTCATGCGCCAGCACCAGCTTCAGGTGCTCGACGTCCGAGCCGCGGCGTTGTGGGCACCACCCGCGGTGATGACCGGGGGAGTTGTCGTAACCGGTGCCGGTTCCGGCGAACCGGCCCGCCGCCTCCGGCGGGCCGTCGGCGGTCGCACCACCGCACGTGGTGCAGACGAAGAAGGGATTGATGCGCCGCAGGTCCCCGGCGAACGCATCAGTCGGCGGCCTGTCCATCCGCGCGGCACCGAGATTGAAGTCGCGGATCATCGCGTGCCGGGTGAAATCCACTCCGAACGTCTGCTTGGTGCGCCGCCAGGAGCCCGCCGCGATCTGGTCCCGGGGGATGTCGACGGCGACCGCGGTCTCGTAATAGCGGCGCTGCCGGTCATCGTGGTCGTCGCGGATCCGTGCGTCATCACGCCGGTCTTCGGCGGTCACACGGGTGGGCACCAGGACGTTGTGCAGCGCGCTGCTGTCGCCGATCTGGGTGTTGCGGCAGCGAGGGCAGGGAGCGGTGTGCTCGGCGGCAGCGGTGGTCCTCACGTAACCGCAGTCCTGGCAGACCCGCCATTGGCGCCAGGCGGGCCGCTGCGCCGAACCGATGTCCAGTCCCGACACGGTGTGGCGGTAGCCGCGGATATAGAAGCTGTTACCGGGCGCGAGTTCGGTCAGAGCGATCGACGCCTCGCGCGTGTACTCGCGCAGTTCACTGTGGAAGCGACGGTCACCCCGCTCGTCGCTTCCAGCGGCGTCGGAGCGCTCCTCCCACTTGAGGGTGGCCTCAAGCGCGGTGCGGCTATCGAGAAGGGAGTAGTTGGGCAGCAACCCCAGATCCACCAGTGTCTGATGCGCGTTGCCGCGTCCGATCTCCCCGATGCGTCTCTGCACCGCCCTGCGTTCCGCCTGAAGTTCCCGCTTGCGGGCGAGCTGCTCGGCATCGGATTCGGCCATGGCGGCGATTGCGCTGTCGATGACCTCCAGCCGGGCGCGCAGGTCCGCGAGCCGGTCGTTCCAGACTCGCACCACCTGCTCGACGGTCTCTCTCAGCCCGGAGCTGGCGAAGGCGCGCAGTTCGTCCGCCGCCTCATCGGAGACTCGGCCGTCGAAGAGCGCGAGGAACTCTTCCACCAGTGTCCGGCCCTGTGCGAGAGCGGACTCCTGAAAGGACGCCAGCCAACCCGAATCGCCGAACAGCGCCGATGCCAGGTTCGGTAGCGGCAGCACACCGGGAAGCCGGTCGCGCGCCGCCAGGTCCACGAGGTGTGCCGCGTACTGCCGCCGCAGGATCTCCACCGCGGAGAGATAACTGCCGGGCGGGACGATCTCTCCGGCGATCATCTGACGCGGATCGGCCAGAAAGTATTGGTCGCGCGGATTACGGCCGACCATCGTCAGCACGAACGCGTTGCCCGACTTTCGGCCGGCGCGTCCGGATCGCTGCACATAGTTGGCGGGGCCGTGGGGCAGGGAACCGAGGATGACGGCGGACAGGTCACCGATGTCGATACCCAGCTCAAGGGTGGGTGTGCAAGAAAGCACGTTCGGATCGTTGTAACGCTTGCCCTCACGGAACGCCTGTTCGACCTGCTCACGTTGCGGCCGGGTGAGAGCGCCGGTGTGCTCGGCGGTGGTGACGCGGAACGGCTGAGTGTTGAGATACAGACGGCGGTAGTAGTCGTCCTTGTGCCGCTCGTTCCGGGCGTCCTCCGGGCGGCCGAGCACTCCAGGGCAGCGGTAGCGGGGGCAGGGGAAGCCCAACCACTGGTTCGCGTGCGCGGGGTGAACGGTCTGCTCCCAGCGGCACACCGGGCAGATGACTCCGGCGTCCACCACCTGGTCGTTCGCCAGCTTCCACACCTGGATGTGTCCGGGCAGCAGCCCATAGATCTTCGTGCTGCCGTCCCCGGCGGTACGACGCGCGATGACGTCCTCATCGACGAGGACGTCCAGCAGGCGGGCCAGGTACGGGGTGGCGTCCTCGGGTTTCAGACCGAGACAGCGCGAAGTCCAGTCGGGGTACCAGCCCTGGCGGTTCGTGATGCCGTCGAACTCGGTCCGGTCCTTGCGACCGCCGAGGACGAAACGCGGAGCGGACAGACCGCGCGGGAACGCGGGCATGCCGTCGGGACGCTGACCCCAGATCGTCCCGAAACGCTTGGCGCCGGCCTGCTCGATCCACCGATCGAGCCAGTGGTGCTTGACTCCGCCGCGCATCCGCATGCGTTCCAGCAGGCCGCGGATGTAGGCGACGTAGATTTCTCGCGAGGGGAGGCCGGTCAACGCGGCGGGACCGCGCAGTTGCAGGTCGCGGGCCAGGTCGGCGATGCGTCCGGGGTCGTCGAGGAGGACCTCGGCGGCGGCAGTGCGGGTGAGCTCCAGCGTGCGGCCCTGCCGAGAGCGCAGTCCGAACTCCATGACGGTCTGGAACGCCAGCCGTTCGCCGATCAGGTCCCAGGTCCGGGCCGACCCTTCGCTCTCACCCGCGAGGAGTTCGTCCACGTCGTCGCGGTCGTGCAGGTCGGGCGGAACGACCGAGGGCAGGTAGGACGGGTCGCTGGCCTCCTTGATGACGTTGGAGATCAGCGTGTTGAGCGGGGTCGCCGTCACGGAGTCGAGCTCGTACGCCAGCAGCGCACGCAGCGAGAAACTGTAGGACCGGTTGGAGACGAACCCGGCCCGATGCGCGGCGTCCTGCACCGAGTCGTTGAACAGCAGCGTCTTGCGCTGAGCGCCGTGGAGCTGGCCGCCGGTGAACAGCTCGGTGACGGCGACCGAGGCGAGCGCCGCCAGACCGGAACCCAGGAAGCGCGTGCCCTGATCCATGTTGCAGGCGGGGCAACGATCGTTCTCGGCGTTCTTGTTGGCCTCCCTGGAGTGGGTCAGGTTGGCCAGGACGAAGACGTCCGGCTGCTCGCCCGTCCGCACGGCTTGCAGATCTCGCGCGGGGTCGAGCGGACGCACGTGCCGGCCGTCGGCTTCGAGGACGAGGACGTCCGGGCCGGGCCGGCCGGCCGCCCGCGCCTCGACCTCGTCGTTCGTCGCGGTGATGAGGGCGCGCAGAAGCCGCTTGTCCTGGATGCCCGCCCGGTAGATCTTCTCCGGATCGTTGATCAGGTCGTGCGGGTCGCGTTCGGGGGAGATGGCGGCCCACCCGGACCGGCCGCAATGCCGGCAGTAGACGGCGGGAAGCAGCTCACGGCCGCCGCCGGTCAGCGTCGTGTCGACGTCGATGGGCGGCGCGGCCTCCCCGTGCCAGGCGAAACCGGGCTTGGGAGCGACCGCGCGCAGCAGGCGGCTCACCGACCGGACCCACAGGTGCGTCTCGATATGGAGGAACGGGCGGGCGGGGTCGTCCGGATTGCGCGCCGTGGACAGAAGCGCGATGAACCGACTCAGCGCAGTGATCGCCTGGGTCTTCCGTTGCCGGAAGGCCGCGCCCCAGCTGTAGGCGTTGTGCTGGGGCAGGAACTCCAGGATGCGCTCCGGGAGTTCGGGATTGCCGTCCAGGTCCTCGAACATCGCCGCCAGCACCGCCCGGGTGAGGACGTGCTGCTTGAGCACTCCACCGAGCTCGGCCTCGGACAGGCCGGTGCGCCCGGTGACGGCCTCCGCGATGCGATCCATGGCGGACGGGTCTTCGTGCGGTTCGGGGAAGGCCGCCAGTTCCTGCGGGTCGGGCAGCGGCAGGCCGTAGTCGATCGCACTGCGCGCGATGAACTCGTCGACCGTGCGCCGGTTCTCCCCGACGATCGAGTCCGCGTCGAACTCCGTCCCGAAGACGGTGGACGCGACTTCCCGGATCTTCTCGCCGTCGCCGCCCTCGCCGAGCGTGGCGCTCGTGGCCACCGGGCAGATCCGGCCGAGCGGCCTGCCGGGCTCGCTGTGGCCGGTCGCGGCTGCGAGCCGGCGGAGCAGCATCGCGACGTCGGTGCCCTGGGCGCCGTCGTAGGTGTGGAACTCGTCCACGACGATGTAGGCGAGGTCCGCGTCCTCCCACAGCGGCAGGTCGTCGGCTCGCTGAAGGAGCAGGTCGAGCATCTTGTAGTTGGTGATCAGGATGTCCGGCCGGGACCGGCGGATCTCCGATCGCCGCGTGAGAACCCGCGCGTACCCGGTCTCCGGGGTGTCGCCGATGTAAAGACCGGCGGTCACGTCCGCGAGGCCCGGCTGCCGCAGGTAGTTATTGAGCCGGTCGGCCTGGTCGGTGGCGAGCGCGTTCATGGGGTACAGCAGGACGGCCTTGACCCCGGCCTTCCCCAGCTTCCGCTGCCGCTGGCAGTGATCGAGGACGGGGATGAGGAAGGACTCGGTCTTACCCGAACCGGTCCCGGTCGTGATCAGCGTCGGCCGGGCGTCCTGGTTGAAGGTGCTGAGCCGCTCGAACGCCTTGGCCTGATGCGCATAGGGCGAGAACCCGGCCGGAGCCCACTCCAGCCGACTGCGCCAACCGTCGTCCGCCGGCAGGAACGGCGTCCGAATCCGCAGATAGGGACCGCGGAAGATCCCCTGTTCAGGGTGGTTGAGGAACCGCTCAAGCCCGTCACGAACCTGCTCGTCCGCGAGGGCGAACGTCGTGGTGAGGTACTGCGTGATGTTCCGCCGCACCTCATCGGCAGCCAGCGTCGGCCTCACCTGACGCTCCTTCCTTCAGCGGACGAACTCACGCTCTACTTCCCTCGTCAGGCGTCCAGCCCTCAGCCTTGGCCCGCTCAAGCCGCTCCGAGAAGACAGCATGCGCCTGTCGATACTCAGCCTCCCGGTCGGCCTTGTAGAACGGCCCTGTGTATCCCTGGGGGGGCGGCATTCTCCCCGGGTCGGTCAGATGTTCCATCAAGCAACTAAAAGTTTCCTTTTGCTGCTTACTCCCCCGGGCATTGAAATTCTCTGATATCCGCCTTCCGCGCGAATCGAACCACATTTCACTCTCATAAACATACATCTGTGGGTAGCGTGCACGATAGAGAGCGGTAAGGGCATCGTTGTCAATTTCAAGCATGATGGAAACTAGGCAATCTAGTTCCACCATAGCCATACGGCGCGCCGCTTCGGTCCGGAGGGGAGTGGAAGGTGACCACGTCTCGCCGGCGAGCTGGAGTGGCGGCAGATCCATGGAATTCATCGCCCAGCAATCGGCCCTCCATTGGTCTGAGTAGACCTGTGACCAAAGTGTCGAATAGGCGTAGGTCAGGCAATTAAGGCGCAGTGTTCTTAGCAGTAGTTCCTCGATCAGCGGATGCTGCATGTCTGGGGCAGGTATTACACGCGCATCCGCCACATCAAGGTGCCCTCTTCCGGTAACTCGGAGCATGTAGTCGATCGGAAGGGATGTCCAGAATCCAGCCACGGCGGCGGTTGCTCGATCCTGAATCATGGCCATGGAGCGCACCCCATGGATATGGGAAGGCCCGGGGGGAATTAGCGCCGCGTAGATGCTTCGCTCAGTGTTATTGGGGATCATTTCCCGCCAGGCGAGGCGATAGAAGTCCGTATAAGGCCTAAGGATTGTGTCCTCGCCCCGGCCCTCGCTGGTTCGTCCCAAAGGTGCGGATGCGATCCCGCCCTCAGTGACTGCCTGTCGATGATCTTCCCATTGATCTTGGGCTTGCCTGAACCGGGCGAGGTCGGTCGCGCGTTGATAGTCCGTTGACGGTATTGCGTTTGGGCTGAGCTCTTCGAGGTCTACTTGTTTGTCATTTCTTCCCGTAAAAGGCGGCTGCTTGGCGAAAGCAGTTGCAGCGCCGAACTGCGGGCCACGCATGATGACATCATGCCAATCGACTGGAAATCCGGTCTTCCACTCGATGAGACCCCTCTTTTTGGCGCCTGTTTCGTCGAAACCCGAACTAATCCTTGGATTCATATCTCCAAGTCGGCGCTTAGTGCGGGAAAGAGCGGCTATGGCCACATTTTCGGCGACCGTTACTGGATAGAGTAGCTTGGTTTCCTCGGTAGGTGCGGCTACTTCGCCAGCCAGCCTTCTCCACTCTTCCAGAGTCTGTTTATCGACCCACGTAATTCTATCGCGGTGCGGGCGAAGGTCCCAGTAGCCGTTGTGTTTGATCCCTGGGCGCTCCCCTGATCCGTCGTGATCGAATGATTCCACCAAAGGTGCCGTGTCGTAAAGCCAGCTGATGTGCGTGAACCCAACAGGGCGAGCCGTGCCATAGATCTGGATAGCGTATTCAATGTTCCAGTCGATCTCTGCGAACAAGAGTCGACGGTTCTGAAAGTGCGCATGCAGGCGCAGGTGGCGGTATGCGGCTGCACGCAATTTTCCCTCGCGCGCACCGCTAAAATGCGAGTCGGGATGTATTAGCCCAGAAATTCCACAGGGATGAAGATTGAGCCAGGTTCGAACCATAAACGCCCGGTACAGGTTAGGTCCGGAGCCGGTGAGGACTTCGTAGGTCGCTAGATTGCCGAGAAATCTCGAAACGCCTACAATGTTTGCAAATTCATGAAGAAAGAAAAGGCGATTGTCGCTGTCGTTGAGGATTGTCCTTTTTCTGGCCTCCCATTCGCTCACCGGCGGTTTTGAAGAAAGTTCAAACCATGGTTCGATCTCCGCCATCGCGGATGCTTCGGACCAATATGGGCGAACCCATGGCGGGTTGCCCATTTGTAGGTCAAAGCCGCCGCGCCGGAATATTTGGGCAAGCTGGAGTTCCCAGTGGAAGAAGCCCTGTTCCGTGGCGATGTCCTGGGCGGTGTCGAGCCAGGGGAAACGCTCCGACAGGCGGTCGGCGGAGTCCATGCCGGTCCACTTGGGAAGTTCGTCCTCGTAGTCCGAGAGTTCCCCCAGGCTGTCGACGTCGGAGGGGATCGAACCCGGCGGGACGTCCGCGCGGCCGAGAGCGGCTTCGGCGAAGTCGAGCCAGTCGTCCAGGTCGGCGAGCGCGATGATGCTGAGGACCGGGTCGAGAGGCCGTGACCGGTTCTTGCCGGGACGGTGGGTCGCCAGCGAACCCGTCAACGGAAGTTGCTTGGTCTCGCCGCCGAACAGCGAGTCCTGTTCCACGACGGCCGGTAGTCCGACGTCCATTGACTCGGGTGCTTCGGGTTCGGTGACTTCGATGATGGATGACTCCGGTTCACCGAAGCGGCTGTAGGCAGCGGCGGTACCGTCCAGCAGTTCCGCCTTGTCGACGGGCCAGAACCACAGTGAGCACCAGACGTCCATGACGGTCTTGAGACGCCAGTAGGGGGTGCCGGGAGCGGTCAGGTCGGCGAGAACGGCGTCACGACTGATCGCCTCCTGCGGCTGGGGCAGGTCGTCCGCTCCCCAGACCGTGATGGGACGGCTGATCTCGCGTTCGGAGATCTGCAAGCGTTTGACGACCAGGTCCCACAGGAACTCGGCGCGTCGGGCGATCGCCTGTAGGCGCTGGACCTGGGTGAGCTTCTGGCCCTGCTTCTTCTTGGGCGATGGATCCTTCAGAAGCCGCTTGCGCCAATCGGCGAGCCGCTTGGCCTCGTCCGGAGCCAACGCCTTGGCTTCCTTCTCGCCGGCCACGGCGCCCCAGCCTGATGCGGGAAGCAGGAAGTGATGGATGCGCCCGTCAGGGACCGCGCCATCGCGGAACGGGACGTCCTTGGGCGCGGTCGAGAGCCATGCCTTCTTCTTCAGCTGCTCCGGCTCGTACACGCGACGCCCGGCGCCGATCAGTGAGTTGCCCCGGCGCAGGTGCAGGCCGAACCAGGGGGCTTGCAAGCCGGGATGCATGACGTTCAGCCACAGCGAGACCTCCGCCAACTCGACGGCGGTTTCGTTCAGGTCCACGCCGTAGGAGTTGTGCAGGGCGATGTACGCCTTGACCTTCTGCAGCTCCTCTAGGTAGCGCTCGGGCTCCAATTCTTCGTCGAGCTCGTTCTGGCGGCGCTTCAGGTACTCGGCGGCGACCTGGTCGATCGCCTCGTTGAGGAACGCGCCCGAGCCGAGCGCCGGCTCGCAGATGGTCCAGCCGAGGATCTCGCGAGCTGATGTGGTGGTGCCGTCCTGGTCGAGCCGTTCCTTCAGCGCCAGCTCGACGGTGACTTTCGTCAGCGAAGGCGGCGTGTAGTACGAGGCGCTGGTCTGCCGGTCGCGTCCCGCGAGGCGGTAGACGAACGCGCCCGCCCGGTAGCGGACGCGCTCGTTCGTCCGGACGCCGTTCTCGTCCACCTGCATCACGAAGACGTCCTCGGCGTACGCTCCGGACTCCATCTGCGAGCGCGTGATCATCCAGGAGCCGTCCTTCGGGTCGCCGTTCTTGGCGACCTCGTACAGCTCCTCCTTGGCAATGAACCCGGTGTAGGACATCAGCCCCTCGTACACCGCGCCCAGCTGGTTGATCCCGAGCTGCGCGTACGAGATGAACCCGCCGCGTTCCTTGCGCTTCCCCCTGGTCAGCATGAGCAACCGCAGCACCTTGTGCAGCGCGCTGTTCCGCAGTCGCGTGTCGATGCGCGGCGAGTCCGGATCGTCGTCGTCCAGAACGATGGCGTCCTTGCCGATGAGCTTGGTGCGCCGGTGCTCGAACAGGTCCGCCTTCAGCGGCTCGAAGCGCAGGCCCTCGCCATCGGACGAACCCCGGGGCCGAGCCACCCGCTGCGATGGATGATCGCCGTTCACCAACTGGAACAGCAGATCCAGCGACTCGTACAGGTGGACGCTCCGCCGCGGCTGCTCCCCCACCAGATCACGGACGACGAGGTCACCCAGTCGAGCCAGGCTGTATCCACGGACGTACGCCTCATCGTCGGTGGGCAGAATCCCGAGTTCCGGCCGTGCCTCCGCATACAGCAGGAACAGAATCCGATACAGGTATCGCAGGGCCTCGCGGCTGAGCTCCTTGCCCAGTTCGTTCGGCTCCATGATGTCCTCGGGGCGGAACCCCTGCTCACGGATCCGGTCCAGCACCTCGTTGGCGATGATCTCAACCGATTTGCGCAGGCCCTCGCGCAACTCCTTGGACACGCCGACGGCGTGCTGCCGGGAGCTGTCCAGCAGTTCTGAAAGCGGCTCTGCGCCGCCTTCTTCCGGAGGCAGCAGCGAATCGGCGCCGAACAGTGCGCCGATCGTCTCCAGTTCCTTGTTGTCTCCACGTCCTAGCGCGACGTCCAGACTGACGGCGAGATACCGTCCCTCGCCCCACGTCAGCCGGTCGGCCAGGATGACCACGCCGCCGGCCAGGATCAGCACGAACCGCACCTGCTCGTCCGCGCCGAACAGCCATGTCGCGAGCTTGTCACCGAGGACGATCCGCTCCCGGCCGTCCAGCTCGACCGGGGACAGGAGCAGCCCGGCTTGGTCGGGGTCGAACGCGGCGTCCACATCCGGGGCCCAACCGCACTCCACGGCGATCAGGGTCGGCTCCGCGTGCGCGACCTGAACCGCGTGCTGCTTCTCTCCCCGGACGATCGTCAGCTCACGCGGCACCGGAGAGAACCCCAGCGCGCGCAGCACATCTCCGTGCAGCTCGTTCAGCGCCTTGCGCCAGCCGTCCGGGTCCTTCGGCACGACACCTTCGCGGATGTCGTCCAGCGTGTCCGAGAAGGACAACCGGTCCTTGGTGTAAGAGCTCTTCAACGCCCGCAGCCCTGCGGCCGGGGTCGGCCTGCCCGACTCCTCCCGTGCGGCCCACCGCGCCCGGATGCCGTCCTTCTTCTTCAGCTCGTTCGGCAGCACCTCGGCGAGGTAGTGCGCGGAGAAGTACTCACCCCGGTTGACCAGCGAGTCGTACGTCACTTGTCCCCCTCAAGGACGGCAAGGATACGCAGCAGCGGCTCGCCCGTGGTCCGCATCGACTCGACCAGGCGGCGCTGCTCCTCAGCGGTGGTCCGGACGGAATCGCGCTTCTGCGCGGCCCGCCAGTCCTCCGGGATCCCTTCCAGACTTGCCTGCTCCCACTCGACGACGCGTGACTCATACGGTTCCAGCTGCCGATCGACCTCGGCTTCGTGATCCGTGCGGCATTCGTCCAGGTACTTCCGTGCGGCGTCCACCGCAGGCCGGACGAGCGTGCCGAGGCGCTCCAAGTCCGGGTTGCGCGAAGTGTTGATCATGTGCGGACCGACTCCGGCCTCGGCCAGCACCTCGGTCATGTTGCAGATCACCGGTGCGTCCGGCAGTCCGCTGACGGCCATCCATTCCACGACGGTCGGCTGCCCGAGAGCGTTCGAGTAGATGCCTTGCACCAGGAACGTCGGCGCGGCGACGTCCGCGGTGAGCACCGGCGCCTGTTGCCGGACCAACTGCACCTGGACCTTGTCGACCACCCATTCCACCAGCGGATGCAGGTCCGACAGGTAGGCGATGTCCGGCCAGAACGTCTTGCTCTTGCGTGCCTCGTCCAGCTTGCGCTGTGCCAGGTCGCGGTCGAAGGTGACCTTCATCCGCTCCTTGATCTTGTGTGTGCGCAGGTACGAGGCGGGGAGGGCGGACAGTCGATGTACGAGGTCGGCGGGCGGCTCGAACGCCAGCAACGCCCCGTCATCGTCGATCTTCAGTTCGGGAGCGACCGTGTCCAGTGCCTCGCGCACGAATTCTTCGGTCGACGCGAACAGCCGCGGGACGCTCGCGCGAGGCGGCTCGGCCTGCCCGCGTTGCTCCCCGACCGCGCCCAGGAGGTCGGCGAGGGCGTCGGTGCCCTCCGCCTGCTCCAGCGCCTGCTCGACGGTCTTGCCGTCGAACAGGTCCTTGATCAGGCGGTCCTCTTCCTTCTTGGCGGAGAACTCGCCGGTGACGGCCTCCGCGGTGCCGAGACTGTTGTGCGCCTGCTCCTCGCGACGCAGCAGCTTCTCGGAGACGGTCGTGTCGTCCAGGGCGCCCTCAAGGGACGACTTGAGGATGAGCGCGCTGAACCGGGGCTGGTGCGTCTGCCCATACCGGTCGATGCGGCCATTGCGCTGCTCGATCCGGATCAGGCTCCACGGCAGGTCGTAGTGGATCAGGTGGTGGCACTGCCGGTGCAGGTTGACGCCCTCGGAGGCGACGTCGCCCGTGAACAGGACCCGCACCTTGCTGTCGGCGAGCGAGAAGTTCTCGACGATGCCCTGTTGCTGCTGGTCGGACAGGCCGCCGTGCATGATCTCGACCTGGTCGTCCTTGAGACCGACCTCGCCTGGAACAACCTCCTGGAGCCACTGCAGGGTCGGAACGCTCTCGGAGAAGACCACAGCGCGTATGTCGCCCTTGTCGACGCCGATCTCCTTGAGCTTGGTGACGAGCGCCTTCAGCTTGGACGTCTCGTCGGCCCTGACCTCGGCGGTGAGCCGCGCCAGCCGTCCCAGCGCCTCGATCTCGCGCGGCTCCGTCGCGTTCTCGATCCGCTTCCCGACGGTCACGGACAGGGCTTTGGGCGATGACAGGAACGCCTTGGCCAGCGTGTACGGGAACAGTCGTCGGTCGCGTCCGATGACCGGAGCGGCCTGGGCGGGCCCTGGCAGCCAGGTCTCCTTCAACTCGCGGAAGACGGCTTCTTCCGCCTTGGACGCCGTGCAGTGGATCGCCTCGGACGGACCGCGCGCCGGCCACTTGCCGCCGATCTGGTCCCGCACCTCCGAGCTCACCTTCGTGCGGCGGATATAGAGATGCTCGATGTCCTTGGCGGAGTACTTCTTCTTGTCGACGATCGCAGCTGGATCGAGCAGGCTGATCAGTTCGGCGAACGACTCGGCGACGCCGTTGTGCGGTGTCGCGCTGGCCAGCAGCAGCGCATCGGTGTGCATGGCCAGCAGTGCGGCAAGGTCGTTCCGCAGGTTTCCCTTGTTGATCACGTTGTGGGACTCGTCGATGACGACGGCGTCCCAGTGCATGCTCCGCAGGTGCTGGCCGTACTTCCCCTGGTTCTTCAGGGTGTCGACGGAGATGATGACCCGCTTGTAGTAGAGGAACGGGTTCCGCCCCGCCGGAATGTCCCGCTGGATGCGCTCCAACCCCACCGAGTCGAGCCGGACGAGCGGGATCGCGAACCGCGTCCACAACTCGTGCTGGAACTGCTCCAGCACCTGCTGCGGAGTGACCACCAGAATGCGCTCACCCCGGCCACGCCGGATCAGCTCGGCGAGGGTCAGGCCGATCTCCAGCGTCTTGCCGAGCCCGACCACGTCCGCGATCAGGACGCGCGGACGCAGCCCCTTCAAGGCCAGTTCGGCGGGTCGCTGCTGGTAGGCGTGCGGGTTCAGCAGAAACCGGTCCGGCAAAGCCAGGCCGCGTTCCGACTGGGGGAGCGGCGTCCTGCGGAGCACCGACTCCAGGTACAGGCGGCTCTTGGCGAAGCGGGGAGTGTCGTCGGCGACGAGCTCGGTGTCCTCCGGCCGCAGCGGATTGACGTCGTCGAGGCCGGTGAAGAAGACGCCGTCCTCGTCGCGGACCAGCTCCGACACCCCGATGGCTCTGATCATGTAACCGTCGTGCTCGGTCGGTGTGCAGGTCCGGACCATCCATTCGGTGTCGCGGACCTCGATGCGCGCACCCGGCGCGTACGGCGTCGCCTCGCTGACGGTCACTCCAAGGGCTCCTTCTCGTCCAGTCACTCAGGGTAGGCGTCCGGAGTCGGTCAGAGGGACCGGTCGCGCTGGTAGGCACTACTCAATCGACTGGCTAGACGCTCGACGACCGGGGTCGGTGTACGGGGTGTCCGCTCACGCCGAGGCTCGGCGCGCGGAGGGTCGACATCAGCCGGTGGATCGGAGGGCCGCTCGATGTAGGTGACCGCTGCCAGCCGGACGTACGCCTCGCCCGGCGCGAATCCGGCGGACGCGAGCAAGTGCTGGAAGCGGTCCCGCGCTTCGTCGAGGTCGTGACGCTCGTCCGCCCGGTGGGCGATCAGCCCCGCGACGACCGGGACCAGCTCTGGTGGCACCCCGCTCAGGTCCGGTGCCGTCTCCGGGTCCGTGATCGCCCACAGCAGGGCGGGCATCTGCCGACGCTCGTACGGGTAATGCGAAGTCAGAGCGAACAGCAGGCTCGCGCCCATCGAGTAGACGTCCGCGGCCGGAGTGAGGCTCGTCGGCGTCGAGACCTGTTCGGGCGACATGGTCACCGGAGTGCCGAGTGTGACTCCGCTGGTGGTGAGCTCGGCGGCGCCGCTGTCCAGCGCCTCGCCGAGCGAGACCAGCCCGAAGTCGATGATCTTAGGGCCGTCGCCGGAGAGGAGGATGTTGGCCGGCTTCAGATCGCGGTGCAGCAGCCCGGCCTCATGGACCGCGCCGAGTCCTTCGGCGAGCAGGTCACCGAGCGCGGCGCCCATGCCGGCGTCCAAGGGGCCGTGCCCGTGGACGAAGTCGCGCAGGGTGAACCCACGGACGTACTCCATCGCCAGCCACGGTTGGTCGTCGTCCGGACCGGCGGCGGCGATCAGTGAGGCCACGCGCGGGCCCTGCACCATGCTCATTGCGGTGACTTCGCGAGCGAACCGTTCGCGGATGTCCTCACGATCGGCGTACGCCTTGTGGACGATCTTGACAGCGACCTGATCGCCACCCGGGGTGACTCCGAAGAAGACCTGCCCCATCCCGCCTTCACCGAGCCGGCCGTGCAGCTCGATTCCCCCGATCCGCCGCGGATCGGACGGCATGAGGGACTCCATAGACCACCTACCTCGTCACGATCCGCGATGTCGTGCGCAGGATCTTACTCTGACCAGAGATGGCGCAGAACGAAATGAGAAGTTGATGGCCCGAGAGGGTGGGCGGCGTATCGAGTAATGGGCTCCTGATGCAAGTCGATGAACCACACTTCACCTTCGGGTTAGAGTGTCGTCGGATCTTAGAGACGAGTCGAATCACGGGAGTGGTGGATCGTGGCCGAGTCGGTTCCAGCGGCCTGGATGATCCGCGCCGGACGTGACGGCGAGCGTGAGAGCCAGGCTTTGACCGAAGGGCTTGTCATCGCGGGCTGGGACGAACTCGGGGACATCGGAGGCGCCGAGTCCAGACAGGACCTCCGACGGATGGTCCGGAAGACCTATCCGGACGACGGCAAGGCGCGGATCGCCAACTGGACCGGCCAGCTTTGGCGATTCGTGGACACCATCAAGGAGGGTGACCATGTCGTCCTCCCGCTCAAAACCCACCCTGGCCGAGTGGCGGTGGGGCGGATCACCGGCCCGTACATCTATCGGTATGATGCACCGGAGGGCTTTCGGCACGTCCGGCCCGTCAAATGGATCCGAACCAATATTTCTCGCGACGACATCAGACAGGACCTGCTTGACAGCCTCGGGTCCCTGCTGACGGTTTGCGGCTTGACCCGTTTCGACGCTGCGCGCCGTGTTGCGCACCTCGCCGCCCATGGGACTGATCCGGGCGTTGAGAAAGCGGAGGGCGAGTACGAGGCGAGTAGCCGCCCGGAACTGCTGGCGGAGGCCGCCGACCGCAGCCCCGACGATCCCGTTCGGCTCACGATCAGGACGCTCCTCGGCCACTGGGACGCCGCCCGCCGGACGCCCAACGTCGTCGCCGAGATCGAGGAGGCGCTCGAGGAGAAGGGCCTCGCGACCCGGCCGGCGTTCACCGAAGGCTGGGTCGACAACTTCATCCAGCTCGTCCCGGTCGGGGAGGAGCCGGTCGTCGGCGAGACGAGCTTCCCGGCGCAGGTGGCCGACGACACCGAAGACGCCTCCGAACTGCCCAGGATCACGCTGCGGATCGGTGACCTCCGGGCGGCGAACGATGCCGTCGAGTCGGTTCGGCCCGAAGACTCGCTGCACAAGGCGACGACCCTGATGGTGTTGAAGAATTACTCGCAGCTCGCCGTGGTCTCGGAGGACGGGACGTTCTACGGTGCGGTGAGCTGGGAGTCCATCGGACGCGCCCAGGTCGCGCGGGCGAGCGCCTCGTTGGCCGACGCGACAGTGGCGGCTCTGGTCGTGGAGTACCACGAGCCGCTCCTCGAACAGATCGACCAGATCTACACCCGGGGCTTCGTGTTCGTTCGCAGCCAGGACAAGTCGGGGTTGTGCGGGATCGTCACGGCGGCCGACCTGACCCGCCGATTCGACGACCTGGCCCGGCCGTTCGTCCTCATTGAAGAGATCGAACGCCGGTTGCGGCGCCGCGTGAACGAAAAGCTGACGCTGGACGAGATCCGCAGCAGCGCACGGCGACGGCCGGAACATGTGCGGTCGGCAGGCGACCTCACATTGGGCAACTTCCCGTACCTCTTGGAGCCGCCGGAGCGTTGGGCCAAACTCGAATGGTCGCTGGACCACCAGCTCTTCCTGGATCTGATGAAGGCCGTGGCCGGAATCAGGAACGAAACCATGCACTTCAGCCCGGACCCCTTGACCGGCGAGCAGATGAGCACGCTCACCGGCTTCCTCGACCTTCTTCGCACGGTCGACCCGAACGCATGAATTCCCAGGCTTCCGTCTTCGCAACGAGTTCGAGGGCCCAGCACCCTCGAACATGCACCCGTCGGCATTCCATCGGGCGCCAAGTGCTCGGACGGCGCCGCGCCGCTTCAAGGGATTGCCGGGCACGCTGGTGCCTAGAACGCACCTGACAGCCCTGGACGGCTTCACACGGCAATGCGCGACACCAAGCCGCATCCCGACGGCCCTGACCGGTCCGTGGGCGACCGGCAGCAGCACCGGTCCGTACCGCCTCACAGACGGCGATGACCTTATTCAAGGCTATGATCGGCCGAAGCGTCCGCACCACCTGGCCGGGCTCGGTGTCCACATACTCCGCGACCAGGCCCTCATAGCCAGGCCGCCGGGGGAAATCAATCATCGCCACCGCGGCATAGAACCACCCTGTGCGCGGCGACAAGGCGATTGACTCACCGGCCGCCGTGCACCTGGTTACCGGCCGTGTACCACGGACGCGACCTGTGACGCTCACCGTGCCATGCATGGCCACCGGCTAGAAATCGACGCCGGGTAGAAGACCACGATCAGGGCGGCGACGATGGCGGCATAGTGCCCCTGGGCGGAGGCTTCCGAGCGGCCGGGACACTCCTAGCCGCTCGCGCACGTAGCACGCCCGTACATGCCGGTCGGGCAACCTTGGCCAGCTCATCGTTGTACCAGTGCAGGACCCAGTCAGGCCGTGGGTTCAAATCCCGTCCCGCCACCCCGACCCAGAAAACACCGGCTCACAGGCCCGTTCCCTCACCGAGGGGGCGGGCCTGGAATCGTTCGTGCGGATTTCGTGCGGACTACCGTGCGGAAAATGTCCCGCCCGGCGTGCGGACAGCTCCGATCTTCGTTTCGATGCACCTTGCATACCGGTGGTGCGGCACGTCACAAGAGCCGTCCGTCAGACTTCCAGGTCGTCGAGGTCGGGCTTTACCGCGGCGTCCTCCGGGTCGAACTTCTGCAGCTCCTCCTCGGCGTCGTTGTCCTGCATGTCGTTCTGCACGGGCTTGCCGGTGGCGGCCTCGATGACGGCGATGAGCTTCTCCAACCGGCTCTTGAAGAAAGAGTCGAAGTCATCCGCCCGTAGATCGGCGGCGTCCACCAGATGGGTGGCGAGAAGCGCATCGACCTGCGCGGGAACGATGCCCGCCTTCTTCTCGATCTTCGGCAGGTACACCGAGGGCGCCGCCCCGCCGATGGATCGGTTGGTCTCGGCAGAGATCGGCGTCTTGTTGACGATGCTCTCCCGTTTGGCCGGGTCGATGTCGTGGCCGAGGCACCACTTGTACGGGAAAATATGATGGATGTCGACCGCCAGCTCGGCGTACTGGACTTTGTCCAGCGCCTTGTCGTACATCCAGTCCTTGGCTCCCTGGGACAGGACCAGGGAGTAGATGCCCTTGTACGCCGCGGCGTTGCGGGTCCGCAGTGACAGGAGGCGGGAGGCCGCGAAGGTGCAGTCCGCGACCGTCCGCGGAGCGGCGCTTTCGCTTCCGCGCGCCCAGTCCGGTACGGACTCGACGTCGCGCGCGAACCGGGTCTCGATCGAGGATCCGTAGAGTTCCCCGAGGATGCCGCACCAGAACCACTGGGTGAGCTTGGCGCGCACCCCATAAAGGTCGGCGTCCGCACCGAGGACGACCTTGATGGCTGCGAGCGGGACGAGCTGCTTCGGATAAGGCAGGAACTTCACGTCGAAGATGTGCTGGTCGGCGAGGAAGGTCGCCGACCACACGAACGCGTCACGTACCGGCCGCACCCACTCCAGGTACTCGTCCAGCGTGAGCTTGAGCAGGTCCTCCTTCCGGGCGGATACGGCGGACGGCCGTCCGACGCCGTCCTCCCTCGCCCGCTTGAGGCTTACGAGCAGGCTCACCGCCTGTAGGAAGTCGGTGTTCTCGACCGATGCGAGGACCGGGTGCGCGGCGAAGATCCTGAGGGTCTGCTGCCAGTCGTCGTTGAGCCGAAAGTCGGTTCCGTGAGTGTCGTAATACTTCTTGTCGCCGGCGAAGGTGGCTGTGAGCAGCTCGAAGACATTGAGCGGAAGGCCTCCCGTGTTCACCTTCTCGAAAACGGTGGCGACGGCGGACTTGCTGGTCGTCTCGTCCAGTTCGATCGCCGGGATGTTGTAAGTGGAGCAGCGCTTGATCACCTTGGCATAGAAGTCGTTCGCCTGCTCCCTGTCCACACAGTTGAAGAGCCAGCTCACGGTCTCGGGTCCGAAGAGCAGCCGGACCGGGAAGTATCCGTTCGCACGTTCTTTCTCGGCCGTCGAAAGGTCGAGTTCGATGTCCTTGCCGAAGTTGCTGCGCAGCACGCCGTCTCCGGGGAGAGAGTGGACCGCGTCGTCGATCCAGTCCTCGCCTCGCAGCGCGGTGGCGATGTGCACGTAATAACGGCGTTCCATCAGCTTGCCGCGGCTGTCCTTGGTGTGCACGACGCCGTCACCGGTCAGAGCCTGGGTCAGCGAGGTCAATCGCTGCTGGCCGTCGAGCAGCAGCCAACCGGGCTCGGTGTCCGCAGGGAGCACGACGCCCTCAACCGGACGCGGTTTGAAGCGGATCTGGTCATTACCCGTCTTCAACATCATGACGACGCCGAGCGGATGGCCCCGGAGGATCGTGACGAGCAGTTGGCGGATCCGCTCGTCTTCCCACTTGTAGCCCCGCTGGAAGTCGGGGAGCTGGACACGGCCGCTGGTCGTCCACTCAAGGTACTTGTCCAGCTCGTAGAGGGGTGTCTGAAAACCCACGTTCCTCATCCCTGTCGATGGCCGGTCCGCAGGGCGATGGTAACCGTATCGGGATGATCTGTCCGGCGGCTTCTGCCACATTCACGGGCGAAGGAAGGGCTTTGAGCCAGTTTGCGGTGAATTGCAGAGGCTTTCGTGCGCGGGTGCAGACGGCCCCACAGCCCTGAAGGCGCAGGCTCACAGCGGGGTGCCCCCGAGGCCGGCACCAGGGCCGCCAGGGGTGGACAGATAGTCTGTGCGGAGATAGTCTGTGCATAGGCAATCGAGAGGAGCGAGGTATGTGGGAGTACGAGCACTCGGTGGAGACGTCGGTGGCGGCCGGGGAGGTGTGGCGGTGGTGGGCCGATGTCGACTCGTGGGCGTCGTGGAACTCGGGGGTGGTGAATGTCGCTATGGACGGGGCGTTCGAGGCGGGGACGTCGTTCAGCATGACGATGCCCGACGGGGACGTCATCCGGATGACGTTGAGCGAGGTCGTGGCCGGGGAGCGGTTCGTGGACGTCATGGACGCCGGGGACTTCGTCGTCCGGACGGAGCATCGGCTGGAGCCGGGCGCGGGCGGGGGGACGCGGGTCGTCTACCGGACGGAGATCAGCGGGCGGGCGGCGGACGTCGTCGGGCCTGAGCTGGGGCCCGCCATCACCGCCGACTTCCCCGATGTGCTCGACGCGTTGGTGCGGCGGGCCGAGAAGGGCTGAGGGTGGCCAGTGATCCGGAGGGGAGTCCGGGGTTCATGTTGTGGCATGTCACCTTGCGGTGGCAGCGGGACATCGCCCGGGCGCTCGCGCCGTTCGACCTGACGCATGTCCAGTTCGTTCTGCTCGCCACGGCCTGGTGGATGAACTCGCACGGCGAGGATCCCAACCAGCTCTCGCTGGCGCGCAAGGCCGGGACGGATGTGAAGATGACGTCTCAAGTCCTGCGCAAGCTGGAGGACAAGGGGTTTCTCCGGCGCGAGGTCGATCCTGCCGACACGCGCGCCAAGCTGCTCCGCGTCACCGATGCGGGAGCGCGGTTGGCGCAGCGGACGATCGAGGTCGTGGACGAGGTCGATCGCGGCTTCTTCGCCGCCGCGCCCGAGGCCGCCGGCCTGCTCCGCCTTCTCGCCCGGCAGAGGAGCGACGAATAACCCGGGCAAAAGGAGACGGCTCGCGTTCGGCGACGTGACGGCGTCGCCGGACACAATGATTCCAGTTGCGATCGAGCGCGGCGGGGTGAGAAGGCGGGAGGAAGGGAAGGGGGTTCTCGTGGAGACATCGGAGCGGGGGTACGGACCCGAGTGCGCGTCGCCGTTCGGGTTCGCGTTGCATCACGTCCAGCTCGCGATTCCGGCGGGGAGCGAGGACGCGTGCCGGGCGTTCTACGTCGGTGTCCTCGGCATGACCGAGATCGAGAAACCGCCGGTCCTGGCCGCGCGCGGCGGGTTGTGGGTGCGCGCGGAGACGCTGGAGATCCACCTTGGTGTCGAGGACGACTTCCGGCCCGCGCGCAAGGCGCATCCGGGCGTCCACGTCGCCGATCTGGACGGGCTCGCGCGGCGGCTCACGGAGCAGAGCGTCCCGCATGAATGGGACGGCGACTTCCCGGGGCATCGGCGGCTGTACGCGTTCGACGCCGTCGGGAACCGGCTCGAATTCCTGCAACGGGACGTCACCGCATCCGCTTGGTGAATGGTGGCGTGAAAGCCTGACTCCGGTACTGGCGGGGACGGGGGGCGGGTCTCCTCGCGGGTCCGTTCGGACGCGGCTGGTGATGCGCGGGGAACCGGATGGGACGGGTGGTCGTCGGAGGGCGGGCGGCCCGTGCGGCAGGGACCTTCGGCCCGTGGTCGGGAGCGCCGTCCGGCGCTTACCGTGGACCTGGGCGGAACGTTTCTGAGGGAGTCACGATGATCACGCGCGTGCGCGCCGGGGCGGCCGGGGTCGGCCGACTGCGCCGTCGGCTGGGGTTCGACCGCAATCCGCTGCGCCGCCCCGTCGACCGCGTCCAGTGGACGGTCGGTCTCGTGCTCCTCGGGCTGTTCCTCGTCGTCGCGCCGTTCGTCGCCGGGCGCACCGCGACGCGGACGTACGACGCGGGCCTGCGCACCGAGCGCGTGCAGGGCGCGTCCCGGTACCACGCCGTCGCGCGGGTCACGGACGTGAAGGTGAAGCAGGACGGCGGACGCAACTCCTCCAAGTACGCCGTCCTGCGCTGGGACGCCCCGGACGGCACCATCCGCACCGCCGAGACGTGGGCCTGGTTCGGCGCGGCCCCCGGCGACCGGCGCGGCATCTGGGCCGACACCGACGGCCGGCTGACCGGACGGCCGCAGAAGCACGCCGAGACGATCGCGAACGCGTCCCTGGCCGGGATCGTCGCGGCGGGCGCGGCGGGGCTGCCGTTCCTGGCCGCGTACCTGCTCGTCCGGCAGAGCTGCGACCGGCGGCGCCGGATCCAGTGGGAGACCGAGTTGGCGCGGCTCGGACGGCACCGCATCATCTGACGTGACGTTCGCGCACGCCGGGGCGCTGTCCGGGGTGAGCGGCCCGCCCCGACACTCCTACTACAACTGAGTAGTACATAGAATGGGCAACGATGTCCGTCGTCCGGCGGCGCGCGATGGAGGGGATCGAACGTGCCCACACCCGCAGGTGGCCGCCGCGGCAAGGGCGATCTTGAGGCCGAGGTCCTCGCGGTGCTCACCGCGGCGGACGCTCCGCTCACCCCCCGCGATGTCGTCGAACGCCTGCGGCAGGCCCCCGCGTACACGACCGTGATGACCGTCCTCGTCCGGCTGCACGAGAAGGGCGCGGTGCGGCGCGTGCGCGCCGGACGCGCCTACGCCTACTCGTTCCTGCGCGACGACGCGTCCCGCCGGGCCGCGCAGATGCGGCACCTGCTCGGCGAGGAGGGCGAGCGCGCCCACGTGCTCGCCCGGTTCGTGGACGAGCTGTCCCCCGCCGACGAGCGCCTGCTCCTGCGCCTGCTCGGTCAGGACGACGAGCGGGGCTGATCGTCCAGCAGCGCCGCCCACTCGTCCGCGACGATCTCCGGCGCGTACCGCGCGACCGTCGCCGCCGCGCGGCGGCCGAGACGGATCCGCAGGTCGGCGTCGTCCATCAGGCGGTCCAGCGCGGACGCGAACGCGGCGACGTCCGCGGCGGGGACGAGCAGGCCGTCGGCGCCGTCGGTCATGACCTCCCCCGGCCCGGTCGGGCAGTCGAACGCGACGACCGCGAGGCCCTTGCTCATCGCCTCGATGAGGACGAGCGGCATCCCCTCGAACCGTGAGCTGAGCGCGTACACCGACGCGCGCGCCAGCTCCGCGCCCATCGCGGCGCTGCGGCCCATGAGGAACGCGCTGCCGGTCAGGCCGCGGGACACGATGTCGGCGCGCAGCTCGTCCTCCAGCCGGCCCGCGCCGAACACGCGCAGCTCCCAGCCGGGATGCCGGTCGGCGACGCGCTCCCAGGCGTCCAGCAGCAGGTCGAAGCCCTTCTGCGGGACGAGCCGTCCGGCGGCGACGACGACCTTGGCGTGCGGGTCGGCGGGCGGGCCGTCCAGCGGGGGCACGGCGTTCGGGATGCAGCGCAGGCTCCGCACCTGCGGGAGTTCCCGTTCGTAGCTCGCGAGATCGGTGGCGGTGAGCGTGACGACGGTGTCGAGGCGTCCGTACCGGCGCGCGATCCGGGCGCGGACGGCCGGACGGTGCCGGCCGAGGTTCATGTGCTCCTGCCCGATCGTCCGGACGCCGGGCGGCGCGAACGCCGCCGCCGCCAGGTTCAGGCTGGGCCGCGTCGTGATCAGCACGCCGCCGCGCAGCGACCGCAGGAAGCGCAGGAGCAGCAGGTCCGTCCAGAGCGAGCAGTGCTTGTAGGACGGCTCGCCGCGCGGCACCAGCACGCTCGGCAGCCGCGACAGGACTTTGCGGACGGGCCCGGACGGCGGTTCGACGCGGTCGTCCAGGCAGGACACCGCGACGCCGTCGGGCAGCGGGAACGCGGGCGCACGGCGGGTGCGGACCAGGCCGACGACCGCGACGTCGTAGCGGTCGGCGAGGGAGCCCGCGCAGTTCAGGACGGTCCGGATCGTCCCGCCTTGTCCGTACGCGTGCTGCACCAGGAACACGACACGACGGGACGGTTCAGACGCCCGCCGGGCCCGCCAGCGGTTCGCGGGCCACAGCAGCGCGATCAGCGCGGGCTCCGCGACGGCGGCGAGCACCCGCAGCACGAGACGACGCCATTTCCTGACGACCACGACCGACCCCCGATCTACTACAAAAATTGTAGTAGATCATCGGGGCGGCTGCGCGGTCCCCTCGCGTGCCCGGTGGATGACCTGGTGCAGATCGCTCACCCGGTCCTGCACGCCCGTCACCGCCAGCACCGCCAGCAGCGCCACCGCCGCGACGAGCCCGTGCCGGCGGGGCGGCGGCGGGGCCAGCAGCGCCGCGACCCGGCGCGGCACCGGGCCCGGACGCGTCCGGCGGCGGCACAGCGCCGGGGCGCCGATGCCGAGCACGACCCGTCCCGGGTCGCGCGCGGCGGCCAGCGCCGCCTTGCCGATCGCGCGGGCGGCGCGGCGCCGGTCGCCCGCCGTCGCGGCGGCGCGCTCGTCCGCCCACCGCTCGGTCGTGTACGTCACCGCCGCGCGCAGCGGCCACAGCACCGGGTTCGCGGCGCTCGCGACCCGGACGACCGCGCGGAACAGGTGGTGGCCCCCGGCCAGGTGGGCGCGCTCGTGGGCGAGCAGGACGCGCCGCTCGGGCTCGGTGAGCAGCGCCAGCATCCCGGTCGTCACGACGACGCGTCCCGGACGGCCGGGCAGCGCGAACGCCTCGACGCCCGCGTCCTCGACCACGGACACGAGACCGTCGCCGGGCAGGTCGCGGGCCGTCCGCGCGGCGGCCCGCAGCGCGCGGGCCTCCCGGACGGCCGTCCGGACGGCCGCGACGAGCGCCGCGACCGTCAGCGCGCCCGCCACGGCCGCGACCGGCGGGCTCGTCGGGTCGTCGCGGTGCAGGACGCGCTGGGACAGGTCCGCGAGCGCCGCGATCAGCGGCAGCCGCAGCGCCCCGGCGAGCGCGAGGAGCGCGAGCGTCGCCGTCCCGGTGAGGGCCAGGAGCGCGCCGGTGGCGGTGAGCAGCCAGGTCGCCGTGCGCGGGGGGAGCAGCCCCGACAGCGGACGGGCGGCCAGGCCCACGACGACGGGCACCGCGAGCGGCAGGCAGCCGTCCAGGTCCACGTCACGCGCCTTCCAGGAGGTCGCGCAGCAGCCGCTCGTCCTGGTCGGTGAGCGAGTCCACGAAGCGGGCGAGGACGGTCGCGCGGTCGGGCCGGCCGTCCATCACCGCGCGCATCCGCCGGGCGGCCAGGCCCGGCTCGTCGCTGACCGGCGCGTAGCTGTACGCGCGGCCCTCCTTCGCGCGCACGAGCAGGCCCTTGGCGTGCAGGCGCGTCAGGATCGTGACGACCGTCGTGTACGCCAGCTCCTCGCCGAGCCGCGCCTGGACCGCGCTCGTCGTGAGCGGCCCGCCCGCCCGCTGCAGGACGGCCATGATCTTCGATTCGAGCGTTCCCGCCGCACGCCGCGCACCGCCCTCGGCCATCGAGCACCCCCGCACAAACGGCCTTCTACCCATCCGTAGAAGAACAGTTTGACACGGGTGTCTCACCGCGGGGCTCCGGGTCGGCGGAGCGCCGCGGCCGCCGCGCCGACCGTCGCGGCGGCGAGCAGCCATCCGCCGAGGACGTCCGACGGCCAGTGGACGCCCAGCCAGATCCGCGTAACACCGACCGCGAAGGCCCAGGTCACGGCGGCGGCGATGACGATCGTCCGCCGCGCGCCGCGCAGTTTCGCGCACGCGGCCCAGACCAGCAGCCCGGCGGCCGTCGCGGCGGTGGTGGTGTGGCCGGACGGAAAGGCGAATCCACCGGCGTGGACAGCCCAGTCGGCGACCGGCGGGCGCGGGCGCGCGACCACGTCCGCCAGCAGCCGCCGGACGACCGCCACGCCCAGCAGGAACAGCGCCGCGCCCACGGCCCCGCGCACGCGCCGGTACACGAGCATGCCCGCCCCGGCCGCCATCGCGTACGGGACGACGCCGACGCCGGTGGACGTCAGCGCGACGGCCGCGTCCCGCACCGCGCCCGGCCGGTGGCCGACGCACCAGGCGTGCAGCGCCCGGTCCACGCCGAACGGCTCGCCGTGCCGCACCAGCACGGCCGCGAAGAGGGCCGCGAGGACGAGAAAGACGGGCACCGCCGCTCGGAGGGTCATCGCCGCCACCTTATGCGGACGATTTTGACGTCCCGGTGGGGATGTCGCGGTTGAGCCGCCCCCGCGGGCTTGATGGGCTGGAGAGCATGACCGCACCGTCCGACCCGCCGCGCCGCCGGGGCCGCCATCTGGACGGCGCCGCGCTCGCGGGCGGGCTCGCCGCCATCGTCGCGCCCGACCTCGGCGCCGCCCGCCGACACGCACGCTGCCACGCCTGCGGCGAGGACGGCACGCGCGCCGCCGCGCCGCTGCGCGCCGACGCGCGCCACTGCCCGTCCTGCGGCGCGGCCCGCCACTAGCGGGTGCGCCGCTACTCGGTGTGGCGGGCGGCGCCGGCGCGGGCGCGGCGCTGGGCCTGGCCGCCCGCGCCCTTCTTCGGCCCGTCCCCGGCCTCCGGGTCGTCCCAGGGCCGGCGCAGGCACTGCCGGACGGCCTCCCACGAGTAGCGGAAGTCCTTGCCGGTCTTGAGGGCGGGGAGCTGGCCGGCGTTGGCCATCCGCCGCACCGTCTGCGGCGACAGGGCGAGTCTGGCCGCCAGCTCGGCGGTGGTGAGCACGTCGGGGTCGCGGGCTGGCGGCTCGGTCATGCGGAACTCCTGGACCTCGGGAGGAGTCGTCCGGCGGGGGACGGCCGGGGCGGACGACGGTCGTGCGAGCCGCCATCTTGCCACGCAGCGTGACCGAATGACAACCCTTCGTCGGGTGACGGGGGATGTCCAGCGGTTTCACCGTTCCGTCGGCGCCCGCCCCGGAGCCTAACCGCGCGCCGGGACGATCCGCTCGGCCCGGTCGCGCTTGGTGTAGAGGTCCCAGTAGTGGTCGGCGAGGTCCTCGGGCGCGACGACCGGCCCGCCGTGCCCGTGTTCGGCCGCCGCCCGCTGCGCGGCGCTGCCCTCGATCCAGGCGCCGATCGTCAGCGTCCCCGCGTAGACGCCTTGGTCGGCGAGTTCGGCGTGCAGCGACTGGACCCAGTTGCGCGCCGCCGCCATCACCGGCCCGACGCCGCTCATGCCGGGCGCCCCCTCCAGCGCGGACACGCCCTGGGCCAGCAGGAACGCGCCGTCGCCGCGCTCGACCATCCCCGGGACGACGGCGCGGGCGACCTCGACGGGCGTGTAGAGGTGCAGGTCCATGAGGCCGCGCAGCGTCGCGGCGGCGAGCCCGGCGGCGGGGGCGAACGGCGGGGCGGAGCCGATGGGGGCGTACTCCACGACGTCGATCGGCCCGAGCCGCCCGGTGATCGCGTCGATGAGCGCGGGGACGCCCGCGGGATCGGCCAGGTCGGCCGGGAACGCGGCGGCGCGGACGCCCTCCTGGTCCAGGATCTCGACCAGGGCGCCGAGGGGTTCGGGGCGGCGGCCGACGAGCGCGACGTCGAATCCCTCGCGGCCGAACCGGCGGGCCGTGGCGGCGCCGAGGCCGGGTCCGGCGCCGAGCACGGCGATGGTCTTGGGCATGGTGGACTCCCGGTAAATTGATGTGACCGTCAAGTTCAACGGTAGCAGCTAATTTGAGGCAACCGTCAAGTTATGGGAGGACCGATGGGCGAACCCGCACGCCCGCGCCTGCGCGCCGACGCGCAGCGCAGCGTCGCCAAGCTCACCGCCGCCGCGGTCGAGCTGTTCTCCGAACGCGGCCTGGACTGCCCGCTGGAGGAGATCGCCCGCCGCGCCGGGGTGAGCACCGGGACGCTCTACCACCGCTTCGGGACGCGCGAGGCGCTGATCGACGCGGTCGTGCCGGACGTCGCCGCCGCCAAGCTCGCCGCCGCCGTCCGGCACGCGGACGAGGGGGCCGACCCGTGGGACCGGTTCGTCCGGTACGTGGAGGGCATCGGGGCGCTGATGGCCGACGATCCCGCGCTCGGCGACGTCATCACCCGCCGCTTCGCCGACACGCCCCGGCTCGCGGCCGTCTGCGCGGACTCCTTCGCGCGCGGCCACGCGTTCGCGGCGGCGGCGCGGGCCGACGGGTCGCTGCGCGCGGACTTCAGCCCGCACGATCTCGTGCTCGTCTTCGCGGCCGTCGCCGCGCAGGCCGCCGCCACCCGGCACGCCGCGCCGGACGCCTGGCGGCGCGGGCTGGCGTTCACTCTCGACGGTCTGCGCGCCGCCGCCGCGCGTCCGCTGCCGGCCGGACCGCTGACCGCCGAGCAGGCCGCCGCGGCGGCGCACCGGACGGGTCAGAAGTAGGTGCGGATGAGGTCCACGACGGTGTAGGCGTCGTCCACGACCGGGATCACCTGCCACTTGTCGAACGCCGTGCAGGGGTGCGAGATCCCGAAGCAGACCAGGTCGCCCGGACGGACGCCGTCGCCCGCCACGAACGCGTGGTGGTCGGACGTGCCGGTGACGCGCAGGCCGTCGGCGGGCTCGACCGTGCCGTCCCGGCGGCGGACGCGCAGCGGGACGGGCAGGCCGGCGTCGTAGGGCGCCTCCCGCTTGCCCATCCCGACGATCGCGAGGCCCGGCTCGGGCACGGACGTCACCTGCGCCCAGAGTTCCAGCGCCGCGTCCAGCGAGCCGGCGACGCGGTTGAACGGCGTCTTCTCGACGTAGAGGCCGTGGTCGTGCGACACGTACGCCCCGCTGCGCAGGACGACCGTGAGGTCGTGGCCGGGCAGCCAGTCGCCGCCGAGCCGGTCCGCGACCAGGTCGAAGTAGGCGCTGCCGCCCGCGCTGACGATCACCGACGGCGGCAGCAGGCCGGTGAGCGCGCGGGTGGCGTCGCGCAGGGCGTCCAGGTAGGCGGCGGCGCCGTCGGGCTCGGTGAACAGGCCCTCGTAGCCGGAAACACCGGCCAGTTCGGTGCCGGGGGCGTCCGCGACGGCCCGCGCCACGGCCGTCAGCTCCGCGGCCGTCCGGCAGCCGGTGCGCCCGTCCGCGTGGCCCAGCTCGACCAGGACGCGGAACGGACGCGGCCCGGCGGCGTCCGACAGCGCGGCGACGCCCTCCACCGAGTCGGCGTAGAGGAGCACGTCGAAGCCGTCGGCGATCTCGGCGGCGAGCCAGCGCAGCGCGGTCGGGTCCAGCAGTTCGTTGGCGAGCAGGACGCGCGGCACCCCGAACCGCCGGTACGCGAGCACCTGGTTCGCCGTGGCGGCCGTGATGCCCCACGCGCCCGCGCGGAGCTGCGCCGCGAACAGCGACGGCGCCATCGTCGTCTTGCCGTGCGGCGCGAACGCCAGGCCGTGCCGGTCGGCGAACGCGGCGAGCGTCGCGATGTTGCGGTCCAGCGCGGCGCGGCGCGCGACCAGGACCGGCCAGGTGAACGGGCCGCCGAACAGGGGGTGGCGGGCGGCGGCGAACGCGGACGCGGCGACGGGGCCGTCGGGGAGCCAGAGCCCCTTGGTGCGCCAGTCCACGATCTCGTCGGGGATCTCCACCGGAAGCCTCCGATCGCGTCGGCACCGAAAACCGTCCACCTGGACGCAGCGCCACCGGACGGTAACATTACGGACTTTCGCGACTCTCCGGGAGGCGTGCCAGGTGATCAGCGAGGACATGGACGTCGCACGGGCCCGCGCGCTGCTCTCGGAGTTCGCCGAGGACGCGTGGACCCACGTGGCGTGGCTGATCGACGAGGTCGGGATGGACCACGACGCCTACGAACGGCGTCCGCTGGCGCTGCTCGAACCGTTGGAGGACTACATCGCGGAGTTCCCCGACGACGACGCGGACGAGGACCCCTGGGTCTCCCTCCAGATCGCTCTGGCGGCCTACCTCGCGGACGTCCTCATCCGGTCGCACGGCGCCCGGTGGGTCGTCGAGGACGTCCCCGGACGCCCCGCGCAAAGCTCCTTCGTCCTCCGCGTCACCGGCCTGGACGAGCAGACCCGCACCCTCGACCCCGCCGAACTCGTCCGGGAGCACTTCGACCCCTGCGACCCGGACGTGTACGCGCCGGTCGTCCACGGCCTGGACCGGGCGCGGGTCACCCCGTGGCACGCCGGGACGGCGCCCGAGGGGCGTCCGCCGACGCCGGTGCAGCGCTGGCTGCTCGGCCTCTGCGCCCACTTCGCGGCGATCAACGGCTACCCGGTGGACCGGCTCGGCGCGCCGCCGGCCGACCGGATCGGCGCGCTGCGGATGCTGTTCGAGGTGTGGGGCGCCTACGACGCCGACCTCCTGGACGAGCAGGTCGGCTTCCTGCTCCGGCACGGGATGCGCACCGAGTTCGAGGAGGGCGCCGCCGTCGCCGCCGCCCTGGCGGGGGACGAGCGGGACGAGTACGTCCGGCTGCTGCGCGTCGCGCGCCGGATCGGGCTCGGCGACGACGTGGGCGACGACGTCGGCTCCCTCGCGCGGCTCGTGGAACTGCGGTACGGGACGGCGTCGGTGGACCTGCTGCCCCATCTCGTCCCGCTGCTCACCGGGGAGCGCCCGCCGGGGCCGGGCGCCGCCGAGCTGAACTGGTTCCTGACGCAGGCGCTCGGCCGTCCCGACTTCGCCGAGGTGGAGGCCGACCGGCTGGAGCTGCACGCCGACCTCGCCTTCCAGGCCAACCGGGGCCGCTACCTGATCTGGGACGCCGGACGCGCCTTCATGGTCCTCCGTTGGGGCCACATGGTCGGCTGGCTCGACGCCGAGGACTGCTGGACGCGCATCCTGGCCTCGGCGCGGGCCGTCCAGCAGCGGTACGTGTCGTGGCGGGACATGGCGGCGTGCTACTTGCAGGCGCGCTACCTGTGGGCGGGACGCGAACCGATCAACCAGGGTCGGTACGAGGAGGTCGTCCGGGACCTCGCCGCCGACCCCGACGGGCCGTGGAGCGTCCCGTGGGACCTCCCGCTGGAGCGCGACTGGTGACCTACCGGGACCAGGACCAGGCATAGGACGGGTCCTCGCACGCCGTGGCCGCCTCGCCCAGCTCCAGCGGACGGAAGGTGTCCACCATGACGGCCAGCTCGTCGAAGAACTCAACGCCGATGCCCCGTTCGTAGGCGCCGGGCTGCGGACCGTGGGGATGGCCTCCGGGGTGGAGGGACAGCGAGCCTTGCGCGATGCCCGAACCCTTGCGCGCTTCGTAGTCGCCACCGACGTAGACCATGACCTCGTCCGAATCGACGTTCGAGTGGTAGTACGGGACGGGTATCGCCAGCGGGTGGTAGTCCACCTTGCGGGGCACGAAATTGCACACCACGAAGTTCGGCCCCTCGAACACCTGGTGGACGGGCGGCGGCTGGTGGACGCGGCCCGTCAGCGGCTCGAAGTCCCGGATGTTGAACGTGTAGGGGTAGAGGCAGCCGTCCCAGCCCACCACGTCGAACGGATGCGCGGCGTAGGTGAGGCGGGTGCCCGCGATGCCAGCGGACGTTCGGTGCTTGACGAGCACCTCCACGTCCGCGCCCTCGCGCTGGACCACGGCGTTCGGTCCGTGCAGGTCGCGTTCGCAGTACGGCGCGCTCTCCAGGAACTGGCCGTACCGCGACAAGTAGCGCTTCGGCGGCGTGACGTGCCCGGACGCCTCGATCACGTACGCGCGCAGCGGCCGGTCCCCCGCGGGCACCCAGCGGTGCGTGGTGGATGCGGGAAGCACCACGTAGTCGCCCTGCTCGGCCGGGAGCGCGCCGAAGACCGTCTCGACCGTCGCCGTCCCGGACTCGACGTAGACGACCTCGTCGCCGGTCGCGTTGCGGTAGAGCGGCGACGGGGCCGTCCCGGCGGCGTACGACAGCCGCACGTCGGCGTTGCCGAGCAGGAGACGGCGTCCGGTGACGACGTCCGTCCGCGCGTGCGTCCCCTCCGGGAACAGGTCGTGCAGCCGGAGGTGGCGGGGTTTCAGCGGATGGTTCGGGACCGTCCGGGCGTCGGGCGCCTCCCAGACCCGCGCGTCCGTGATCGCGGCGGGCAGGGCGCGGTGGTAGAGCAGCGACGCGTCGGACGAGAAGCCCTCCTCGCCCATCAGCTCCTCGTAGTACAGCGCGCCGGACGGGTCCCGGTGCTGCGTGTGGCGTTTGGGCGGTACGTCGCCGACCCGGCGGTAGTGGGCCACGGTTCCTCCTCGGACGTGCTCCGTGCTCCCTACCCGGCGGACGGAGCGTCAGGCGTTCAGGCCGAAGAAGTGGCTCCCGCCGCCGATGATGAGGTGCCCGCCCTGGCCGACGGCGATCTGCGCGCCGCCCGAGGTGTTCTCCAGCCGGACGTTCGTGAACGTGACGTTCGCGTCGGGCGCGATGTCCAGCAGCGCGCGTGGACCGCTCCACTGGATGGCCGAGCCCGCGCCGTCCAGCCCGGTGTCCCGGGTGACGCGCGGCAGCGCCGCCCGCGCCGCCGCCGGAGCCTTGACGGTGTAGACGCACTCCTTCGCCAGATGGATCTCCCCGCCCGCGCGGAACGCCTTCGCGAGCGCGGCGGCGTCGCCGGTTCCCTCGTGGCACGGCACGACGCCCTTCGCCAGGGCGCGCGGGATCGTGGTCTGCGGAGCCGCCAGCACCAGCGCGAGGAGCGCCGTCCCGGCGAGACTGCGGCGGAGCTTCATGGTCGTCCCCCTTCGCAACAGGATCATTACCTTGGGTGATGTTCCCAGTACGGAGAGTACGGAAAACGCGATGAGCGCACGGGGCGCCACCCCGAACCGGGTGGCGCCGCGTGCGCTCTCGTCGTTCCAGTGCACAGGACGGGTCAGCCCCTGAACGACCCGTCCGGCCGCGCACCGGCGAAACGCGGGCGGCGACCGCTCCCCCCGAGACGGTCGCCCGCACCGACTCTGTGAACGTAGGGCCTACTCCACGGTAAGTTCACGTGTTGTCATCACAGTGCGACGGACGGTCGATATCGAGCGACGAACGGCCCACCCATCGGACGCCCCCACACCCGCCACCCGCCAGACCGCCAGGCCGGCGTCCGCGCAGGGCGACGGTCGCGCGGGCGAGGTCGCGCGCGGACGCCGTCAGACGTGGGCGAGGCGGTCGGTGGGGCGCGGGCCGCGGGTGCGGGACGCGATGGCGCGGGCCAGGCGGGACGCCGCGAAGTCCGTCCCGTGGACGAAGCGCATCACCGGGCCGAAGGACGCCGCCGCCGCGAGACCCGCGAAGTACAGGTCCGGTGCGGACGACTGGAAACTCCGGTCCAGGCGCGGCGAGCCGTTCCAGCGGGCCAGGCCCGCGCGCAGGGCCGGGGCGAGGGCCGGGATGCGGTCCAGGTCCGGGACGAACCCGGTCGCGGCGATGACGTGGTCGGCCGTGACGCGCTCGGGGCCGTCGGGGCCCTGGGTGAAGACGACGGCGCGGCCGGCGTCCTCGCGGGCGCGGGTGACGCGGTGGCCGAGCAGCGTCCGGACGCGCTCGTCGAAGCGGTCGCGCAGCCACCAGGCGCCCGCCGGGCCGAGCGTCGTCGCGACGATCCGGCGCCGCGTCCGGTAGGGCAGGAGGCGGGTCGTGGCGGGCCGCTCGGACCACAGCCACGTCCGCCAGCCGCGCCCGAGGCCGTGCAGCGGCGCGGTCGGCAGCCGTCCGCCGGCCTCATGCGGAACCGTGTTCCACATCAGCCGGGACGTCCGCGCGACGAGCGTCGGGCGGGCGCCCTGCTCGGCGAGCAGCACGGCCGTCTCCAGCGCGGACTGGCCCGCGCCGACGACCACGACGTCCCGGTCCCGGAACGCGCCGAGGTCGCGGTGGTCGGAACTGTGCGACACCAGCGGCGCCGGCAGGTCCGTCAGCTCGCCCGGAATGTGCGCGAACGGCCCCACGCCGACCGCGACGACCACCGACGCCGTCCGCACCGTCTCGCCCGTCGCCAGCACGACCCGGTAGCCGGTGTGGTCCGGTTCGATCCGCTCGGCGCGGGTGACCTCGGCGGTCGGCGCCGCGCGCTCGGCGAACCAGCGCCCGTAGGCGGTGAACACGTCCAGCGGGACCGGGTCGCCGATGGACGCCGCGTCCGGCGCGTAGTCCGGGAACGCCAGGCCGGGACGCGGCGCGCCCAGGCTGGACGCGAACGGCTCCGACTTCAGGCACATCCCGAGCGGCATGTGCTCGTCCCAGAACTGCATCGGCGTACCGATCAGCCGCGTCTCGACACCGCGCTCCCGCAGATGCGCCGCCGCTGACAGCCCATAAGGGCCCGCACCGACGACCACCGCACCTATCCGCGTCATTTCCATCCTTTCGTCAGGACCCGGACGGCGCTCGCCCGAGCCATCGCCAGGAACGGGCCGGGATCGGCCCGGTCGAACCAGGCCGTCTCACCGGACGCCGCGAGCCCCCGGAAGCGGCCGAGCGCGCCCGGCGTGCGCAGCGCCCGCCGCAGGTACTGGTTCTCCACCACGAGCGTCCGGCCGTGCCGGGGGACGGACGGCGGCACCGCGCGGCCCGACGCGTCCAGGTGCAGGACGGCCGCGAGGTCCAGCCCGCGTCCGTCGGTGAACAGCCGGAACTGCGCGCCGAGCCGCGGGTTGACGTCCAGCAGCCGGTACACGCCCGCCGCCGCGTCGTAGCGGAAGTCCAGGTCCACGACGCCGCGGCAGCCGAGCGCGCCCGCGATCCCGGTCGCCAGCTCGTCCAGCTTCGGGTTGTGGACCCACTCGCCCGCGACGGTGTGGCCGGTGTGCTCGGGGTAGGCGACGTGCTTGCGTCCGGTCGCGCTGAACAGGCACGCGCCCGCGCGGTCGAAGTACGCCTGGTAGAACCAGTCGCCGCCGGGCGGGACGAGCCGCTGGAGCAGCAGCGGACCCGCCGCGTCCCCCGCCGCCGCGAACAACCGCTCGGCGTGCTCGGCGGAACGGACGAGCGTCGTGCTGCGGGCGCCCGGCGCCAGCAGCCACGGCCGCGCCCACTTGGCGATCAGCGGCAGGCCGAGCTTGGCGACCAGCTCGTCCAGATGGTCGCGCGACCCGGGCCGGTGGCACTCGGGGACGGCGATGCCTCGCCGCTCGCACGCGTCCGTCAGCGCGGCCTTGTCGGCGACGCGGCGCGGCGTCCCGGGCGGCGGCAGGACGAAGTGCGCGGCGAGGTCGTCGGCGTGCTCGGCCGTGAAGATCGCCGTGGCGTCGTCCAGCGGGACGAGCAGCGCACGCCGTCCGATGCGCTCGGCGTCGGCCGCGAGCCGCCGCAGCAGCGCGCCCGGCCGCGCGGCCGACGGCTCCCCGGGCATCCGCGACCGCAGATACCGGGACGCCGCCGACGGCTCGGGCCGTCCGGCCAGGTCGGCGTGGACGGCGACGCCGCCCCGGCCGAACGACCGGATCGCCCCGAGCGTCCCGTGGTGGAACGGGTTCGGATCGGTGCGCAGCAGCAGGACGGGCAGCTCGGGGTCCAGCACGGGCGGTCTCATTTCACGGGGGGCGCGCCGAAACCGGCGACGTCGAGGGTCAGGGCGGCGAGCGCGGCGTAGGTGACGTCCGCGTCGTAGGCGGTGGCGGCGCGGGCGGCGGCGACGCCCTCGGCGGCGGTGCGCGGGCAGTCGTCGGCGAGCCGTTCGGCGAGCGCGGCGGCGAGCGAGCGCGGGTCCTCGGGCGGGACGAGCGCGCCGACGTCCGGCGTGACGACCTCGGCGAGGCCCGGGACGTCGCTGGCGACGACGGACCGTCCGGTGGCCATCGCCTCCAGCGCGACGAACGGCAGGCCCTCCCAGCGCGACGGCAGCACGACGACGTCCGCCGCGACCAGCCACGGCCGCGGATCGGCGACCGCCGGGACCGTGAGGACGCCGCGCGGGACCTTGCGGTCCGGCGTGCCGTCGCCGACGAGCGCGAGCCGCGCGTCCGGGCGGCGCGCGACGACGCGCGGCCACGCCGAGAGCAGGACGTCCTGGCCCTTCTGCGGGGTCACGCGGCCGAGGCACAGCGCCAGCGGCCCGCCCCGGACGCCGAGGGCGCGGCGCGCGGCGGCCCGCTCGGCGTCGCCCGCGACCGCGAACCGCTTCAGGTCGACGCCGTTGCGGATCACGGCGTACCGCGCGTCCACCCCGGCGGCCCGGCCGCGCTCCAGCTCGCCGTCGCCGACGCAGATGATCCGGTCGGCGCGGCGCGCGGCCCGCCGCTCCCACAGCAGCGCCGCGACCGAGCACATGCCCTGCGCGGGGTACCAGGACCAGCCGTGCGGCTGGAACAGAACGGTCGCGTCCAGCCCGGCGAGCCGTCCGGCCAGGCCCGCCTTGGACGAGTGCAGATGCACGACGTCCGGCGTGACCTCGTCCACCACCCGCCGCAGCGCCCGGACCTCGCGCCACACCGACCGCGTCGGCGACCGCCGCGCGGGCCAGAGGCGGTGCGCGTCCCCGACGTGGTCGGCGAGCGGGCCGTCCGGGCAGGCGACGGTGACCTCGAACCCGCGCGCGGCCTGGTCGGCGACGGCCGCCGCGACGTACGCCGCGACCCCGCCGACCGTCGGCTGCGCCACATGCAGCACCCTCACGGCCACACCGGCTCACGCGAGAGGGGCGCGGCGGGCGCGGGCCTGCGGCGGCGCGACGGCCGCAGCCCGGCCAGCGACACCAGGCCCGCCAGCAGCACGCCGACGGCCGTGCCGACGGCCACGTCCAGCGGGCCGCGCGGCGCCGCCGGGACGAGCGGCGGCGCGGCGTCGTTCATCAGCGTCGGCCGCACGCCGGTCTCGCGGCGCCGCACCTCGCCGAACCGGACGAGCGCGTCGGCCGCCGCGTTGGCGTAGGCGGCGGCGCGCTCGGGCGACGGGTCGGTGCCGGTGATCCGGATGAGCGGCGCGTCCGGCGAGGTGGACGCGCGCAGCTTGCCCTGCGCGGCGGCGGGCACCCCACCCCCCGCGCGCTCGCCCGGCCACGGACGCTCCGACCAGCGCAGCGTCTCCGGCAGCGTCGCGAGCCGGCCGTAGGCCTGGGCGAAGTTCACCCCGGCCGGTCCGGCGCCGGCGTCGTCGACGACGATGACGTGCGCCGTCGCCGCGTACTCGGGCGTCCGCAGCAGCGCGTACCCCGCGCCGGTCGCGGTGCCCGCGAGGATCAGCGACGCGGCGAGACCGCCGCGCCGGACGAGACTTCGGGCAGTTCCCCGGTAGTGGGCCATGGAGTCGATCCGCCTTCCGCTGGGGCCGGGCCGGTCGAGGGGCCGGTGAAAACGCCGGTGTAGAGGTGGGCGAGCGCCCGCGCGTGCTCGCCGATGTCGTAGGTCGCGACGGCCGCCGGGACGGGCAGCCGCACCGCGTCCGGGACGGGGAAGCGCGCGAGCGCCTCCCGGAACGCCGCCGGGTCCGCCGGGACGCGCCGCGCGTGCGGGGCGAGCCGGGCGGGCAGGTCGTCCAGCGCCGGGCACGTCGTGTAGACGACGGGCAGGCCGGCCGCCATCGCCTCCACGACGCCGAGCCCGAACGTCTCCTGCCGGGACGGCGTCGCGTACACGTCCATCGCGGCGAGCGCGCCCGCGACGTCGCCGGTCTCGCCGCGGAACACCACGCGGGGGCCGACGCCGAGGCGCCAGGCGAGACGTTCCAGGGCGCGGCGCTCGGGGCCGTCGCCGACGATCAGGAGCCGTCCGCCGGGCAGGCCGGCGAACGCGCGGATCAGGACGTCCACGCGCTTGCCCGGGACGAGCCGTCCCGCGCAGCCGTAGACGGGCTCGCGGGGCGGGACGCCGAGTTCGGCGCGCAGCGCGGCGCGGCGGCCCGGGTCGAAGGCGAACGCGGTGGCGTCGATGCCGTTCGGGATGACGACGACGTCCCGGACGCCCCACTCGCGCAGCCGGTCGGCGACCGTCGGGGACACCGCGACCGTCACCGCGCCGAGCCTCTCGGTCGACCGGTAGATGAGGCGGACGCCCGTCGTCGCGCGCCGTCCCTCGATCTCGCCCGCGCCGAGCGAGTGCTCGGTCGCGATGATCCGGCGGACCCCGGCGAGCCGCGCCGCGACCCGTCCGTACACGCACGCCCGGTACAGGTGGGTGTGGACGGCGTCGAACCGCCGCGACCGCATCAGCCGGACGAGACGCGGCAGGGCCGTCAGGTCCCGGTTCCCGCGCATCCCGAGTTCGTGGACGGGCACGCCGAGCGCGCGGATCTCGTCCGCGACCGGGCCGCCGCCGGTGAGCGAGACGACCTCGCACTCCACCGGCAGGCGCCGCACCAGCCCGGCGAGCTGCCGCTCCGCGCCGCCGCGTCCGAGTCCCGTGATGACCTGCAGCACCCGGGTCATACGCGCACCCGCCACTGGAGTTCGTGGCGGCGGAGCTTGGCGTGCAGCCGCAGCCGCCGGTCGCGCTCGCCGACGTAGGTCCGGGCCAGCGCGTGCCGCGACCCGAACGACGGACGGATCGCGCACGCGTAGTCGTACCCCGCGCACCGCGCCGCCGTGACCTCCCGCAGCCCCGCGTGCCCGTACGGGTAGGCGAAGCCGGTGACGGGAGCGCCGAGGACGTCCTCCAGCGCGGTGCGGCTCGCCGCCAGTTCGTCGTCCATCTCTTTCGTGGACAGGCCGGTCAGCGACACGTGCCGCCGTCCGTGCGACGCGACCTCCATCCCGAGGTCGTGGACGGCCGCGAGCTGCTCGGCGGTGAGGAGGTTCTTGCGCGGCCCGGTGTCCCACGCGTTGTGCCCGCCGAGCCGTTCGGACAGCGCGAACACCGTCGCGGTGAACCCGAGCCGGACGAGCACCGGCACGACGCGGGTCGCGAAGTCGGCGTACCCGTCGTCGAAGGTGAGCCCGACGAGGCCGCGCGCGGTGCCGTCCCGCTGCGCGGCGAGCAGCTCGCGGACGCTCACGCCGCGCAGGCCGCGCGCGGCGAGCCACTTGAGCTGTCTCTCGAAGCGCGGCGGGGTGATCGTGACGAGGTGCGGGTCGTCCTCGTAGTAGTCCACCGAGTGGTACATCAGCACCAGCGGCATGGGCGGGGTCATCGGAGTCCTTCCGTGCGGCGGGCGAAGCGGGACGGCGGCCGGAGCACGGCCGCCCGGGGCAGCGCGACGAGAGCGAAGACGGTGAGCACCGCGAGCCCGCCGAGCAGGGCGGCGGGCAGGGGCGCGGCGACGGCGTCGCGCGCCGCGAGCCCGGCCGCGCACGCGGCGACGGCCGCGACGGCGAGCCGGGCGAGCCCGCGCGCGAGCACCCGGAACCGGATCCGCGCGACGCGCGCGCGGACCCCGGCGAGCATGAGCAGCGCCCCGGCGGTGATCCCGGCGGCGTTGGCGGCGGCGAGCGCGGGGGCGCCCCAGAGCCGGACGCCGAGCACGCCGACCGCGACCGTCACGGCCAGGCCGCAGGCGGTGGCGAGCGCGGGCCGCCACATCGGGCCGCGCCGGGCGAAGAACGCGCGCGCCGCGACGCCGACCATCGTCTGGCCCCACAGCCCGAGCGCGTAGACGCGGAGGATGCGCGCGGTGCCGTCGGCGGCGTCCGCGCCGAACGCGCCGTGCCGGAACAGCAGCGCGACGACGTCCCCGCCGCACGCCACGAGGAACGCGGTCGCGGCGAGCACCAGGGCGCTGACGTGCAGGATGTCGTTCTCGACGCGGTCGCGGACCGCGCGCGCGTCGTCCTCGGCGGACGCCAGCGCGAGGCGGGGGAACGTCACCGTCACGACGAGCAGCGACAGCACCATCGGGACCTGCGCGACCTTCTGCGCGTAGTTCAGCTCCGAGATCGTCCCGGCGGCGAGCCCGGCGCCGAGGAAACGCTCGACGAACACCTGCGCCTGCCGGGCGAGCGTGAACACCGCGACGGACGCGACGGCGGCGGGCAGCAGCGCGGTCGCCGGGGACGGCAGCGCGCGCGGCGCGGGACGCAGGCACCGGACGAACGCCGGGAGCTGCGCCAGCACCATGAACACGCTGCCCAGCGCGACGCCGACCGCCGCGCTCAGCACGCCCCAGCGGTCCCGCAGCAGCAGGATCGACGCGATGATCCCCGCGTTGTAGGCCAGGTAGATCGCGGCGGGCGGGCCGAACCGTCCGTGGGCGCGCAGCGTCGCGCTCATGAACCCGGCGACGCCGAACATCACGACCGTCACGGCGGCGGCGCGGACGCAGCGGACCGCGTCGTCGGGCGAGGCCAGGCCCGGCGCGAGCGCCGCGACCAGCGCCGGGGCGCCGAGCGCCAGCGCGCCCGCGACGACCGACAGCACGCCGACCAGCGGCGGCAGGACGGCGGCGGCGAGCGGCCGGGCACTGCCCCGATCGCGGAGCGCACGCGTCACCAGCGGGACGGCCAGCAACGCCATCGCGTCCTCGATGAGCAGCGGCGACGCCGTCTCGGGGATCATCCACCCGATGAGGAACGCGTCGGTGTCGCGCCCCGCGCCGAACGTGTGCGCCATGATCAGGTCGCGGACGAACCCGAGCCCCGTTCCACCCGCGACGAGCACGGCGCTCAGCGCGGCGGCCCGCCCGACCGAAACCCGCCGAACAGCCGGCTGTGTGTCCCGCGAGCCTGCGGCGCGCTCTGAGCCGCGCGCTTCCTTCGTCGCGTGCTCGCTCGTCCCTCGCTCCGCGCGCTCCTCAGTCCAGCGCGCGGCGCGCGCCTCCAGCTCGCGCTGTGTTTCCCGCGAGCCTGCGGCGCGCTCTGAGCCGCGCGCTTCCTTCGTCGCGTGCTCGCTCGTTCCTCGCTCCGCGCGCTCCTCAGTCCAGCGCGCGGCGCGCGCCTCCGGCTCGCGCTGTGCTTCCCGCGGGCCTGCGGTCTCCCGGGCGCCTGTGGCGTGCGCTTCGGGCGCGGTCATCGGGACTCCCCGGGTGGGTTGAGCGCGCGGACGGCGACGACGCCGAGCAGGACGCCGACCAGCACGGACGTCGGGCCGCCGAGGTCGGAGTACACGAAGTCCACGAGCAGCCAGGCCAGGAAGCCGGCCGACAGCCACCAGCCCGCGTCCACCGTCCGGCCGAGTTCGCGGTTGCGCCACAGGCCGCGCGCGAGCGCGCCGCCGAGCACCGCGAAGCCGCCGAGCCCGAGCAGGCCCTGCTCGCTGAGCAGCAGCAGATACTCGTCGTGCGGCGACAGCAGCGGCTGCCGGACGTAGCCGTTGACCTCGTCGGCCGTCTCCGCGCCGGACGACAGGTCCAGTGGCGCGTAGGTGTCGCGGAAGGCGGCGAAGTTCTTCGGGCCGACGCCGGTGACGGGGTGCGCGGCCCAGATGTCGCGGGCCGTGCCCCACAGGCCGTAGCGGTCGCTGACGGAGCGGTCCGGCGCGTCCACCGACGACGCGATGGAGCGCAGGCGCTGCCCGACCAGGTCCGCGCCGACGCCGAACCCGCCGACGAGCACGACCGCGAGCGCGACCGACCCGACGGCCGCGGCGATCAGCGCACGGCGGTCCCACAGCAGGAGCAGCACGGCGACGGCCGCCGCGAGCGCGATCCACGTCCCCCGGCTCAGCCCGGCGGCGAGCGCGGCGAGCAGGACGGCCAGCGCGGGCACCGCCGCCCACCGCACGCGCCGCGACCCGGCCAGCGCGAACGCGACCAGGACGAGGACGCCGAAGCTCGCGAGCGTGGACAGCGCCATGACGTCCAGCGACCCGAACGTCCCGACCGCGCGGACCGGTTGCCCGCCGTACGACGCGCCGTGCCCGGACGCCGACTGCCACAGACCGAACAGAGCCTCACCGAGCGCGGTGACGAGCACCGACCCGCCGATGACGGCGACGTCCCGGCGGTCCCGGACGGCCAGCACGACGGCCAGCGGGACGAGCACGAAGATCTGGACCGTCCGGACGAACCCCGGCAGGCTCGCCGCGACGTCCTGCGACGCGAGCGTCGCCACGCCCGCCGCGACGACCAGCGGCCCGAACGCCAGCGGCGCCCGGGACGGCAGCGCCCGCCGCCGCACGACCGCCAGCGTCACGACGGCGACGACGAGCACGGCGCTCACCGCGTCCGCGACCGTCGGGTCGCCGCCCTCGGGCGAGCGCGGGCCGGGCGGGACGGCCGTCGCCAGCACCGTCGCCGCGACCAGCCAGCTCGGCCGCCGCCCGAGCCGCCGCAGCAGCGGGCGCAGCGGGCCGAGCGGCACCGGCCGGCGGGCGCGGGCGTGGCCGGGACGCGGCGGACGCAGCAGCGCGGTCGTCATGCGCTCCGCCGCAGGATCATCGCGTTGAACGTGAGAAGCAGGATCCGCAGGTCCATCGCGAACGACCAGTGGTCGATGTAGTGGTTGTCGAACCGGGCGCGCATCTCGATCGAGGTGTCGCCGCGCAGCCCGTGGACCTGCGCCCAGCCCGTCATGCCGACCGGCACGCGGTGCCGCAGCACGTAGCCGGGGCACGTCTCGGCGAACCGGCGGACGAAGTGCGGACGCTCCGGACGCGGCCCGACCAGGCTCATGTCGCCGCGCACCACGTTCCAGAGCTGCGGCAGCTCGTCCAGCGACGTGCGGCGCAGGAACGCGCCGACCGGGCCGATGCGCGCGTCGCCGTGCACCGACCAGCGCGTGTCGGCCTCGGTGTCGTCGGCGGGGCGCAGCGTCCGGAACTTCAGCAGGACGAACGGACGCCCCGCCAGCCCGAGGCGCGACTGCCGGAACAGCACGCCCGGCCCCGACTCGCGCCGCACCGCCGCCGCGCACGCCAGCAGCACCGGCCACAGGACGGCCAGCAGCGCGAGCGCCCCGGCCAGGTCGAACAACCGCTTCCCGCACCGCGCGACCGGGCCGTAGGGACGGCGCGTCAGCGGCACGCACGGCACGCCCGCCAGGTACCGGACGCGTCCGGACGGCCCCGGCGGCAGCCCGTGCGCCCCGCCCGACAGCGGCACGACGAGCGTCTCGCAGCCCGCCTCCGCGCACGCCCGGACGGTCGGCTCCACGTCCTCGGGCTCGATCTCGTCCAGCACGACGACGGCCGTCTCGACGCGGTGCGCGGCGATGACGCGGCGCAGGTCCGGGGCGCCGCCCGCGGTGTCGGGTGGGCCGGCGGCGAGGCGGCCGAGCGGCAGCAGGCCGATCTCGGGGCGCCGCCGCAGGGACCAGACGAGGTAGTCGCTGAGCACGCCCGTCCCGACGATCAGCGTGAGCGGCGGGCGGAACGGACCGCGCCGCCCGGCCCGCACGGCGTGCCGCGCGGCGAGCCGCACCGATCCGGGCGCGAGGACGAACAGCGCCGCCGCCGGGAACCACACGGCGGGCCGGGCCGGGCCGACGGCGGGCGCCAGCACGCCGAGCGCCGCCACGACCGCCGCCGCGCGCACCGCGAGCGGACGCGCGTCCGACGGCACCGGCAGGCGGCGGACGCGGTAGAGGCCCGCCGCGAGGTTCAGCAGGACCAGCGCGCCCCCGGCCGCCGCGGCGAGGTTCGCGGCCCGGCCGCCGAGCATCGCGCGGGCGGCGGCGAACGCCAGTCCGGCGTCGGAGAGGGCCAGCAGGAACGGCAACGGAGATCTGCGCGTCCGTGGCCGCGGACGCGGTCCGATCTCCGGCGCGCCCGAACCGGAGATCGTCGGCGCGAGCCGTTGCGCGCCGTCCGGCAGGGTCTTGGCGACCGGCCTCTGCGTACCCATCCCGACTGCCCCTTGTGCGAAGAGAAAGAAAACAGCCTCAGCACGAACCGATCCGTTCTCCGGAGCGTCCCTGCCGCCCCGGGAGCGTCCCCCACCAGGGGCGAAGGACCGAGGACCTCCTGGGAAGCACACGCCAGCATGGCAGCCGACGACGCCGCGACACTCGCCTCTTTCGGCGATGGCGGTGTCTTTTTTAACGACTCCGGACGAAAATCCCGGTCACTTTCACCTCGTATCGCGCGATGACCGGCATCGGCCTGGGCGCGGGGAAAAAGAAAAAGGGACGGCGCCGTGGCGCCGTCCCTTTTCCGGGCGTCGGTCAGTGCAGGATCTGCTGTCCGTGGAACGTCACCGTCGCGCCCTTCACGAGCGGCAGGGCGGGCTTCTGCGCGGTCTCGGTCACCGGGCCGACGATCTGGCCGTTGGCGTCGGTCTTCGCCACCGGCGCCTGGACGCCGAGCGAGGCGAGCAGGCCGCGCACAGTCTGCTGGACCTCGGCCCGCGGGTCGGTCGCGGGGCGGTCGGCCGCCGGCGCGCCGGCCTGCCGGCCCTGCTGGGCCTGCTGCTGGGCCTGCTTCGCCTGCTGCGCCCGCTTGGCCTCCTTCGCCTGCTGGGCCATCTCGAACTGCTGGAGCTGCTGCGCCTGCTGGGCCTTCTGCTCGGCCGGGTCGGCGGTGGTCTTCAGCCCGAGCGTCTGGGTGAGCTTGCCGACGACGGGCAGGTCGGTCGGGTTCTTCAGGCCGTCCCCCGGGAGGGGCAGCGGCCCGGCGGCGTGCGCCGGGCCCGCGGCGAGCCCGGAGCCGAGCAGCGCGACCCCAGCGGCGAGCAGGAAGGCGCGGCCGACGTTCGTGATCCACGTGCGCATGTCGTTCTCCTGTGTTCTGTGTGACCCGAGTGGAGGCCCGGCGCCCGGCCGGACGAAGCGGACCGCGGGGGCGCCGTGGGCGCCGCACCGGTGCGCCGGTACGCGGTCGCGTCACCGGGGTGCGGGACTCCGGGACGCTCACTCGCGCAGCGCCGTGCGTAGCGGTCGAGTCACGGACAGTAGCAGGACCCGCGGCGCCGTGACGGCCGGTCACGGAATTCGCCGGCGCCGCGCGGCCGGACGACCGCAGATTCAGCACATAGCACACAAGCTCAGCTATTACCGAAATGAACCGTGCGCGCGTCGCCTTCGCCGAAATCGGACCTTCCGCTGGAAGCAATATTTGCCGATCTCCCGACAAGGCACGATGAAGTACCCCGGTCGCACGCCGCGAGAATGTCAAGATTCCTTAAAGTGCGTTTTCTTCGGTTGCGGCGAGGTCACATCTGAGGTGCCATTCTTCCGTGTCCCGGTTGGGCCATCACCGGTCACGGGACGCAATCCGGACACACTTCATCGAATGGAGTCTCCATGTTCAAGCGTGCGATCGTCTCCGGCCTCGTCGCCGGCGCCGCCCTTTCGGCCTTCGCCGTCCCGGCGTCCGCCAGCGTGGCCGGGGACGACCCCTCGGCCAACTCGCTCATCCCGATCCAGACCTGCCGCGACGTTCAGGTCGCCGCCCTCATCGGCGTGCCGATCAAGAACCTGCTCGCGACGGACGACGAGTCGGGGCCGTGCTTCAACAACTCGTCGGTCACCAACCAGCACACGCAGGTCAAGGCGCACCACTGACGAGTTCGCCTCTAGCGGGCACCGTCCACAGGCGAGGCCGTCCGGATTCCGTCCGGGCGGCCTCGCCCATTTTCCCGGGAAATCCGACCCGACCGACTTGCACGATAGAACCGGATTATGGGTCGGTGCCCGCAGAATTGAGCATCGATTTTCCCAGGACGGCATCGGACGGCGCACATCGGCGGCTACGCTCGGGCCACCCGAATTCCGGGCCCTCCGCCGTGACCGGTTTCCTCCGGTACGGCCGATCATGCCGGGAGCGTCATGTTCCGCAGTCGATTTCTGAGTTCTTTCCCGTTGCGCGCCGCGCGGTCCGGATTCGCCGCCGTCGGGCTGACCGGCGCGGTGGGCGCGGCGAGCCTCGCGGCGCCGATGCAGGTCGCCGAGTCCGCCCGGCCGCCCGCGCCGGTGCAGGGCGAGGAGATCGCGTTCCTGTCCCTGCCGCGCCTGCACGAGAAGGCCGTCGTCCGCGAAGGCGTCTCGCCGCGCGTCCTGGAGTCCGGCGTCGGGCACTACCCGAGCACGCAGCTCCCCGGCCAGGCGGGGAACGCCGTCCTGTTCGGGCACCGCACAATGGGCGCCAAGCCGTTCGCCGACCTGGACCGGCTGCGGCGCGGCGACGTCGTCGACGTCCGGTCCGGCGGGCACCGCTACCGCTACCGCGTGCGGTCGCTGCGCGTCATCACACCCGACCGGACCGACGTCCTGAACCCGACCCCGCTGCGGCGCGGCGCCCGCCGCACCGGCAGCTACCTCACGCTCGTCACCTGCACGCCGCGCTACTCCAACGCGCGGCGGCTCGTCGCGATCGCGACGCTCGAAAAGCGCTGACCGTCAGGACCGGGCCGTCCGGCGGCGCACCACGCGCGGCCGGACCTTCCCGAGGCCCTGGAGCGGACGCGACCGCAGCGTCGACACGTCGTAGCCGTCCACGCCCTTGATCGCCCGCGCGAGCTGGCCGTCCACGACGACCGTGCCCGGGTAGGCGATCGCGGTGAGCCGCGCGGCGAGGTTGACCGGCGTGCCGAACACGTCGCCGAGCCGCTGGAGGACCTCGCCGTAGGCCAGCCCGACGCGCACGCGCGGGAAGGACGGGTCGGTGTCGCACAGCTCGGCGATGCGCAGCCCGATCTCCACGGCCGCCGCCGGCTCGACCGCCGAGTACAGCACCTCGTCGCCGAGCGTCTTGACGACGCGACCGCCCAGCTCGGCGATCACCTCGGCGCCGACGCGCTCGAACCGCTCGACGAACTCGGCCAGCTCGCCGCCGTCCATGCGGCGGCTCATGCGGGTGAACGACACGACGTCCGCGAATCCCACGGTGAGCTGCGACACGCCCACCGTGGGGTCGGCGGCGGCCGGGCCGACCGTCGCGGCGGCGGTGCGCAGCGCGGCCTCGGCGAGCTGACGGCGCCAGCCGTGCAGCATCAGCCGTTCGAACGCGGGCTCCAGCTCGCTGGTCGCCTCCAACGCCACGCGGACGATCTCGGCGGTGATGGGCTCGTCCTCGGGCCACTCCTCGCTGAGCCGCCGCACCCAGACGTCGGCGAGCCAGCTCGCGAGCCGTCCCATCGTCTGGCCGACGGCGCGGGAGAGCTGGACGACCATCTCCTCGTCGACCAGGTCGTTCTCCAGGAGCTTGCGGATCTCGCGGAGCGCGTCGACGTCGCCGTCGGTGAAGGCCGTCTCGTCGTCGGGCGGGGTCGGGAAGCCGAGCGCCTGCCAGATCCGCCGGGCGTACTCCTCGTCCACGTCCGCGAGCGCCTCGACCTCCTTGCGCGTGTAGCGCAGCGGGCCGCCGAGGAGCGTCTCCTCGATGGGGATCTGCACGCTGAGGTCGGGCACGTTGGATTCCGCCATAAGACAACCCTTAATGTGTCATCGGACGATGTAATGATTGTGCCGAAGGGCGATCCCGACGGTCAAGAAGACGAGTGCGGGCAGGGCATGGGCGACTACCGAATCGACGAACTGGCCCACGCGGCCGGGAGCACGGTGCGCAACATCCGCGCCTACCAGGACCGGGGCCTGCTCCCGCCGCCCCGGCTGGAGGGACGCGTCGGCATCTACGACGACTCCCACCTCGCGCGGCTGCGCCTCATCGGCAAGCTGCTCGGCCGCGGCTACACCGCCGCGATCATCAAGGACCTGCTGGGCGCGTGGGAGACCGGCAAGGACGTCGGCGAGGTCCTCGGCCTGGAGAAGGTCCTCACCGACCCGTGGTCGGACGAGCTGCCCGGCGTCGTCACGCTGGACGAGCTGGTCGCCCGGTTCGGCGCCGGGCTGCCCGCCGACGACGTCGCGCGGCTGCTGGACCGCGCCCGCGACCTCGGGCTCATCGAACCGGACGGCGAGCACTACCGCGTGCCGAGCCCGCGCCTGCTGCACGTCGGCGCCGAGCTGGTCGCGGCCGGGATCCCGCTGGACGCCGTCCTCGACATCGCCGCGCGGATCCGCGCCGACTGCGCCGTCATCGCCGGACGGTTCGTCACGCTCGTCGAGGAGCACGTCTTCACCCGGCTCGCCGACGGCGAGAACCCGTCCGGCGAGGAGGTGTCGGAGCTGGCCGCCGTCGTGCACCGGATGCGGCCCCTCGTCCGGATGGTCGTGGACCCGTTCATCGCGCGGGCGATGGAGACGCGCGTCGAGGCGTCCCTCGGCGACCGGCTGGAGCTGATCCGCGACCACTTGCGGACGCCCGCCGAGGGGTGACTCACAGCAGCGAGGCGCCCCACTCGACGGCGACGTGGTGCAGCGCGCCGCGCGCGTCCGCGAACGTGACGGTGGCCTTGCCGGGCAGGATCAGCAGGCCCGGCTGCAACGTGACGGTCAGCGCGCCGGTGCCGCCGTCGTCCAGCGTCCCCGCCGCCGGGGACAGCGTGAGCTGCTCCGACGACGCCACGCCCTGCCAGCTCACCGGGCCGCCCGTCGCGTGCAGCGTGATGCGGCCGGTCTTCGTCCCGTACAGCTCGACCTTCGACTGATCGACGCGCAGCGTCCCGTCGCGCGGCCCCGGCGTGGCGGACGGGCCGCCGCCGGGCGTGCCGGGCCCCTGCCCCGGCGTGTCCTTCGGCGTGCCGCTCGCGCCCGGCGACAGCGGCGGCGCGCCCGCGCGGAGCTTCGGCGCCCGCCCGGTCGGCTGCGGGGTCGGGCGTCCGGTCGTCCCGCCGGACGGGCCAACGGTCGTGCGCGGCGTCTCCTTCAGCCGTCCCGGCGGCCAGTACGTCGTCGTCCCGGCGATGCCCGGGCCCATCAGCAGCACCGCGACGACGGCCGTGACGAGCGCGCCCAGCATCCCGCCGCCGGTGAACAGCCAGCGGCGCGTGAACGGCGACGTGACGTCCGGCTGCGTCGGCATCCCGTCGGGCGTGAGCGCACCGCCGCGCGCGGCGATGTCGGCGCGGTAGCCCGCCAGCTCGGGATCGGTCGCGGTGTGCATGAACCGGTGCCGCAACGACGCGGGCAGCACCGGCGGCATCGGCGCCGCCAGCCCGGCCGCCCCGCTGACCGGACGCGGCTCACGCGCCGCGAGCACCGCGACGGAGTCCTCGTCGTCCAGCAACGCGCCGTCCCCCGCGTCGCCGGGCAGCGTGACCGTCCCGGCGGGCGCGTCGCCCGCCGCCGCGACGGGATCATCGACCCGCCCCCCGGAACCCCCGGCCCGCGCGCCGGGGTCGCCGGCCCGCGCAGGGGCGGGGGCGTCCCCGGGCGACGCGGCGGCGGGCGGCGTGTCGGGCGCGGTGGCGGGCACGCCAGGCGGCGCGGTGGGATCGCCGGGCAGCGCGCCGGACGCGCCGGACGGCGCGGCGGCGGGTGCGGTGGCGGGCGGCGTGGCGGCGGACGGCGCGGCGGGCACGCCAGGCGGCGCGGTGGGATCGCCGGGCAGCGCGCCGGACGCGGTGGACGGCGCAGCGGACGCGGTGGCGGGCACGCCAGGCGGTGCGGCGGACGCGGTGGGTGGTGCGGTGGACGCGGTGGCAGGCGACGCGTCGCCGGGCGGCGCCGTGGTGGACGGTGTGGTGGGCGCGGGGGTGGGTGGGGGGGTGAGGTGGGCGCGGGCGTGGTCCAGGCGGGTGCGGACGCGGCGGAGGCTCGCGCCGGTGGCGGCTGCGGCGTCGGCCGGGGTGAGGCCGTGGCGTTCGGCGAGGACGATGAGTTCCTGGTCGGCCGGGTCCAGGTCGGCGAGGGCCGTGAGGAGGGGGGCGGCGGACGGGCTCGCGTCGGGGAAGGTGGGGGTGCCGGTGACGTCCTGGCGGAGGCAGCGGCGGCGGACGGCGCCGTAGAGCCAGGCGCCGAGGCCGGCCCGGCCGGTGCGCATGCGGGGGGCTCGGCGGCAGGCGTCGACGAAGGCGTCGTGGACGACGTCGGCGGCGGCGCGGCGGTCCCCCGTCAGCGACGAGGCGTAGTCGAAAAGGCGCTCGGCGTAGGCGTCGTAAAGGTCGCGCAAGGCGCGATCGTCGCCTTCGTGCAGCCCGTGGACCAACCTCCGGTCGGCCGCCGCGTCGAAGGGGGACCACCTCGGCATACGTGCTCCCCGGCACCGAAATGGGACCGCCCCGTGAAGGGCGCTCCTGTCCGTCGGACAGTGATACACCCTCATGGGCCCTCGGCACCACCAGATGGCCCGAAATCGGGCTATTCAGTCGATCTTCCGGTGCCGATCAGTGGCGCGCGGCGCCAAGGACGGCGTCGTCCCGCAATCGCGCCATCGCGCGCGACACCGTGCTCTTGACCGTCCCGACGCTGACGCCGAGGAGCGCGGCGACCTCGTGCTCGGGCCGGTCCTCGTAGTAGCGCAGGAACACGGCCGTCCGCTGCCGTTCGGGCAGCCGCCGCAGGGCGCGGCCGAGGGCGTCGCGCAGGTCGCAGCGCGGCGCGTCGTCGGCCACCGGACGCTCGGGCACGTCCCCGGACGGGTGGACGTCCAGCCGCCGGCGGCGCCGCCACCAGGAGATGTGCGTGTTGGCCATCGCGCGCCGGACGTAGCCGTCCACCGCCGCGCGCGAGCCGATGCGCTCCCAGGCGAGGTAGGTCTCGGCGAGCGCGGCCTGGAGCAGGTCCTCGGCGTCCTCGCCGGCGATCCGGGCCGCCGTGCGCAACAGGGCGGGACGGCGTGCCGCGACGTACGCGCGGAACTCCTCGTCCGTGGTATCCCTCACGTCACCCGTTCCCCGACTCGCGTCCGGTGGCGAAAGCCCGTCCCGTCGCTTGTCAGCGTGGCACGATGATCGTTGTTCCGGTCCCAACAGAACGCGGTATTCGGCTCAACCGGTGGAAAATCCTTACCCCTCGGCGAGGAATTCTTATCCCCGGCACGACGTATACCGACAAATCCGTCGACAGGTAGGGTCACAGGGCGTGACGCTTGACTCACAGCACTAACTACGGTGGGAGACCTTGCAATGCCTCCCGCCGCAGCCGCCCCGCCTGGAAGCCGGAGCCCCGCATGCACCATCCGGAAGCCGCGCGGCGTCGTCGCCGTGCCGCCGTCCTCGGCGCGCCGCCCGACAGCGCCGCAGCCCCCGCACGTCCGGGCGCCCACGCCGGGACCGTGCTCGACGCCAGCCCCCACCTCCTCGTCCTCGCCGTCCCCGGCGGCGAGGTCCGCCTGCCGCTCAGCGACACCACCGCGATCTGGCACGGCGACCGCGCCGGGCCGGACGCGCTGCGCCCCGGCCTGAGCGCCGTCGCCCGTCCGTACCGGGGACGGCCCGGCACCGAGCGCGTCTGGATCGACGCCGCCCGCGTGACCGGAACGATCACCGCCGCCGCGCGCCGCACGGTGGACGTCGACCTCGGCCCCCATCGCGGCACGACGACCGTGACCATCCCCGAGACCGTGTACGACCGGATCCGCGTGCGGCACCCGCGCCTGGAGCCGGGCTACCTGTTCGACGCCGTGTGCGTCCGGACGCCCGACGGTCCCCGCGCCGTCGCGCCCGGCACGTCCCAGCCCGGCTACCGCGCGGACGCGCTGACGGCTCCCGAGCCCGACGCGTCCGTCCCGGGCGAGTCGCACGGCACCGCCACCTGGTTCGACGGCGGCGACGCGCCCGGCGCCGCCTACCCGGCCGTCGACCCCGAAGGCAGCGCGGGCGGCTGCGCGGACGCGCCGCGCGGCTGCGTTCCGCTGCCCCTGCTGTCGATCGGGAGCGGCCTGACCGTCCACAACGCCTGCACGGGCCGTACCGCCCGGATCCCCGTCACCGAGTGCGGCTGCGTCGCCGCCCGGTTCTGCGACCGCTGCGTCCAGTGCGGGACGTCGCCGCGCGGCCGGCTGGTCGAGTTGACGCCGGTCGCGTTCGCCGCGCTCGGCGGCGACCTGGAGACGGGCTGCTTCAACGCCGTCCTGCGCCACGACAGGGGGACCCGACGATGGTGACCGCGTTCCAGAACACCCAGGTGCTGCTGCTGTCGTTCGTCCTGCTGGCCGCGTGTCTGGCGAAGCTCGCCGTCCGGCATCCCGAGCCCGCGCACGACCACGTCCACGGCGTGCCGCTGCCGGGCTGGCTGCCGCAGGCGACCCGGCTGGACAGCCGTCCGTTCGCGGTCGCGGTCGCGCTGGTGGAGGGGTCGCTCGGCATCGCGCTGCTCGTGACGTCGCAGTTCTCGGTCCGGTTGGTGACGGCGCTGGCGTTCGCGGTGGCGACGTGGACGGTGAGCGAGTTGCGCGTCCGGCGTCCCGACGCGGGGTGCGGCTGCTTCGGCGGGCTCAGCGTGAAGCACGTCGACCGGCGGACGGTCGCGCGGGCGCTCCTGTTCACGCTGGCCGCCGTGGCCGCGCTCGGCGCGCCCCGGGCCGGGTTCGCGTGGCTGCACGACGCGCACGCGACGGTCGGGCTGGTGCTGCTGGCCGTCGAGGTCGCGCTGTTCGGCCTGATCTCGCCGGAGGTCGCGACGCTGTGGGAGAAGCGGGCGGCGTGGCGGATCCGGCGCGAGGACGAGCCGTGCGACCGGCGGCACAGCCCGCTGGCGGAGACGATGCGGACGCTGCGCGCCAGCGCCGCGTGGTCCGCGCACGAGGACGCCCTGGTCAGCGCCGTCCCGCTGGACGTGTGGCGCGAGGGCTGCTGGCGGTTCCTCGCCTACCGGGCCGTGTCGGACGGCCGTCCGGCCGAACTGGTCTTCGCGGTGTCGACGGCCGCGCGGGGGCGCCGGGTGCGCGTCGCGCTGGTCCCGGCGGAGGAGCCCGCGGTGCGCTGATCGGGTTTTCTATCGTTCTCTAGCGAATATCCAAGAGTCCGTTATAGGCACATGACGAGCACTGGCGTCTAGCGCTCGTCCTAGAAACGGGTAGAGAGGCGAATCAGGCGGGCTGGGTCCGGAGGAACTGGCCGAAATGCGGCACGGTGAACGCCACCAGCCCGCGTTCCGCGCTGTAGATGAGGCCCTTCTTGATCAGGCCGTCCCGGGCCGGCGACAGGCTGGACGGCTTGCGGCCCAGCTCGCCCGCCACCGCCGCCGTCGGCACCGGGTCGTCCCCGAGGACGGCCATCGCCCGCATGTAGTCGCGCTCGGCGGGCGTCGCGCGCTCGTACCGGCTGCCGAAGAAGCCGACCGCCAGCTCGCTCTCGGCCTCGGGCGCGGCGACGCGGATGTCCTCGGCGGTGATCGGGGTGTCCGGAGCGACGTCCCAGACGACCTTCGCGTACGCCTGGACGAAGTAGGGGTAGCCGTCGGCCGCGCCGTACAGGGCGTCCAGCGCCTCGGGCGTGAACGTGACCTCCTCGCGCTCGGCGGGGGCGAGCAGGGCGAGATCGGCCGATTCCCGGTCGAGCCGGTCGATGCGCGCGTAGCGGAACAGCCGCTCGGAGTAGGACTTGCTCGCCGACAGGACGGCGGGCAGGTGCGGCAGGCCCGCGCCGACGACGATCAGCGGGCCGCCGTTCTGGGACAGCTCGTGGCAGGCGGCGCAGAGCGCGGAGACGTCGTCGGCGGGGACGTCCTGCATCTCGTCCACGAACAGCGCGATGCCCGCGCCGACGTCGGTCGCGACGGACGCGGCGTCCACGAACAGCTCGGTGAGGTCGATCTCCAGGTCGCCGGAGTCGGCGCGGCCCCGGGTGGCGGGGACGTCGATGCCCGGCTGCCAGCGGTGCGCGCGGGCCTTGGTCCGCCCATCCTCCTCGCCGGCCTGCGCGAACGCCTTGAGCACGCCGAGGAACTCCTCGATGCGGTCGGGCGCGCGGTGCCGGGGCGCCAGCTCGCGGACGGCCACGTGCAGCGCGGACGCGACGGGCCGCCGGATCGACTGGTCCGGCCGGGCCTCGATCTTCCCGGTGCCCCAGAGCCGCTGGATCGCCATCGACCGGAACGTGTTGAGCAGGACGGTCTTCCCGACGCCCCGCAGCCCGGTGATGATCATGCTGCGCTCGGGGCGTCCGCGCGCCACGCGTTCGAGGACGACCTCGAACTGCTTCAGCTCGCGGTCGCGGCCGGCGAGCTCCGGGGGGCGCTGGCCCGCGCCCGGTGCATAAGGGTTGCGCACGGGGTCCACGGTCTCGGACTCTATGAGCCGGTATAGCTGTGGCCGTAGATTTGCGTAGAAATCCCTGCGGCGTGTCGCGCGTGCCCGGCAGCGGACGACCTCCATCGGACACCTCCCGCGCCCGTCGAACGAATGTTCGAGACAGTAGCGCACGGGCGTCCGCCCTGTCCCCCGTCCGGACGGAAAACTCCGGCATTCTCCGTCCGGCCGGGGGCCGCCGCAGGTCAGAGGGCCTGGTCGGTGGCCGAGCGGTGCGGCAGCTCGGCGGCGGGGACCTGGCCCATCCGCCCGGCCTGGAAGTCCTCGAACGCCTGGACGATCTCGTCCTTGGTGTTCATGACGAACGGGCCGTACCGGGCGACCGGCTCGCGCAGCGGCAGGCCGCCGAGGATCAGGATCTCCCAGCCGTTCTTGCTGCTCACCGGCTGCGTGTCGGCGGCCCGGACGACGATGCCGTCCTGGTCGCCGGCGTGGTGCGAGCCGCCGAGGACGGCGAGCCGTCCCTCCTCCAGCGCGACCTGCTCGGCGCCGACCGTCCCGCGTCCGGACAGGACGTAGACGAGCGCGTTGAAGTCGCGCGGCCAGGGCAGTTCGAGCCGCGCGCCGGGCGCGACGGTCGCGTGGACGTAGTTGATCGGGGTGTAGGTGACGCCCGGACCGTCGAACCCGCCGACCGAGCCCGCGATGACCCGGACGAGCGACGCGCCGTCCGCCGAGGACAGCAGCGTGACGTCGTTCGCGCGGATGTCCTGGTAGCGCGGGTCGACCCACTTCTGGGCGCGCGGCAGGTTGACCCAGAGCTGCACGCCGTGGAACAGGCCGCCCGAGGCGACCAGCTCCGGCGGCGGCTGCTCGATGTGCTGGATCCCGGACGCGGCCGTCATCCACTGCGTGCCGCCGTCGGCGATGAGGCCGCCGCCGCCCGTCGTGTCCCGGTGCTGGAGGGCGCCGTCGATGAGGTAGGTGACGGTCTCGAACCCCCGGTGCGGGTGCCACGGGGTGCCCTTCGCCTCGCCGGGCGCGTACTCGACGGCGCCCATGTGGTCGAGGAGGAGGAACGGGTCGGCGAGCGGCAGGTCGACGCCGGGGAACGGGCGGCGGACCTGGAAGCCCTCGCCCTCCAGGTGCTTCTGCGCGGTGACGACCTTGGCGACGCGGCGCCGGCCGGTGGTCGCGTCGGGGAGCCGGGGCAGGCGGGGCAGGGTGAGCGTGTCGGCGGTGACGGCGGGCATCTCGGCTCCTCGGGGTCGCGTCGTGTTCCTTCGGCCGCGTCAACCTGGTTGAAATCTCAACTATTCCCGCGGCCGGGGATCACGTAGGCTGCGTCACCGAGCGTATCCCAGAAGTCGTTGAAGCTTCAATTTGTTGGCTATACTCCGTCCCATGACCGAACCCCGCTGGCTGACCGCCACCGAGCAACGCTCGTGGCGCGCCTACGTGGACGGCAGCGCGCGGCTCACCGAACTGATGGACCGCGACCTCAAGACCCGCCACGGCCTGTCCGTCTCCGAGTACGAGATCCTCGTCCGGCTGTCGGAGGCGCCCGGCCGCTCCCTGCGCATGGCCGAACTCGCCGAGCACGCCAGCCAGTCCCGCAGCCGCCTCTCCCACACGTGCGCGCGGCTGGAGGGCAAGGGGCTCGTCCGCCGCGAAGACTGCCCGAGCGACCGGCGCGGCGTCGTGTGCCTGCTCACCGAAGAGGGCTTCGCCGCGCTCGAACGCGCCGCCCGCGACCACGTCGAGGTCGTCCGGACCTATCTGGTGGACGTCGTCGACCCCGCCGACCTCGCCGCGATCGGGCGCGCGTTCGACGCCGTCATCAAGCGCATCGAGGCGGGCTAGAACAGCAGCGGGCCGAGGCCCGTCAGGAAGCCGACGGAGACGAGCGTCAGGAACACCCAGGACGCCATCATCCCCAGCCCGAACGGCCGCCAGGCCCCGCCGACCCGCCACATCAGCAGGCCGCCGACGCCGAACGCCACGAGCAGCAGCACGACCGTCTGCGGGACGAGCGTCGCGCGCACCGAGTTCATCAGCGGCGCCCACATCACGACCGCGTCCACGAACAGGAACGTCGCGAACCCGGCCGAACCGGGCCACAGATCCCGGCCGGACGGCAGGCGCGGGGGGTCCAGGCGCAGCGGGAGCAGCGGGCCGTCGGCCGGTTCGGTCTCGACCTCGCCCGCGACGGCGAAAATCTCGTCCTCCAGGCTGGGGGGCTCCCCGTTTCCGGGATTCGTCACGTCCGGCTCCTCAAAATCCCCGATTCGCCGCTCGTCCCAAAACACTCGCTGTGGACACTTCCCTGACTCGCACCGTAGCGAACCACGCGTCCGCGCGCAGGGACCCCGCCGTGCCATCCTGCTCGGATGCCAGGGAGAACCCTGCTGCGCACCGCAGCGTTCATGACCGTGTTCGCCGTCGCCGCGACCGCATGCGGCCAGGACAAGGACGGCGGGAACGGGGGCACCGCCTCGGCGACGCCACCGACCGCGACGGGATCGGTGTCGGTATCGCCGTCGGCCAATCCGTCGCCGGGATTCCGCGCGTCCGTCCACCGGGTGTCGGCGGCCGATCTGCCGCATTCGTGGCACAAGGGCTGCCCGGTCGCGCCGTCCGGGCTGCGCCGGATCGACATGACGTACTGGGGAATGGACGACCGGACGCACGACAACGGGCAGCTCGTCGTCAACGCGAAAGTCGCCGACGACCTCGTGAAGGTGTTCCGCAAGCTCTACGACAACCGGTATCCGATCCGGCGCATGGAGCTGGTGGACGTCTACAAGGGCAGCGACTTCGACTCCATCGAGGCCGACAACACCTCGGCCTTCAACTGCCGCAACGCGACCGGCTCGGGCTCCTGGTCACAGCACGCCTACGGGCTCGCGGTCGACATCAACACGTGCGAGAACCCGTACGTGACGGCGGGCGGCGAGGTCGCGCACAAGCACTGCGTGAAGTACAAGAACCGCGACAACCGCGACCCGGGCGTCATTCACGACGGCGACAAGACCGTCCGGGCGTTCGCGTCGATCGGCTGGGGCTGGGGCGGCGTCTGGAACGGCGCCCGGGACTACCAGCACTTTTCGAGCAACGCCCGCTGACCGGATCACAGGAACGGACAGAGCAGGGCGAGCAGTTCCGCCGGGCGGTGCAGCGGAATGAGGTGGCCGCTGTTCTCGACGACGTGGCCGGTGAGGTCGTCGGCGACCGGGCGGAGCTGCCGTTCCAGCGCGCCGCCGACGGGGTGCGCGCCGATCGCGAGAGCGGGAACCGTCAGCCGCTGTCGCGCGACGGCCGCCGCGATCTGTTCCGCGCTCTGCGGCAGCGCGCGGTAGAAGGCGAACGCGCAGCGCAGCGCGTCCTCGCCGGTATAGGCGCGGACGAACGCGTCGCGGAGTTCGGGCCGCACGCCGTCGCCGAGCGTCCCGGTCGTCAGGAACCAGTCGAGATAGCGGTCCTCATGGCCGGTGAGCACCCTTTCCGCCAGGCCGGGGACGGAATGGAACCCGAACCACCACGGCGGACCCTGCGCGAGAAAGTCCTCGGCACCGGGCAGCGTCCCGATCAGCGATTCCATGACGACCAGGCGCCGGACCAGGTCGGGACGCCGCAGCGCCAGCAGGAAGGCGGGCGGCGTGCCCGCGTCGATGCCGACGACCGCCGCCGACGTCTCGCCGAGCGCGTCCAGCAGCGCCTCGGCGTCCTCGGACAAGGTGCGGGCGTCGTAGCCGCCGGGGGCGCGCTCGCTGTCGCCGAATCCGCGCAGGTCGGGGGCTATGACGCGGTGGCGCTCGGCGAGGTCGGGCAGGACGTCCGTCCACAGCCGCCAGGTGTGCGGGAACCCGTGCAGCAGCAGCACGGCGGGGCCTTCGCCCGCGAGCGCGACGTTCAGCGCGACGCCGTTCGCCTCGACGCGGCGCAGTTCGATGTCCGGCACAAGCCCTCCCGGTAACCAAAGGTGACTAGAGCACCGTACGGAACTACCCTTGCGGTGCGAAGACGGCACTTTCTCCACAGGTGGTGAGCGCGAAGTGACCTCCCCCGGGCCACGCGGCGATCTGTTCTCCCCGGACTGCCCTACCCGGCGGCTGCTCGACCGCATCGGGACGAAATGGATGTCGATGGCGGTCAAGGTGCTCGCCGAGGCGTCCCCGGACGAGCTGCGCTTCGCCGAACTGCGGCGCCGCATGCCGGGCGTCTCGCAGAAGATGCTGTCGGTGACGCTCCAGGGCATGGTCCGGGACGGTCTCGCCGCGCGCCGCGTCGAACCGACCGTGCCGCCGCGCGTCCACTACCGGCTGACGCCGCTCGGGCTGTCGCTGGACGGGCCGCTCGCCGCCGTCCGAGCGTGGGCGGAGGAGCACATGGCCGAGGTGGACCGCGCCAACGCGGCCGACGGGTGACGGGTCAGGCGGTTCTGGTCTCGACCACCAGTTCGTCCTGCGCCAGCTCCAGCGTCACCGCGACGCGGCCGAGTTCGCCGAGGTCGTCCACGTGCGTGCCGCCGCAGGGCAGCCGCGCCACGCCGTCGGGCAGGTCGCAGCGCCACGTCCGGGGCGCGGTCAATTCCGCGTTCGGCGCCTCGACCGCCACCGGAGCGCCGGACGCGATCCAGCCCGCGAGCAGGGACTCCATGTGCCCGGCGACGTCGGGCAGCGCGTCGGCGAGGCCCTCTGTCGTGAAGCCCTTCCGGCGCAGGGAGCGGCCGAGGCGGTAGGTGTCGACGCTGCCGCCGGGGACGATCCGGGACCGGGTGATCGCGAGCCGGTCGAAGTCGGGACGGCCGAGACCGTCCGGCGGCGCGTCCTTGCGCCACCGGCCGGCGAGCGCGGCGTTCAGCGCGAGCGCGGTCAGGTGGCAGGCGGTGTGGCCGGCGGAGAACGCGCGGCGGCGGTCGCCGTCCACCATCAGCCGGATCTCCGCGCCCTGCGGCACGCGCCGCTCGACCACGTGGACGACGAGCCAGTGCCAGTCCGGATCGCCGCGCTTGACCGGGATGTCCGCGCCGACCAGGACCTCGCCGCCCGTCGCCGGGACCGCTCCCGTCACCGAGTCCACGACCTTCAGCTCCAGGCCGTCGCTCTGGAGCAGGCCGACGTCGCCGGGCTGGTCGGGCCAGAACGGGTCCAGCGGGTGGAAGGGGGTCTCGTCCACGACGATGCCGCGCCCGCCGTCCACCGGCAGGCATGCCACCACGGTGGACCAGCCCGTCATCGCACCGGCCGGGAAGGTCACCCGCGTCGATCCCTGGATCTCCCCCACCCGTTCGACGCTAGCAGCCCGTCTCGCGCCGTTTCGGCAGGACCTCCCGTCATGCTCCGGCGAGCCGGGCGGCCTCCCGTCCGGCGGCGGGGTTCAGCCGCCGTCCGCGCGATCCGTCCAGCTTGGCGCGCAGATGCTCACCGACCGTGATCGGCTCGTAGGCGACGGGACGGTCGTCGGTCACGCAGCCCGGCAGGCACGCGATGACCGCGTCGACGTCGCCGTCGTGGAAGTAGGCCGCCGAGCGGCGCGGGACGAGCCGTCCGCCGACGCGCGGCGGCGCGACGCGGTGCATCGTGGAGATCCACTGGTCGTTCGTCCAGCGGGCGAGGGCGTCGCCGAGGTTGACGAGCAGGCCGTCCGCGCGCGGCATCACCGGATGCCAGCGGCCGTCGAGATGGATCTCCAGGCCCGGCACCGGGTCCGCCCACAGGACCGTCACCATGCCGTAGTCGGTGTGCGCGCCCATGCCCTCCTGGTCCGGTTCCAGCTCCACGTCGGCGGACGGCAGCCGGTAGTTGTTCATCCGCAGCACGTCCACGGGATGACGGTCGAACGCCGCGAAATAGTCCTCGCCGAGGCCGAGCGCGCGGCCGAAGATCCGCATCATGACGCGGGCGACGGCCCCGGCCTCGGCGAACCAGCGCGTCGTGGCGGCCTCGAAGCCGGGGATCTCCGCAGGGAAGACGTTGGGCGCGTAGTCGTCGGCGGGCAGGTCCGCGCCGGGGAAGTCCGCCGCCGACGTGCCGATGTTCATCGCCTCGAACAGGTCGGCGGCGCTCGCCAGGCCGAGGCTGCCGCGCAGCGCCTCGGACTTCGGCGGGCTGTAGCCCCGGTTGACGCCCGGCGGGCAGCGGTAGGCGTTCTTCACGTCGAGGTCGAGGGCGAAGAAGGCGTCCATGGCCCGCGTGAAGGCGCTCAGCGCGTCCGGATCCGCGCCGTGCCCGACGACCTGCATGAACCCGACCTCGCGCGCGGCCCGGTCCACCTGCCGGGCGATCTCGTCGCGTCCGTCGTCGCCGGGAGCGCGGAAGGCCGACACGTCGATGGTCGGGACGGTCAGTTCACGCATGGGTCCTCCTTCAGTACGGCGTCCACGCGGGCGCGCAGGGCCGCGCGGTCGGTGTCGTCGAGCCAGCAGGCGTCCACGGCGTGGCCGAGCATCCGGCGCAGCGGCGCGGGGTCGAAGCCCAGCGCCGGGCCGAGGACGCGCAGGTCGTGGGTGGGGTCGGTGCCGAACATCGGCGGGTCGTCGGAGTCGATCGTGACGGCGAGCCCCGCGTCGAGCATCTCCACGATGCGCCGGTGCGTGCCGTCGCCGCTGCCGGAGTAGCGGCCGATGTCGGAGCTGACGGGCGTGCACGTGAACGGAACGCCCTCGTCGCGGCAGCGCGCGGTCATCTCCGCGTCGGTGACGACGTGGTAGCCGTGGTCGACGCGGGTGCAGCCGAGGTCGTCCAGCAGCGTGCGGATGTTGGCCGGCGGGCCGGACTCCGAGTGCGCCGTGCGGTGCAGTCCGGCGCGTCCGGCCAGCGCGAACGCCGCGCGGAACCGCTCGGGCGGGCCGTTGACCTCCGCGTAGTCCAGGCCGATGCCGATGACGTGCTCGTCGCGGTGCTCGATGACGGTCTCGACGAGCCGCCGGCTCTCCTCGGCGTCGCGCTCGCGGTCGAGGGCCACGATGAGGCGGCAGACGACGCCGTGGTCGGTCTCGGCGTCGCGCAGCCCGCGCACCACGCCGTCCAGCATGACGGGGTAGGGCGTGTGCGGATGCGCGGGCGGGGACAGGAACATCTCGCGGTAGAGCACGTTGTGGCGGGCCGCGAGCGCCAGGGTCTCGTAGGTGACGCGGTGGAAGTCGTCGGCGTCCCGGACGACCTCGCCGACCGTGTCGTAGACGCGCAGGAACGCGTCGAGGTCGGCGTGGGCGTCGATGTCGTAGACGCCCCGGCCCGCGGGCAGCGGGACGCCGTGCTTGCGCGCCAGGTCCACGACGGTGTCCGGCGCGACCGAGCCCGTCAGGTGCAGGTGCAGGCTGATCTTCGGGATCCGCGCGGCGAAGGCGTCGTACTCGGCGGGCGTCATGCGACGGTCGCCGCGTCGGCGCGTTCGCGCAGGTAGGAGGCGACGGTCACGGGCGGGTAGGTCCGCTCGCCGCCCGGCAGGGGTTCGACCACGGTGTCCACGTCGGCCTCCAGGAACAGGATGAGCGAGATCAGCTCCTCGTCCGGCGCGCGGTCGGACGGCGGCAGCACGCGGTGCCGGGTGGAGCGCCAGCGGTCGCCGGTCCAGCGGGCCATGAGGTCGCCGATGTTGACGGTCAGGGCGTTCTCGACGTGCGGCGCGTCCTCCCACCGGCCGTCGGCGGTCAGCACCTGGAGGCCGCCGTAGCCGACCTGCCGGTCGAGGATCGTCAGGACGCCCCAGTCGGTGTGCGGGGCGATGCGGAACTGGCCGTCGCGGGCCGGGCCGGTCTCGCTGAGCGGCGGGTAGCGGTTCAGGTTGAGGTTGAACGGGGACCGTCGCGTGCGGTCGACGAACCAGGAGCGTTCCAGGCCGAGCGCCACGGCGCACATTTCGAGCAGGTCGGTGTAGACGGTCCAGATCGCCGCCTCGTACGCCTCGCAGAGGGTGCGCAGCTCGGGCACTTCCACGGGCCAGACGTTGCGGGCGAACCAGGCGTCGTCCACGTCCGGGTCGCCGGTGCGGAACGCGCGGCCGGTCGTGAAGCTCTCCTTGAGGTCGGCGCGCGTCCGGTCCGCTTCGGCGCCGTAGTAGGCGTTGGCCTCGCGGCCGGGCGGGACCCAGCCGCGTCCGCCGACGGCCGTGGCGTACGCGGCCTTCCGGTCGGCGGGCAGGTGGAAGAAGCGCCGGGCGGCGGCGCGGACGTCCGCCGCGAGCGCTTGGTCGACGCCGTGGCCGTCGACCAGGAGGAAGCCCGATTCCCGGAGAGCCTTGTCCAGCTCCACGGCCAGGGAAGTGTCACCGTCGCGCCAGCGGCGCAGGTCGATGAGCGGGATGTTCACGCGGTCGTCCCTTCGGTCGCGGCCCGGACGCTCGTCCGGGCCAGCAGGAGGTAGAGCCCGCCGCCGACCAGGAGGCCGGCCGGGACGCTGAGGTCGAGACCGCCCGCCGCCTTCGCCAGCGGGCCGACGTACACGCTCGTGTTGATCCACAGCGCGGCGGCGGCCATGCCGCCGAGCTGCGCGAGGATGCCGTGCCGGTTCCAGGGCCGTCCGCCGTGCAGGTCGGCGGAGTCGTACCGCGCGCGGCGCAGGACGAGATCGGTCACGAAGATCGCCGCCCAGGGCGCGAACCAGATGATCATGAACAGCAGGAAGTCGCTCAGGACCGTGTTGAAGTCGCCGGAGTAGACGACGGCGAGGCCGATCGCGGCGCAGATGACACCGTCCAGCACGACCGCCTGCCAGCGGCCGATCGGGACCCCGAGCGCCTGGAGCGTCACGCCCGACGAGTACAGGTCGATCGCGTTGAGCGCCGTCATCTGCGCGATCACGAAGACCAGGTACGGGACGGCGAACCACAGCGGGTAGGCGTTCGGCAGCCCGCTGACCGGGTCGTTCGCCGCCGGGACGACCAGCGCCGCGCACGCGCCGACGACCATCAGCAGCATCTGCGGGACCGCGCCGCCGAGCGTGACGGCGGCCACGATGCCCCGCTTGCTGGTGTCCTTCGGGAGGTAGCGGGAGTAGTCGGGCGCGTTGGCCGTCCAGCCGAGACCCGACCCGCTCGCCGTCAGCGCGACGCCGCCGAGGAACGCGACCCACCCGGCGGGCGCGGTCGCGGCGTGGTCGAGACGGCCGGCCGTCAGCCAGGCGAGCACGCAGAACAGCGCGGCGAACGGCACGACCAGCAGGTGCAGCGCCCGGGTGATCGCCGCGTGGCCGATCAGCGGCAGGACGCTCTGCACGACGGCCAGCGCGAGGACCAGAGCGGCCTTGCCCGGCCCGTTGACGTGGACGCCCGCGAGGTCCAGCAGCGCCGTCGCCGCGAGGGCCATCAGGACCAGGTCCAGCACCTCGTAGCCGACCTGCATCGTCCAGTTGAACAGGGCGATCGGGCGGTTGCCGTGGTGGCCGAACGCGGCGCGGCTGACGGCGAACGTGGTCGTCCCCGCCGCCGGGCCGGCGAGGCTGGCGACGCCCGTGACGAGCCAGGTCAGATTGCCGAGGACGATCGCCAGCAGGCACTGCCACCAGTTGAGCCCGAAGGAGACGAGCAGCGCGCCGTACACGACGACCTGGACGTTGAGGACGACGCCCGTCCACAGGAACCCCAGGTGGCGGGGCCTGCCGTGGCGCTCGTCGTCGGGGACGCGCTCGATTCCGCGCTTCTCGATGCCGGATCTGGACGGCGGCGGAACGGCGACCGGTTCATCGGATACAGAGACCATCGGGCATACTCCTGGACAAGCGACCCCACCTGATTGCTGACAGCAATCAAGGTGAGTCATGCGATCGCCGATGACAATCGTTTCTTGTAAAGGTTGTGTGAACTGTGGAGCCGAGCGCGGGCAACGAGGCCGCCCTGAACGCCCGGATCGGCTCCTCCATCCGTCGACTCCGTGAGAAGTCGGGGCTATCGATGCGGGAGCTGGCGCGGCGGGCCGGGATCAGCCAGCCGTTCCTCAGCCAGATCGAACGCGGCGCCAGCGCGCCGTCGATGGTGACGATCTACCGGCTGGCCGAGGCGCTCGACGTACTGCCCGGCGCGCTGCTCCCCGCGCCCGGGACGGCGTCGGTGCAGGTCGTCCGGGCGTCCGAGGGCCGGATGCTGCCGGTGTCGGGCGAGCCGAACAGCGCGGCGGGACGCGCGCTGCTGATGCGTCCCGACACCACGCTCGAAGTGATGGAGTACCTCATCGAGCCGGGCCAGTACCTGGAGGAATGGTTCAGCCTGCGCGGCGACCTTGCCGTGTACGTGGTGACGGGGCAGCTCGACGTCGAGGTGGAGGGCGCGGGCACCTGGCGCCTCGGCCCCCGCGACATGATCTCCCACAACGCCGAGCTGCGGCACCGCTGGTTCCTCGTCGGCGACGAGCCCGCGCACGTGATCCTCGCGGTCGTGCACCCGTCCGACGGCCAGTGAACCCCCCGGCTTGCTAGGGTGTTCAGCGCTCTGGAGGCTTCGCATAGTGGACGAGTGCGACGGTCTTGAAAACCGTTGAATCGGTAGCCCCGGTTCCGTGGGTTCGAATCCCACAGCCTCCGCTCACCGCCGGATCAGTCGGGCCGCAACGCCCGGACCGCCGCATCGGCATCACCACCGAAGTACGTCTGGACGACGGCGTGCAGGATCGCGCGGGCGTACGGGCTTCGTCCCGCGTCCGGCGGCGGCGCCATCGGGAAGCCGCCCGGGTCGAGCAGGCGGTGGATCTCGTCCGCGTGGTAGCGGCGGTGCCCGGACGGCAGCGTGACCGGACGCAATGTTCCGGTCTTGGCCCAGCGCGTGACGGTCTTCGGATCCACGCGGAGCAACTGCGCTACTTCGGCCGGCGTGTAAAGGATCGGCTGTTCCGGCTTCTCGGTCATGGTGGCTTTCCGGATCGTCATCCGCTGTTGCGGTGAATGTGGGCGGGGACGTTCGTTCGGCGCGCCTTCTCGTCCTCGTGCCTCATGAGGGCGATGACGCCGTCGCGGTCGGCGGCGACCACGACGTACAGGAGTCCTGCCTGCTCCTGGGCGTAGGTGAGCGGATGGCGCAGGACGCACCGCCACGTCCCGTCGCGGGCCGCGTACGGCTCGTTCCACCGTCCTTTCCGGGCGGACTCGTCTGTGGTTTCCACGTTCGGACCTCCGTTTCACGAGACGTCCTCCAGCTTTGCGCCCGAACGGTTAGCGTGGGAGATGTTGACCCCCGTTGAGATGGTGAGCAATGATCCGCTCAACATCCGATCTCCGGTATTAGGTGGATCATGACGACATTCCGGGATCTGCTGCGCCGGCTCATGACCGAGCAGAAACTGTCGGTGCGCGGGCTGGCGAAAAAGGCGAACTACGACGCCGCGTACGTCTCCCGGGTCGTCAACGGGGTCTGGGACCCGTCGAGGCGATTCGCACGGCGGCTCGACGAAGTGCTCGGCGCGGACGGACGCCTGGCCGCGCTCGGCCCGCCGGAGGAGACCCCGGACGAAGTGCCGCCCGACGCCTGGACCCCGCACGAAGTCGTCGGTGAGGCGCGCCGGCTCGCCGACGCCGACCTCGCCGGGCCGGACCGCCGGTCCCGGCCGCGCCCGCGCGTCCTGAACGGCCCGGACCTCCTCGAACGGCTCGAACCCTGGATCACCCGGCCGGTGCCGGCGCCCGCCGCGCCGCGCGGCGCGATCGGCCCGGACGAGGTCGAGCGGATCGAGGCCGGCGCCCGGCTGCTGCACCGCTGGGAGACGCGCCACCGGCTCGGCGTGCGCTCCAAGGCGGTCGTCGGGCAGCTCGCCGAGGTCGTCGGCCTGCTCGCCGTCCCGCAGGACCCCGAGATCACCGGACGGCTGTTCATCGCGCTCGCGGAACTGGCCAAGGTCGCCGGGTCGATGGCGTTCGACGCCGGGCACCATCCGGTGGCGCAGGAGTACTACCGGCTCGCGGTCCGGGCCGCGCACGCGTCCGGCCTGCCGCGCGGGCGGCTGCTCGGCGCGCACGTCCTCGCCGCGCTGGCGCGGCAGCAGCTCGACCTCGACCAGCCCGGCGACGCGCTGGAGATCGTCCGGCTGGCGCTCGACGGGGCCGGGGCCGACGCGCCGCCGCAGGTGCGCGCGATGCTCCAGACGCGGCAGGCGTGGGCGTACGCCCGGACGGGCCGTGTGCAGGCGTACCACCGCGCGGCCGGGCTCGCCGAGGAGCAGTTCGACGCAGCCTCGGACGACGTCCCGTATTTCGCGCGGTCGTTCGATCGCGCCGAGCTGGTGGGCACGGTCGGCGCCGGGTACCGGCGTCTCGCGGCCGTGCAGGCCGCCTCCGGCCTGGATCACCGGGAGCTGACGGCACGTTCTGTCCGCCACATCTCCACCGCGCTGGAGCTGCGCCGTCCGCAGCAGGCGCGCAACCGCGCGTTCGACCTGATCGGGCTCAGCCGGTCCTACCTGCTCGCCGGCGAGCGCGAACGATCCGTCGCGGCGGTGCGGGACGCCGTGGCGATCTGTGACACGATCCGGTCCGGTCGCGCCGAGCGGCGGCTGATGGACTGGCACGCCGAGGCCGCGCCGTACGCGGACGCGCCCGTCGTCGCCGCGATGCGCGCGGACCTCGCGGAGCGGAGCAGGGAGAGCGCATGAGGATCGGGGTCAGCGGCCACACCAACATCACGCCCGCGACGGCCGGGCTGGTCTCCCGGGCGCTGCGCGACCTGCTCGCCGGGCAGGACGACGTGACCGGCGTGACGTGCCTCGCGCGCGGCGCGGACCAGGTGTTCGCGCAGGTCGTGCTGGACGTGGGCGGACGGGTCGAGGTCGTGCTCCCGGCGCGCGACTACCGGGCCGCGAAGGTGGGGCCGGACAACGCCGTGGTGTTCGACGCGCTGCTCGGCCGCGCGTCCGTCGTCCGGTACGCGCCGTTCGAGACGTCCGGCGACGCGGCGTACATGGCGGCGTCGGAGATGCTCGTCGGGTCCGTGGAGCGTCTGGTCGCCGTCTGGGACGGGCGTCCGGCGGGCGGGCACGGCGGGACGGCGGACGTCGTCGCGCACGCCCGCGCGGCCGGGCTGCCGGTGGACGTCGTGTGGCCGGACGGTGCCGCGCGGGGCTAGGTCGACTTGGTGCAGAGGACGCGGCCGGACGCGGCGTCCTCGATCTCCAGCAGGCCGCCTCTGCCGTACCTTTCGCACGCGGACCAGCAGGGGACCTCCACCCACTGCGCGTTCTTGCCCTCATGCAGGCAATTGCCTATTTGCGCGGCGGTCGGCCGGGCGCGGAGCCGTTTCAGCGCCTGGGCGGCCGTCGGCCGCCGGTCGGGGTCCTTGCGCAGGAGTTGTCCGATCAGCGGCGCGAGGTGGCCCGCCTTTTCGGATTCGGGCACTTCTTCGGTGAGCTCACAGAGGAAGCTTGAATCCCTCATGACTCGGGACGAACCCGAGCGCCGCGCAGAACCGCTGCGCTTCGATCTGCGATTTGTCCGTCGTGAGCTGGACCAGCGTGCAGCCGCGCGCACGGGCGCGGGCGATCGCGTACGTCACGAGCAGCCGCCCGAACCCGTTGTGCCGGTGGTCCGGACGGACGCGGACCGCCTCCAGGTGCGCCCGCTCCGAGCAGTCCCCGCCGAGGTCGGGGATGTAGGTGACCTGGATGCAGCCGACGACCGTCGCGTCCTTCTCCAGCACCAGCAGCTCGTTGCGCGGGTCGCCGGCCACCGTCTCGAAGGCCCGCACCTGGTCCACGCCGGGCCGGACGGACGCGGGATCGACGGCCTCGTCGCCGTCCGCCAGCAGCGCGACCAAGGCGGGCAGATCGTCCCGCGTCGCCGTTCGGTAGATCACGACGGCAGCGTAAGCGCGCCCCGCCGGGCGCGTGGTGCGAATCGAAGATCTTCGGTCACGGCTTGCGCGCGATGCCGCCGTACATCAGGCGCTGGCCGACGGACAGGTCGCCGGTGACGGGCTCGTCCGGACGCCAGAGCGGCAGCGGCACCACGCCGGGGGCGAGCAGGTCGTGGCCGTCGAAGTAGGCGGTGATCTCCTCGGGCGTGCGGAACCGGCCGGTGCCGAGCATCGCGAGGTACTTCTTCTCGGCGTCCCGCGACTCGGGGCTGGACGCGCAGAAGTGCGTCACGAACAGGTGGCTGCCGGACGGGACGACGTCCATGAACGTGTCCACGATCCGCTGCGGGCCCTCGTCGTCGTGCAGGTGGTGCAGGATCCCGACCAGCATGATCGCGACCGGCTGGTCGAAGTCGATGAGCGCGCGCACGTCCGGGTCGGCGAGGATCGCCTCCGGCTCGCGCAGGTCCGCCGTGACGACGGTCGTACGGTCGTTCTCCGCGAGCAGCGCCCGTCCGTGGGCCAGCACGATCGGGTCGTTGTCCACGTACACGACGCGGCAGGACGGGTCGGTCGCCTGCGCCACCTGGTGCGTGTTCTGGACGGTCGGCAGCCCGGACCCGAGGTCGAGGAACTGCCGGATCCCCGCCTCGCCCGCCAGGTAGCGGACGCCCCGGCCGAGGATCTCCCGGTTGTACGTCGCGACGTCGTAGATCTCCGGGATGACCTTCACGATCTCGTTCACGAACGCGCGGTCCACCTCGAAGTTGTCCTTGCCGCGCAGGACGACGTCGTAGGTGCGGGCGATGCTCGGCTTGGTGATGTCGATCCCGAGGGAGGCCCAGTCGCGCTGCTCGTTCACCATGTCCGGGTCCTCCTCGGGGCCGCTGTGCAATTTGTCCCAGGGTGACGGAGAACGGCACCCATGGGCGCATCGTAGGCAGGGCCGTCCGCGCCCGTCCCGCGAACAGGGATCTTGCGCGCGTTCCGGTCAGCGCGCGGCGCGCTCAGGTCAGCCCGGCAGCGCGTAGCCCGGGATCGACGGCCAGCGGACGGTCATCACGACCGACTCCTCCTCGGCCTCCCACGAGTGGTCCACGCCGCGCGCCCAGACGCAGTAGTCGCCCTGCTCGGTGAGGACGACGTCCTCGCCCGGGAACTCCAGCCGGAACCGTCCCGAGATCAGCACCAGCAGCGCCGTCCGCCGCTCGCCGCGCGCCCAGTCCGCGCGCCGGTCGCCCTTGCGGTGGACGCCCCACTTGATCTCGACGTCCGCGCTGTGCCGGATGTCCCCGGGCGTCTTGAAGTGCCCGAGCAGCCAGCCGCGATCGCCCGCGGCGTCGTCCGCCGCCTTCCCGACGTAGATCCTGTCGCCCACGGACGGCGACTCTATTCCGTCAGGACGGACGCTGATGCGCGAATCCGTCGCCCACGACGGCCGCCAGCATCAGGTACGCCTCGCGCGTCGGCGGGGCCAGCGCGTCCAGCTCGACCTCCGCGCCCTCCTCCAGGTGGTCGTCGTACGGGATGCGGACGACGGCGCGGCAGCGGCTCTCGAAATGCGCTTGGAGCTTGTCCAGGTCGACCTGGCTGCGCGTCCGGTTCCGCACCATCGACAGCACGACGACGCCGTTGCGGACGAGATGGCCGTGGTCGTGCGCCTCCAGCCAGTCGAGCGTCGCGCTCGCCGAGCGGGCGCCGTCCACCGACGGGGAGCTGACGAGGACGAGCTGGTCCGCCAGCGCCAGCACGCCCGCCATCGCCGAGTGCAGCAGGCCCGTCCCGCAGTCGGTGATGCAGATCGAGTAGAACCGCTCCAGCACGACGGCGACGGCCGCGTAGTCGTCCGCGCTGAACGCCTCGCTGACCGCCGGGTCGCGGTCGGACGCCAGCACTTCGAGCCGCGCCGCGTTCTGCGACGTGAACGCCCGGACGTCGGCGTACCGCTGGATCTCGTCGCGGTTGTTCAGCAGGTCGCGGACGGTCGCCGCCGTCTCCAGCCGCACCTTGTCCGACAGCGTGCCGCGGTCGGGGTTGGCGTCCACGGCGATGACGCGGTCGCCGCGCAGCGAGCCGAGCATCGAGCCGAGGCCCGTCGTGGTCGTCGTCTTGCCGACGCCGCCCTTCAGCGACATCACCGCGACCCGGTGGTGGCCGCCCGCGACGGCCGCGCGGGCGCGCTCGATGAGGTCCTTGCGGCGCAGCTCGGTCTGGGACTCGCCTGGGACGATGTTGCCGCCGCTGGCCTTGTAGACCGCGCGGCGCCAGCCGCCGGCCGGGACGATGCGCCGCTCGCCGAGCAGGTTCTCCGAGCTGAGGCTCTCCGCGGACTGCGGCGCGGGCGGAGCGCCCGTCTGCGGATACCCGCCCTGCACCGGCTGCCCCGGCTGCGGCGCGTACGCCTGCCCCGGCGGCGGACCGGGCGGCTGGCCGTAGCCCGGATAGGGCGGAAGCTGGTCGAGCGGCGGCGCCCCCGCCGCGTCGAACCCGGGCGCGCCCGGCCCGTCGAACTGCGGCGCGCCGGGCGGCGGACCGTCGAACGGCGCGCCGGGACCGGGCCCTCCCGGACCAGCCGGCGGACCGTCGAACGGCGGCGCACCCGGGCCAGGCCGCCCATCGAACGGCGCGCCCGAACCGGACGGCATACCGGGGCCGGGCGCTCCCGGACCGGGCGGCGGCCCGTTGAACGGGGCGCCAGGACCAGGCGGAATGCCGGGACCGGGCGCACCGGGCCGGGGCGGCGGCCCGTCGAACTGCGGCGCGCCGGGAGGCGGCGGGCCATCGAACGGAGGCGCGCCGGGACCAGGCGGGACGCCGGGGCCGGGCGCACCGGGCCGGGGCGGCGGCCCGTCGAACTGCGGCGCGCCGGGCGGCGGGCCATCGAACGGCGGGGCCCCAGGACCAGGCGGAACGCCGCGACCGGGCGCTCCCGGACCAGGCGGCGGGCCATCGAACGGTGGGGCGCCGGGACCGGGCGGGACGCCACGACCGGGCGCTCCCGGACCGGGCGGCGGCCCGTCGAACTGCGGCGGGCCGTCGAACGGCGCGCCGGGCGGGGGCGGGCCGTTGAACGGTGGGGCGCCGGGGCCGGGGGGCGGGCCGACGCGAGGGTCGTAGGGCGGGAGGCCCGGGGGCGGGGGTGCGCCGGGGCCGGGGGGCGGGGGCGCGTTGAACGGGGCGCCCGGGGGCGGCGCCTGGGGGAACGGCGGGGCGGGCGGGGCGCCGGTGAACGGCGGCGGGCCGCCGGTGAAGGGCTGCGGCGGGAGCGGGGCCGCGCCGGTGACCGTCGCGTCGTCGGCGAACGGCGGGGGCGCGGCGAACGGCGGCGGCGCGCCGGGGCCGCCCTCGGGCTCCACGGCGGTCGCCTCGTCGGCGGGCGGCTCCGGCGCGGCGGGACCGGACGGCGGTGCGGGCCACGCCGCGTACGGCGGGTCGTCGGGCGTCTGGGTGGCGTCGTCGTCGAAGGAGCGTTCCTCGCCGGGAGGCGGCGGCGTCCCCATGAACGGCGCGGGGTCCACCGCGTAGGGCGGCGGCGCGAGCGGTGCGCCGTACGGCGGCAGCCCGGAGCCCTCGGGTGGTCCCGACTGCCCGAAGTCCTGCGGCGGACGGCCCGGACCGGCGGAGGGCGGCGCGGCCGGCGGCGGCGCGGCGAGCCAGGGGTTGGCGGCGGGCTCGTCGCCCTCGTCCTCGGGGGCGGCGGGGGCGGACGGCGCGGGGTTCAGCTTGCCGGTCGGGGGTTCGGGGTCTCCGCTCATGGCGTCCAGCGACGCGAGGCGCTCCTCCAGGGAACGTCCGTCGTGATCGTTCCTTGCCACCGTCTCTCCCCTCGGCCATGCTCTCAACGATCATTAGCGGAGTAGGTCAGCATCGCCCCAACGGCAGGATACCCGTCGGCAAAAGGCCCGGATCGCGACCGCAAAGCCGGGTCGGCAACGTCTCATATCCGGACGGGGAAGGGAAATCGACGGGCCGGTTCGTCCTGCTGGGCGGCCCGGTAGCGTGAGCGGTATGCGCGCCATCGTGATCCGTGAACCGGGGGACGCCGACGTCCTCGAATGGACGCAGGTCCCCGATCCGGAACCGCAGCCGGGCGAGGTCGTCGTGGCCGTCGCGGCGGCCGGGGTGAATCGTGCGGACGTCCTCCAGCGGCTGGGCTTCTACCCGCCCCCGCCGGGCGCCCCCGACTACCCGGGCCTGGAGGTCTCCGGGACGGTCGAGAGGATCGGCCCCGGCGTGACCGGCTGGGCGGTCGGCGACCCGGTCTGCGCACTGCTCGCGGGCGGGGGATACGCGGAGAAGGTGGCGGTTCCGGCGGGCCAGCTCATGCCCGTCCCGAAAGGCGTGGACCTGGTGGCCGCCGCCGCGCTCCCGGAAGTCGTCTGCACCGTCTTCTCGAACGTCTTCCAGATCGCGGACCTGAAAGAGGGCGAATCTTTCCTCGTCCACGGCGGCGGCAGCGGCATCGGGACGATGGCGATCCAGCTCGCCCGCGCGAAGGGCGCCGGACGGATCGCCTGCACGGTCGGCGGCGAGCGCAAGGCCGAGGCGTGCCGGGCGCTCGGCGCGGACGTCGCGATCAACTACCGCACCGACGACTTCGTCGCGCACGGCCCCTTCGACGTCATCCTGGACAATATGGGCGCGGCGTATCTTCCCCGGAACGTCACGGCGCTCGCGACCGGCGGACGGCTCGTCGTCATCGGGATGCAGGGCGGCGCGACGGGCGAGCTGGACCTCGGCGCGCTGCTGTCCCGGCGGGCGTCCGTCCACGCGACGGGCCTGCGCGCCCGTCCGGTCGCCGAGAAGGCGGCGGTCGTCGCCGGGGCGGTCGAGCACGTGTGGCCGCTGCTGGCGGCGGGGAAGGTGCGCCCGGTGGTCGACCGGACGGTCCGGATGGCGGAGGCGCCCCTCGCGCACCGCCTGCTGGAGGAGAGCGGCCACGTCGGCAAGATTTTGCTGGTCGTCTGAGAGAGGGATTATGAGCGAGCCATCGCAGGAGAACGAGCAGGAGCCGCAGGTCCTCGTCGTGGGCCCGAACGGCATCGCGCTCGGCGGCGCCGGCGAGGACGGCGGCGAGAAGTCCGTCGCCGAGATGGTCGAGCAGCCCGCCAAGGTCATGCGGATCGGCGGGATGATCCGGCAACTGCTGGACGAGGTGAAGGCCGCCCCGCTGGACGAGGCGAGCCGGGCGCGGCTGCGCGAGATCCACCAGTCGTCCATCCAGGAGCTGAAGGACGGTCTCGCGCCGGAGCTGGTGAGCGAGCTGGAGCGGCTGTCGCTGCCGTTCACCGAGGGGCAGGTGCCGAGCGAGGGCGAGCTGCGGATCGCGCAGGCCCAGCTCGTCGGCTGGCTGGAGGGCCTGTTCCACGGCATCCAGACGACGCTGTTCGCGCAGCAGATGGCGGCGCGGGCGCAACTGGAGCAGATGCGGCGCGCACTGCCCGCGGGGATGGTGCCGGGCGGGCAGGACGAGCAGCAGCCGCCGTCCCGGACGTCCGGTCCCTACCTCTAGGGGAACAGGCGCTCGATGACCTGGGCGACGCCGTCCTCGTCGTTGCGGGCGGTCGTCGCGGTGACGGCCGCCAGCACGAGCGGATGGGCGTTCGCGACGCCGTAGGACGTGCCCGCCCAGGTCAGCATCGGCAGGTCGTTGGGCATGTCGCCGAACGCGACGACGTCGGCGGCGCAGAGTCCCTGCTCGGCGCACAGGCGGGCGAGCGCGCTGGCCTTGGTGACGCCGTGCGCGCTCATCTCCAGCAGCCCGCGCCCGGACGAGTGCGTGACGGTCACGAGATCGCCCACCGCCTTCTCGGCGGCCGCGGCGAGTTCGTCGGGATGCGCGGTGGGGTGGAACGCGAGCAGTTTCGCGCCGCCCTCGCTGACGAGCGCGGGGCCGTCCACCACCGTTCCGCCGAGGGATTCGGCGTCGATGCGGCCGAGCACGAACCGCGACTCGAACACGAACCCGGACGGATACTCGACGGCGAACCGCAGCTCCGGGTCGGCGGCGCGGAGCCGGTCCACGACGGTGGCGAGCGTCGCGGGGTCGATGAGCCGCGCGCCGAGCACCTTCTCGGCGTGCAGGTCGTAGAGGACGGCCCCGTTCGCGCAGATCGAGACGCCCCGGTGGCCGAGCGCGGCGGCGATGTCGGTCATCCAGCGCGGCGGACGGCCGGTGACGAGAACGAGCGTCGCGCCGGCGCGTTCGACGCGCGCGAGTGCGGCCACGGTGCGGTCGGAGATCGTGCCGTCGGAGCGGACGATCGTGCCGTCGAGGTCCGTGGCGATCAGCCGGGGCGGGTGCGTCGTCACCACCGGAACATACCCCTCATCTGCACTATTTCCCACCACGTCACTCGACGGCACCATTCGGACGGTACCGTCCCCGGCAGGATTCCGATTCCGGACGGGGGTGGCGATGGGCGTTCCAGGCCGTCAGATAGCTCTCGCCGTCGGCGCCGTCGGCATCGGCGCGGCGGTCCTGTTCGCCGTCGTCCCGTCGGACCCGGCGGCCCCGCCCGCGCCGGGGCCGAGCTCGACCGGACGGATCGTGCCCGCCACCGTCGCGCCGCTGCCGCCGTCCACGCCCGTCCGGCTGGACGTGCCGCGCATCGGCGTCCGGACGGCCCTGATGAAGCTCGCCAAGAACCCCGACCGGACCGTCGAGACGCCGCCGCTCAGCCGCGCCGGTGAGGCCGGGTGGTACCGGCTCGGCCCGGCGCCGGGCAGCCGGGGCGCCGCCGTGATCATCGGGCATGTCGACTCGCAGCGCGGGCCGGCCGTGTTCTACCGGCTCGGGGAGCTGCGGCCGGGTGACCGGTTCAGCGTCCGGCGCGCCGACGGGAGCACCGCCGTGTTCCGCGTCGACTCGGTCGAACGCGTCGCCAAAGACCGCTTCCCGACCGAGCGCGTCTACGCCGACCCGGGCTATCCGGCCATCCGGTTGATCACCTGCGGCGGCCGGTTCGACCGGGGAACCGGGCACTACGTCGACAACGTCATCGCCTACGGGCACCTCCTGCGCGCGTCCGCCGCGACGCGGTGACATTCGTGTGATTCCCGGCGCTGTCGGAGATGAGATGAATTCCCTCCCTCCACGGGGTTCCGGCCACGCCGTGCCCCGGCACCGTTTCGCCCGTCCCGCGCCCGCCGAGCCGCCGCGCGCCCGGCGGCCCGCGGCGTCCGGGCATCTGGCGTCGCCGGCGGCGCGGGGCACGCGGACGCCGTCCGCGACCGTCACCGTGCCGGACGTGACACCGTTCGTGCCCGTCGCGCCGCCGCGTCCGCCCGCGCCCCCGGCCCCCGCGCACCGCGTCGCGCCGCAGGGCACCGGGCACCGCACCGCGGCCCGGCACGCCCGCCGCGCGGACCGCGACGACTCCGACGGCAAGCGGAACCTCCCGCGCCTCGACCCCGCCGAGATGCGGGTGACCGTGCTGATCCCGGCGCACAACGAGGCCAAGCAGATCACCGAGACGATCGCGTCCCTGCGCCTCCAGCGGCGCCCGCCGGACCACATCGTCGTGATCGCCGACAACTGCACCGACGACACCGCCGGGCTCGCCCAGCTCTGCGGCGTCGAGATCGTCGGCACGCGCGGCAACAAGCACAAGAAGGCGGGCGCGCTCAACCAGGTCCTGGACTCGCTGCTGCCGATCTTCGGCCCGCAGGACGCGGTCATGGTGATGGACGCCGACTCCGCGCTCGACTCCGGCTTCATCCACAACGGCGTCGAGTACCTCGCGACCGGACGGTACGCGGCCGTCGGCGGGACCTTCACCGGCAAGCCCGGCGGCGGGCTCGTCGGCATGTTCCAGCGCAACGAGTACGCCCGCTACGCCCGGGACGTCCGGCGGTTGCAGGGAAAGGCGCTCGTCCTGACCGGCACGGCCACGATCTTCCGCGCCACGACGCTCCAGGAGGTCGTCGCCGCCCGGAAGGACGAGAGGCTCCCCGGCCTGCCGCACGTGTACGACGTCCGGGTGCTCACCGAGGACAACGAACTCACCCTCGGAATCCTCCACCTCGGATTCCGCATTCTGTGCCCGCCGGAATGCACGCTCACCACCGAGGTCATGCCGACCTGGAAACAACTGGCCCAGCAGCGGCTGCGCTGGAAGCGCGGCGCGCTGGAGAACCTCATCGACTACGGGTGGACCCCGATCACCCGCTCGTATTGGGGCCGCCAACTGCTTTCGCTGATCGGCATCCTCGTCATCACGGCGTATCTCGCCTCGGTCGCCTATTCGGCGATCTGGCTCGGCGGGATCCGGCTCAGCCCGATCTGGGGCGCCGTCACCGTGATCTTCATGGTGGAGCGCGTGGTGACCGTCCGTCAGCGCGGAAAGACCCAGATGGCCGTCGCCGCCACGATCTTCATCGAGATGGTGTTCGACGTCTTTCTGCAAATCGTCCAGGCACGTGCGTTCTGGCAGGCCGCCTGGCGTAAAGAAAGGAAATGGTAAATGTACAACACTCCCCCCGTCGGCGGTGTGGCCGCCGGATTCGGCGGTGCCGCCGCGGCCTCGCCGTGGCTCGGCGTCCAGGCGCTTTGGGTCGGGCTGGCCGTCTTCACGTTCGTTTCCGCCGGACTGGCCGTGAAGCGGATCCTCCCCGCGCGGAGAGGCTGACCGACGCGAAAGCCGGGGCGACCCGCACCCCGGCTTTCCCCGTTCACCGCTTGACGGGCTCCAGCACGTCCTGGCCGAGGAACTTGCGCAGCGCCTCGGGCACGCGCACCGAACCGTCGGCCCGCTGGTGGTTCTCCAGGATCGCCACCATCCACCGCGTCGTGGCGAGCGTGCCGTTCAGCGTCGCCACCGGCTGGTTCTTCCCGTCCTCGTCGCGGTGCCGGACGGCCAGCCGCCGCGCCTGGAACTCCGTGCAGTTCGACGTGGACGTGACCTCCCGGTACGTCCCCTGCGTCGGGACCCACGCCTCGCAGTCGTACTTGCGGGCCGCGCTCGTCCCGAGGTCGCCCGCCGCGACGTCGATCACCCGGTAGGGCAGCTCGACCTTCGCCAGCATCTCCTTCTCCCACTCCAGCAGCCGCAGGTGCTCGGCGTGGGCGTCCGCCGGGTCGCAGTAGGAGAACATCTCCACCTTGTCGAACTGGTGGACGCGGATGATGCCGCGCGTGTCCTTGCCGTACGTCCCCGCCTCGCGGCGGAAGCACGACGACCACGCGACGTACCGGCGCGGAAGCGCGTCGATGATCTCGTTCATGTGGTACGCGGCGAGCGGCACCTCGGACGTCCCGACGAGGTAGAGGTCGTCCTCCTCCAGCCGGTACACCTCGGCGGCGTGCGCGCCGAGGAACCCGGTGCCCTCCATCGCCTCCGGCTTGACCAGCACCGGCGGATACATCGGGACGAACCCGGCCGCCACCGCCTGCTCCATCGCCAGGTTCAGCAGCGCGTACTGCAACCGCGCGCCGACGCCCGTCAGGTAGTAGAACCGCGCGCCCGCGACCTTCGCGCCGCGCTCCATGTCGATGGCGCCGAGGCCCTCGCCCAGCTCCAGATGGTCCTTCGGCTCGAAGTCGAAGCTCGGCGGCGCGCCGACGTGCTCCAGGACGACGAAGTCCTCCTCGCCGCCCGCCGGCGCGCCCTCCTCCACGAGGTTCGGGACGAGCCGCAGCACCGCCGTCAGCTCCTCGCCGAGCCGGTCCGCGTCGGCCTCGGCCTCCTTGACCTGCTGCGCCAGCTCCTTGGCGCGGGCGAGCAGCGCGGCGCGCTCGTCGCCCTGCGCCCGCGACACCGACTTGCCGAAACTCTTCTGCTCGGCGCGCAGCCGCTCGAACGACGACAGCGCGGAGCGGCGCCGCTCGTCCAGGTCGAGCAGCCGTCCGACGACGGCCTCATCCGCCCCGCGGGCGCGCTGCGACGCGCGCAGCCGCTCGGGGTCCTCTCGAAGAGCTCGCAGGTCGATCACAGACCCGAGGCTACCGGCCCGCGCACCCCGTCCGCGCGCGAGTATCCCCTACCGGACGTCCACGTAGTCGGTCCCACTCGTCGCCGGCAGATACGTCGCACTGCCCGCGTAGACAGCGCGCCAGGTGCCGTCGGCGGGCGCGGAGAAGGCCAGGCGGAAGGTGCCGTCCGCGTTGGTCCACGCGTAGCCGAAGTACTTCCAGGCCGACGAACCGGACGGGCGGAACTGCAGCTCGACCTTCGTGCCGCGCGCGGCGGGGCGCCAGCCGCCGGCGTAGCGCAGCAGCTTCCCGGCGGCGGTGGCCGTCGCGCGGCGGCGCACCGGCTCCGGCGTGACGTTGAAGCCCTTGGCGAAGGCCGTCCGGCGTCCCACGCGCACGTTGTCGGTGCCGCTCGCGGCCGGCGTGTACGTCGCGCTGCCCGCGTAGGTCGCGCGCCAGGTGCCCGACTTGGAGGCGGTGAACGTCTTGCGGAACACGCCGTTCTTGTCGGTCGTCGTCGTGCCCATCGTGGTCCAGGCCGTGGAGCCGTCGGCCCGGAACTGGATCGTGATCGGTGTGCCGCTTCCGGCGGGGATCCAGCTCGTTCCGGGCAGCCGGAGCAGTTCGCCGCTCACCGTCAGCCGCCCGCCCGGGCTGATCGGCTCGGGTGCGGCGTTGAAGTGGGTGAACTCGGTGCCCGTCCGGACGTCGAGGAAGCGCGCCTCGCTCGTCCCCGGCTTGGTCGCCGTGTCGCCGGCGTAGCGGAGCCGGACGTATCCGTTGCGGTCGGCGTCGATCGTCGCGTAGACCTTTCCGTCGCGGACCCGCAGTTCGTCCAGTGTCGTCCAGCCGGTCTTCCCGTCGGAGGAGAACTCCAGGAACACCTCCTCGCCCCACAGCGGGGTCCGCGTGCCGTCCACGGCGGTTCGGCTGACGGTCGCCGTGATGTCCACGGGCCGGGTGCGCGCGACCGGCGACGGGGTGACGGTGAGCGGGGAGAATGTGGGCGTCTTGTCCTGGACGAGCACGTCCCCCCAGAGGGCGGGCGACTGGACCGTGTAGATCGACCCTTCGGCGTACACGTTCCAGTTCCCCGTCCCCTGCGGAACGAACGAGATGGAGTACGTGCCGTCCGCGGCCGTGGTCGCGACCACGGACCGGTTCCCGATGGTCGGCGTCAGCCTGACGCTGATGCCTTCCACCGGGACCGTCGTGCCGTCGGCGCGCGTCCGGGTCACGGTCCCCGAGACGACGACCGGGGTGCCGACCGGAAGCGGTGACGGCGCGGTCTTCCGGGCGGTCAGCGTCACCTCGCTCTGGTCGACCGTGAAGCGCATGTCCTTGTACGGCGCCCTGCAGTACCGGCCGGCGGCGGGGAAGGAGATCGTCGTCTGGACCCTGCCCCGGAGGTCCAGCGCGAACGTGCCGTCCTCGGCCGTCGTGACCGTCTTGTTCGGGACCACATTCAAGGTCGCGCCGGGCACGGGGACGGGCTCCTCGTCGCTCGCCCTGCGGGCCAGCAGGCGGCCGGTGATGTGGGCGGCGGGGTGGTCGAGGTCGAGGCGCTCCGGTGTCGACGTCGCCTCGATCGTCGTGGGGTAGCAGTCGTTGTAGCTCACCGGACGGACGGTCGACTCGCCGTCGTGGTTCACGACCGTCACGTCGGCCGTGATCGTGCCGGGGTGGTTCTCGATGTCAGAGCGGTAGGAGGCCGTCCACACGCCGTCGGCGTCGGTGCCCGACGAACGGACGAAGTCGGACACCGTCTGGAACGACGTGCCGTCCTTCGTCCGCAGCACCGCCTCGACCTTCGCGATGCCCACCGGGTCCTTGGCGGTGACGGTGAGCGTGAGGACGCGCTGCGCACCACTCGCGGCGAGCGTCACGCCCGCCTGCACGTCGGGGGCGGCGGCGAGGGCGGGCGGGGCGGCGGCGAGCAGGGCGGTCGCGGCCAGGGACAGGACGAACGACTTGCGCATGGGGGATTTACCTCAAAGCTGAGTCAGCGGACGTCGACGTAGTCGGTCAGGCCGGTGAACGACTGCGGATTTCCGCACGAAGACGACCTCCTGGGACGGGCCGCATGATCGCGGCCGTAGAAGGAGACGCCGGGCGGGAACGTGAGGATGACTCGTGTCAGGTCACAAGTCGATCAACGAGTGCCGGTGCGGAGGGAGTCGAGCCAGGACGACGCGGCGGCGAAGTCGGCGTCGTGGGTGCCGCGCCGGATGTCGGGACGGACGGCGTCCGCGCGCGGGTAGGAGCCGATGAACCGCACGTCCGCGCAGATCCGGCGCAGGCCCATCAGCGCCTCGCCGACGCGGGCGTCCTGGACGTGGCCCTCGAAGTCCATCCAGAACAGGTAGGAGCCGAGCCGCGCGCCCGTCGGACGCGACTGGATCAGCGTCAGGTTGATCCCGCGCACCGAGAACTCGGTGAGGATCTCCAGCAGCGCGCCGGGGTGGTCGGCGCCGATGAACGCGGCGACGGTGGTGCGGTCCGCGCCGGTCGGGGCGGGCGGCGGGCCGGGACGGCGCAGCGCGACGAACCGCGTCACCGCGTCCGCGACGTCGTGGATGTCCTCGGCGAGCACGTCCAGGTTGTAGCGGGCGGCGGCGAACGAGCCCGCGAGCGCCGCGTCGTAGTGGCCGTCGGCGACGTGCTGGGCGGCCTCGGCGTTGGACGTCGCCGCGCGCCACTCGGCGTCCGGGACGTGCTCGGCGAGCCAGCGGCGGCACTGCGGCTGCGCGATCGGGTGCGACGCGACGGTCTTCACGTCCCCGAGGCGCGTGCCCGGCCGCACCAGCAGCGCGAACGACACCGGCAGGTTGACCTCGCCGACGATCTGGAGCGGTTCCCCGGTGGCCAGTTCGTCCAGCGTCGTCGGGACCGAGCCCTCGACGGAGTTCTCCAGCGCGACGACCGCGCCGTCGGCCTCGTCGCGGCGCAGCGCGTCCAGGACGGCGGGGACGGTCGCGAGCGGCAGGTGGTCGGCGTCGGCCGTGCCCGGGAAACGCAGCAGGGCGGCTTCGGTGAACGTCCCCTGCGGACCGAGATAGGCGTAACGCACGTGACGACCCTTCGTGGTGGTACGGACCGTGACCACTGTAACCGCCGGTCAACCCGCCTTGCTGGGCGAGATTCCGAAGTCGGGCAACGGGTCGTCCATCGTGACGATCGGGCCCTTGCCGAGCCGCGCGGCGCGGAGTGCCTGGTTCTCCTCGGGGGACAGGCCGTCGACCGGGTAGCCGTCGCGGACGGGCTTGGCGTACGTCCGGGTCTCGGTGCGCCCGATGATCGAGGAGATGATCACGCCGTCGCCGCCCGCGTTGATCAGCGCCAGCGAGAACGACCGGTGCCCGGACATCTCCTTGAGCGCGTCGTAGTGGACGATCGCGAGGTCGCGCAGGGCCTTCGGGTCCACGCTGGTGGTGCCGGCGAGCTGGAGCTGGCGGCGCAGGACGGCCGCGCACTCGTCCACGACCTGGTTCGCCCGCCGGTAGGCCGCCACGCCGACGGAGACCCCGGCCACTCCGGCGACCAGCCCTACCACGGCCACGGCGACAAGCATCACGGAGTGAGGGTACCCACCCGCGCGTCGCCGTGCGTACGTTCCCCATGATCCCCGGACGTTCGCACACGGTTCACCAACCAGACGCCGAGTACGACGATCAGGGCGAGTGCGGCGAGTCCGAAGGCGTCCTGGAGGATCCGGCCGACGATCCGGACGGCCATCGGGTGCTCGCGTCCGGACAGCGCGGCGCCGCGCCAGGGCAACGGGAAGAGGAAGTACAGCCAGACGCCGAGCGCGAGCACGCAGCGGCGCGGGTCGCGGCCGTCACCGGCCAGCGCGCCGAGCACCGCGATGATCCAGACGAGGTGGTGCATCCAGCCGACGGGCGACAGCAGCACCGACAGCAGCCCGGTGATCGCGGCCCCGGCGAGCAGCAGCGTGTAGGCGGACGGCCCGGCGGCGGCGGCGCGCGTCAGGTCGGTGCCGCCGAACGGCCCCGGACGTCCCAGCGCGTCCCCCGCGACCGTCGCCCGGCGCGCGAGCCGCAGCCCGAGCAGCGCGACGGCCACCGCGAGGACGAGCCACAGCAGCGACCGCCACGGGCTCTCCGGCAGGACGTGCGCGAGCATCCCGTTGAGGGCCTGGTTGGTGGTGCCGCCGACGGCGCCCGTGCGGTCCCCGCCCTGGAGGAACGCGCCGAACCAGTAGTCGCGGGAGTCGGCGGGCAGCAGCGCGAACGCCCCGCCCCAGGCGGCGAGCGCGGTGAGCAGGGCGGTCCCGGCGGCGTCGCGGCGGCCGGTGATCCAGAACCAGATCAGGAAGACGCCCGGCACCAGCTTGATCGCCATCGCCAGGCCGACGAGCACGCCGCGCGGCCAGCGGGCCGAGCGGGCGCAGCAGTCGGCGAGGCACAGCGCCATCAGCAGGAACCCCACCTGACCGAAGCGCATCTGGTCGGACGCGGGCCACAGCCAGGCCGTCGCGCCGACGAGCGCTCCCGCCGCGACCGGCGCCCACCGGCCCGCGCGGCGGATCAGGTCGCGGAAGGCGTACAGGACGGCGACGGTCAGCGCCGCGTACATCAAAGCCGTCCACGTCCACTGCGCGGCCTTCCACGGCAGCAGCGTGAACGGCACCGCGAGCACGGCCGCGAAGGGCGGATACGTGAACGGCAAAAGCTGCGGCGGCTGCGTCAGGACGTCGTAGAGCGGGGCGCCGCGCAGGATCGCCGCGCCGCCCTCCCGGTAGACCTCCAGATCCACCATCCGCTGGTCCGGCGGGTTGTTCAGCCACTTCACGACGATCGGCGCGACGGCCGCGACCGCGACGAGAACGCCGAGGCCGACGATCCACGGCGGGGTCCTGCTGCCAGCACGCATGCGTCCATCCTGGACCAACTCGCCCACTAACCTGACCTCATGGCGCAGTACGGGGCGGGAACCGGAAGGCCGTGCTCTGCGGTGGTCAGGGCGCTGGTCGCGGTCGCCGCGCTGCTCGCCGGAACGGGCGTGTTGGCGGCGCCCGCCGCGGCGGCGGCGCCGTCGTCCCGGACGGTCGTCATCGGCGTCCCCGGGATGATGTGGAGCGACATCACCGCGACCCGCACGCCCACCCTGTGGAAACTGGCGGGCCGGGGCGGCGCGGCGGCGCTCTCGGTGCGGACGACGCGGCCGGGCACCTGCCCGACGGACGGCTGGCTGACGGTCTCGGCGGGCCAGCGCTCGCGGCTGGCGCACGGCGACTGCCTGCTGCCCGCGACCCCGTCGGCGACGCCGTCCGGCGGGGCGACCGCCGCCGACTGGCCCGCGATCCGCGCCGACAACGCCGCGACGACCTACCACTCGCGCGCCGGGCTGCTCGGCGACGCCGTCCACCGCGCGGGCGACTGCACGTTCGCGGTCGGCGCGGGCGCGGTCTACGGGCTCGCGGACGGCACGGGCCGCGTCGACCGCTACGTCTCCGCCCCGGACCGGGCGCGGCCGGAGGACTGGACGCGCTGCCGCCTGGCCGCCGTCGAGATCGACGACCTGTTCCGCGCCTACCAGGCCGCCGGGGTGGACGCGAAGGGCGAGCAGGAGGCGGTGGCCGAGGCGGTCCGGGCGCGGGCCGTCAGCACGGCGGACCAGCGCGTCGCGGCGGTGCTGGCCGCGCTCCCGCCCGGGACGAACGTGCTGGTCGCGGGCCTGTCGGACATCGGCGTGCCGCCGCATCTGCGGATCGCGATCGGCGCGACCACCCCGGGCGGGCCGTCGTCGTTCCCGCGCGGGCTGCTGACGTCGTCGGCGACGCACCGGCCGGGCCTGGTCACGCTCACGGACGTCACCGCGACCGCGCTCAAGCTGCTCGGCCTCCCGCAGTCGGACGAGGCGGTCGGGTCGGCGTGGCGGTCGCAGAAGTCCGATCAGGCCGCGACGCCGAAGATCGAGGCGCTGGAGAACCAGGACGTCGCCGCGCAGGCCATCCGCAGCGTGCAGGGCAGGTTCATCTCGACCGTCGTGGTCGCGCAGATCGTGCTGCTCGGCGCCGCGTGGCTGCTGCTGCGGCGGCGGCCGGGGAGCGCGCGGCGGCGGCGCGTGCTCGGCGCGGCGCGGGTCGTGGCGCTGCTCGGCGGGGCGCTGCCGGTCTCGGCGTTCCTCGCCGGGATCGTCCCGTGGTGGCGGTCCTCGCATCCGGCGGCCGTGCTCGTGACGACGGTCGTCGTGGTCGGGGCGCTGTTGACGGGCGCGGCGCTCGGCGGGCCGTGGCGGCGGTCCAAGCTCGTCCCGAGCTTGATCATCGCGGCGGTGACGGCCGGCGTCCTCGCGCTGGACGTCATGACCGGCTCGCACCTCCAGATGAACACCTTCCTCGGGTACACGGCGCTCGTCGCGGGCCGGTTCTACGGGTTCGGGAACCAGGCGTTCGCCCTGTTCGCGGCGGCTGCGGTGCTGACGGCGGCGTGGCTGGCGGAGTACCGCGTCAGGGCCGGGCAGCGGTGGACGGCCGCGCTCGTGATCGGTGCGGTCGGCGTCGGTGCGGTCGCGGTCGATGGGCTGCCGATGTGGGGCAGCGACTTCGGCGGCGTCCTCGCGATGGTGCCGGTGTTCGCGATGCTCGCGCTGCTCGCGGCCGGACGGCGCCTGCGCTGGTGGTGGCTCGCCGGGTTCGGCGCGGCGGCCGTGGCACTGGTCCTGCTGATCTCGTGGTGGAACGCCCGCAGCGCCAATCCGACGCATCTCGGGAAGTTCTGGAACGACCTGGTCGCGGGGAACGGCGGCGAGGTCGTCCAGCGCAAGTTCGAGGCGATGACGCGCAGCCTCGGGTTCTGGCCGGTCACGGCGCTGCTCGCGGTCGCGCTCGTGTTCCTGTACCTCGCGCTGGTCGACCCGGCGCGGTGGCGGGCGAGGCCGCTGCTCGTCGCCTACCGGGACACCACGACGATGGGCCCGGCGCTGATCGCCGTGCTCAGCGTCGGGATCATCGGGACGCTCGTCAACGACTCCGGCGTCATCATCCTGACCGTGACGCTGCTGCTCACGGTGCCGCTGACCGTGGCGGCGGCGCTGCGGTCGCTGGAGACCGGCGCACGCACAGAACCGCGACCGTCAGCGCCGCGATCGTCAGCACGCACGGGATGACGTCCGGGCGCAGCGTGGTGAACAGCCAGGTCAGGCCGTCCGGCAGGCCGATCAGCTCGGGCTTGCGCGCGGGCAGGTAGGCCAGGCTCAGCGCGAATGTGTGGACGAGCAGCGCCGCGTCGAACCGGGACAGCGGCAGCAGCGCCAGCAGCGCCCAGCCGTAGCCGTCGTACCAGGGCAGGACGTACGGCGCGGTGAACAGCCAGCCGACGAGCAGCGCGGCGGCGACGCGGCGGGGGTCGTCGCGCGGGACGTCCCGGGACACCGGCAGCCCCCGGTAGAGCAGCAGCGCGAGGGCGATGCCGGTCGCGGCGGCCAGGTACTTGATCACGTCCCGGCCGAGGAACGGGCGGACGAGATGCCACGGCGTCGCCAGCGAGATCATGCCGCCGGCCCGTCCGGTCTGGTCGAAGACGTGCGGTCCGGCCAGCGCGAACAGCACGGCGGCCGTCACGACCGCCGCGCCGAACAGCGCGGCCAGGCCCGCCGGGCGGCGGCGGCGCAGCAGCAGCCACGCCGGGCCGCCGCCGACCAGCGCGGCGGGCAGCTTCACCGCCGCGCCGACCGCGACGAGCACGCCGGTCAGCAGCGTGCGGGCGCGGCCCGGACGGGCGAACACCGCGAGCGCGGCGACCATCGGGGCGATCGCCCACACGTCGTTGTGCGCGCCCGCGACGAGGTGGTAGAGCACGAGCGGATTGGCCGTCCACAGCAGTGCGGCGCGGGCGCGGCCCTTGTCGTCGCGGGCCATGCGGTGCAGGAGCAGTGCCGTCCCTGCGAACGCCAGCACGTTCATCACGGACAGGACGAACACCGTGAGCCGCAGCGAGTCCCCACCGATCCAGGACGCAACTGCCTGCCCGGCCGTCGCGACGGGTCCGTACACCGACGGCGTCCGCCGCCACTCTTCCGCCGCCCCCGCGACCGGGTCGCCGGTCAGATCATCGGCGGTCGTGGCGTACGGGTCGTGGCCGGTGACCGCCATCCGCCCGTACCCGGCGTAGTTGAGGTGGTCGGACGAGCCGACGGGCGGCAGGAACGCGAGCACCGCCGCCGTGAGCAGCCCCGCGACCAGCAGCGGACGAACCGGGACCGCGCGCGTCGCCCGCAGGCACAGCGCGAGGCCCGCCGCGCTCGCCGTCAGCCCGGCGACGACCAGCGCGACCACGAGATACGGCGACGGACGCGCGTCCAGCGCGAACGGCGGGCCGCCGCCGGGCAGCGCGGGCTCGAACGGCGACGGTCCGAGGACGGCGACGGCGACGAAGCAGGTCAGGCCCGTCCCGCCGAGGACGAGCCCGCCGGTCGCGCGCCGCCGCGCGGTCGCCGCGCCGCCGGTGCGGGGACGGGCCAGGGTCACGCGCCCCGGCCGCGCCGCAGCGCGTCCAGCGCGGGCTCGCGGGCGGCGAGGGCGCGCCCGACGTCGCGGAACTGCCGGGCGCGGTGGAGTTGGGCGCGCCAGTCGGTGCCGGTGGCGCGGTGCGCGAGCGGCACCTCGACCTCCTCGACGCGGAAGCCCTTGCGGAGCAGGTCGATCGTCAGCGCCGTCTCGACGCCGAACCCGGCGGCGAGCGGCCGGGCGGCCTCGAACGCGGCGCGGGTCAGGCAGCGCTGGCCGTTGAGCGGCTGGGTCGCGGTCCAGCCGGTGGCGCGGCGGATGCCGTCGCGGGAGAGGCGGACGACGAAGCCGTGGCCGCCGAGCTTCACCGTGCTGCTGAACACCGCGATCGTCATGTCGGCGGTGCCCGCGCGGACGGGGGCGACGAGCGGCGCCGCGTCCCGGGCCGTGTCGCCGAGGTCGGCGTCGAGGAACAGCAGGTGGCGCGGGTCGCCGGAGTCGAGCAGGCGGACGGCCTCCGCGCCGGTCTCCATCGCCGCGCCCTTGCCCCGGTTGCGGCTGTGCCGGACGACGCGGGCCCCGGCGTCCTCGGCCGCGCGCGCCGTGCCGTCCCGGGAGCCGTCGTCCACGACGATGACGAGATCGGTGCCGGGCAGTTCCGAGGCGGCCTTGACCGTGGCGCCGATCCGGTCCGCCTCGTCCTTCGCGGGAATGATCACCGCTGCGTCCTGCATACCGGCGATCGTAGTGCGGCGGGCGGCGGCGGTCAGCCCACGCCGGGCACGGGCGCCGCCTCCACCACGGTGAACACGGTGTCGAGCCCGGTGACCTGGAGGATGCGGCGGACGGCGGTGCGCGGCGCGGCCAGCGCGAACGACCCGCCGCCGTCCCGGACCCGCTGCATCGCCGCCAGCAGGACGTTCATGCCGATCGAGTCGCAGAACTCCACGCCGCTGAGGTCCACGGTGATGCGGTCGGCGGCGTCGCCGGCCAGGTCCGCGAGCGCGGCCTGGAGGCGCGGCGCGGTGTAGAGGTCGAGCTCACCCGTCGCCGTAACGACGGTGTGACCCCCTTGAGACGATGTTGAGACGTTTAGCTCCACCCCCGGCACACTACCGACCGAACGCGCCTCGATCCAGAGCGTCATCACGGAACCCCGTCCGCACGGCCCGCCCCGGGCGAGTCCCGGGCAGGTCGCCCGGCGATTCGCCGCCGCGCTCCGCCGCCGCGTGCGGGACGCTGGACGCCGGCCGACGCGAAGGAGGCGCCGATGACCGAACCCGAGCGCTGGGACGCGCGGCTGCGCGGACGGCTGGAGACCGTCCGCGCCCGCTCCCTGAAGGCCGCGCCGTGGCGCGACGCCGTGCCGCTGCTCGCCCCGCTGGTCAACCGGTCCGGGCACGTGCCCGTCCGCGCCCGCCTCACCCGCGAGGACCTGGCGTTCCTCGGCGCGGCGCGCGACGACCTCCTCGCGCTGACGCGGATGGCGCTGCGCCTCGCCGACCTGCACCGACCGCAGGACGGCGGCGGCATCAGCAGCGACCCGTCCCGTCCGATCCTGCGCTGCCGCTCCTGCATGGCCCGCTGGCCCTGCCCCACCCTCCGCGCGGTCGACGAGGCGTTGTTTCATTGAGTCCCGGCCTGCGGGGGCTCGCCTGGCGGCTCGCCCCCGCAACCGTGCCTTGTGCGAGCGCCGCATCGCTTCGCGATCTTCCCGCCCGGGGACTCGCCTTCGGCTTCGTCCCCGGGCGCTCAGTCAACGCACTCGCGCGATGGCTGAAATTGACGTCCTCAACACGTCCTAGCCGCCGATCAGCCCGCCCAGCGCGGCGGTGCGGGATCTGACGCCGAGGGTCGTCGCGGTGATGGTCGTGACGTTCTTGCCGAGGGTGATGAGCGTGCCGTTGCCGCCGTCGGCGTCGGGGACGCCGATCGTGAGGTCCGCGCGGCCGTCGCCGTCGTGGTCGAGCAGCGCCACCTGCGCGCCCAGGTGCTCGTAGGCGCGGACGGCGCCGGGGACCCCCGTCGTGCTTCTCGTGATCTCCTGCGCGCCGCGTCCGGTCAGGCCGGACGGCGAACCGTAGAGCACGTACGCCGAGCCCGCGTCGAAAACGTTCCCGCGGTCGGTCTTCGGCGCGCCGACGGCCAGGTCGGCGCGACCGTCGCGGTTCACGTCGCCCGCCGCGAGCGCCGCGCCGAAGTTGTCCTCCATGACCGCGCGGCCCGGTACGCCGGACGTGTCGCGGTGCAGCGTGTACGTCCCGCCGAGTCCGAACGGCGTGCCCCGGTGGACGGTCACGGCGCCGCCCGTCCAGGGGCGGTCGTAGGTGTCGCCGACCGCGACGTCCGCGCGGCCGTCGCCGTCGAAGTCGGCCACGGCGAGCGCGTGGACGGTCGTGTAGACCGTGCGGCCGCGGTCGAGCCCGCCCCGGCCGTTCGCGGTGAACAGCGTGAAGCCGCGCCGGTGGTCCACCTCGGGGTCGTCGTGGTCGTACCAGCCGTAGACGACGTCGGCGCGGCCGTCGCCGGTGACGTCGCCCGCCGCGATCCAGGAACGGTCCAATCCGTAGCCCGAACGCGCTCCCGGCCGGACGGTCACCTTGCGTCCCCGGAACGACAGCCAGGTGAACGTGCTCGTGCCGGGCGCCGTGACGAACAGTTCCGGCGTCCCGTCGCCCTGGAGGTCCCCGGCGGTCAGCGTCTCGCCGAACCGGTGGCCCTTCCCGGCCGCGCCGTTCTCGCCGAACGCCGCCGCGCCGCGCAGGCCGGACGGCGAGCCCCACAGGACCGTCACCGTCCCGGTGTCGGCGGCGCGGCCGTCCTCGCCGGGCGCGCCGACCGCGAGGTCCGCGTAGCCGTCGCGGTCGAGGTCCGCCGAGGTCAGCGACGCGCCGAACCGGTCACCGGCCTCCGGCGCGCCCGGGACGCCCGCGCTCGCCTGCGTCACGACCTGCCTGCGCCGCGGGTCCACGCCGGTCTTCGACCCGTACACGACGGTGACGAATCCGGCCTTCTTCTTGTCTCCCACGGTTCCGGCCGGGCTGCCGAGCGCGAGATCGCGCCGTCCGTCGCCGTCGAAGTCGTAGGGGCGCGCCGCCGCGCGGGCCGTCGCGGGACCGGCCGCAGCCAGTCCGCACGCACCCGTCACGGCGGCGAGCGCCAGGGCATGAGCCGCCCGAAAGCGCACGTTTCCTCCCGTGGGTCATACGCGTCCCGGCAGGACGCGCCGTCCAATAACCCGCGGCGGACATTACTCCGGGTAAGGGATGTCCGATTTATGGTGACGCGGCGCACACAGAGCCTTGTTTTCGCAGGTCAGACCCCAGGTCGGGCCGGACGAGCCGGGTCGGGAGATGAGCGAGATCACGTGCTGAGGCGCTGGTCACAGGGGCGGTCCCGGGCGCCGTCTCGGGGTCGGGGTCAGCCTCGGGTCGGGGTCGGAGTCCTCCCATGGTGTGATGACGTCCCTTTGACCGGCGCATACCGTTGACGACATGGGACGCACTCTCCTCACGATTCTCGGCGTGATCCTCGCCATCTGGCTGGTCTTCACCATGCTCGGCTGGCTGTTCTCGCTGCTCAAGCTGTTCGTGATCGTCGGCATGATCGCCGCCGTGATCTACCTCGTCGTCACGCTGGTGGCGAAGTCGTCGAAGGGCCGGTAGCGATGTAAGGAACCACTTGCGTCCGGGCGCCGGTTCCCCCGATGATGCGGCGGTATGAGACGCCCGTCACACGGACGAGAGGGGCTCCCCATGACCGGCCTGACCGACGTCCTGCGGGAACGCGCGCGGCGGCACCCCGACCGCGTCGCCTACCACGCGGGGGACACGAGCGTCACCTACGCGGAGTTCGACCGCCGGGTGGACCGGGCCGCGGCGGCGCTCGCCGCGGCCGGGCTCGGGCCCGGCGACCGGGTCGCGATGCTGGACAAGAACTCGCTGGAGTACGTGGAACAACTGTTCGCGGCGGCGCGGATCGGCGCGGTGCAGGTGCCGGTCAACTACCGGCTCGCGCCGGACGAGGTCGCCTACATCGTCGGCAACGCGCGGGCGAAGGTCTTCGTCGTCGGGCCGGAGTTCGTGCCGGTGCTCGACGCCGTCGCGGGCCGGCTGGAGCACGTGGCGCTGAGCGTGGTCGTCGGCGGCGAGGGCCACGGGCACACCGACTACGACGCCTGGGTCGGGGCGCACGACGCCGCCGCGCCGCCGGAGCACGTCCCCGCGGCCGGGGACGTGTTCGCGCAGCTCTACTCGTCCGGGACGACCGGCCGTCCGAAGGGCGTGATGCTCACCCACGCCAACTACGGGACCGTCCTGCCGCTCGCCGCGACGCTCTGGGAGACGTCCGAGGACGACGTGCTCATGACGGCGATGCCGATGTACCACATCGCCGGGAACATCCTCGCCGTCGCGACGATCTACAACGGAATGACCGGCGTCATCACCCGCGAGCCCGACCCGGCGCGCATCGCCCGCGACGTCGAACGGCACCGCGTGACGCACGTGTTCCTGGTGCCGGTGCTGCTCCAGTTCCTCCAGCTCGTCCCGGAGGTCGGGGCGGCGGACCTGAGCAGCCTGAAACTCGTCCTGTACGGCGCCTCGCCGATCAGCGAGGACGTCCTGCGCGGCGCGATGCGGCTGCTGCCCGGCACCGCGTTCATGCAGGTCTACGGCCTGACGGAGACCACCGGCGCGATCACCTACCTGCCCCCCGAGGACCACGACCCCGACGGGCCGCACCCCGAGCGGCTGCGCAGCGCCGGGCTCCCGTACGCGTGCGCGGAGATCCGCGTCGTGGATCCGGCGACGCTGGCGGACGTCCCGGCCGGCGAGGTCGGCGAGATCCTGTGCCGGGGCGGCATGAACCTGTCCGGCTACTGGGACCTGCCCGACGCGACCGCCGCCGCGCTGCTGCCGGACGGCTTCTTCCGCACCGGCGACGCGGGCTACCTGGACGCGGACGGCTACGTCTACATCCACGACCGCGTCAAGGACATGATCATTTCGGGCGGGGAGAACATCTACCCGGCCGAGGTGGAGAACGTCCTGATGAGCCATCCGGCGGTGACCGACTGCGCGGTGATCGGCGTGCCGGACGAGCGGTGGGGCGAGACGCCGAAGGCCCTGGTCGTCCTGGACGCCGACGTGCCCGAGGCCGACCTCATCGCGTACTGCCGGGAGCGGCTGGCGCACTTCAAGTGCCCGTCGTCGGTCGAGCGGCGGGACGCGATCCCCCGCAACCCGACCGGCAAGATCCTCAAGCGCGAGCTGCGCGCCCCCTACTGGACGGACCAGACGCGGTCAGTCCACTGACTCACGAGAACCGGATCACGGCGGTCAGCGCGCGGTGGTCGGACGCGCGGTTCGGCGTCCGCGCCACCCCGCAGGACGTGGCCGCCGTCCGGTTCGTGAACAGGTAGTCGGTCTTGAAAACCGCTGCACCGGACCAGTTCTGGAGCGTCGCCGCGCCGTCGCGCGCGTTCGGGCCCTGGTCGCACTCGGCGTAGTCGCGGTAGAGGCCGTCCAGCGGGCGCCCGGCCGGGACGTCGGTCAGGTCGCCGCCGAACACGACCCGTCCGGGGCCCGCCGCCTCGGCGAGCCGCGCGGCCTGCCTGCGCCGCCACTCGCCGCGCGGGTCCTCGGCAGTCGCGCTGAACCGGGTGGAGCACAGGCGCGTCCGCCAGGTCTCCGACGTCGCGCAGAGGGCCGTCCGCTCGTGCCCGCGCGGGGCGGGCAGGCGGAGCTTGCGGACGTCGCCGAGCGCGGTGCGGCTGCCGATCGCGACGCCGGGCCGTCCCTGCCCGTTCGCGCACTTGGCGTCCTTGTCCTCCGGGCTGAACTGCCACGACCAGCCGTGGAACACCGGCGCCGCGCCGAGCGCCGCGACCTGCGCGGAGCAGATCTCCTGGAGAAGCAGGACGTCGGCCTTCACATGCCGTCCCCCGACGGTGTTGGCACGCGCCTCATGCTCGACCGCCCGGACCAGGTCGGCGGGACGCGCCCCGAGCGGACAGCCCGGCACCGCGTCGCCGCAGACGTTCCAGGTCATCGCGGTGACCGTCGCGGCCTTCGGCGCCTGCTGCGCGCCGTCGGCGAGGACGGGAGCGTCCCCCTTCTCGATGGACGCGCCGGCTCCGGCGAACGCGACGACGGCACCGGCACCGGCGACGGCGAGCAGGGGAATCAGGGCGCGGGGGACACGCACACGTCACTCCATGGGGTGTTTCAGCGGGGGTTGCCCCGAAATCTCACCACACAAGATCGTCACCCGCCAGCGATTCCCCCGCACCCGCGCCGACCGGCGCCGAAACGGCACGGCTCCCCCGCTCGCGGCGTCCTAGGGGATCTGGCGGTAGACGTCGCGGCGGTCCCCGACGGCCAGGACCCACACGATCAACTGGCCGTCCTCGACCGTGTAGACGACGCGGTAGTCACCGATCCTGAGCCGCCAGCGGGCGCTGTGTCCCCGAAGAGCCTTGATGTCGAACGACGCCGTGTCCCCCGCGTCCATCGCCTTCTGGAGTTCGGCGAGGCGGTGGAGAATGCGCAGGGCGTCCGGGCGCGGGACCTTGAGCATCGCCCGCTGGGCGTGCGGCGTGAAGCGCGTGGCGTACCCCATGCCGGGTCAGCCCTGGTCGGCGCGCAGCAAGGCGGCCATCTCCTCGAGGGAGACCGACCCTTCCGTGCCCTCGGACTCGGCTTCGTCGGCCAGCCGGTTGAGCCACGCCTCCTCGGCGCTCTCCGCCACCTCGCGCAGGCGCCGGTACTCCTGGACGTCGAGCACGACGGCTTCCTGCCTGCCGCGCCGAGTGATGATCGTCGGGGTGTCCTCCCGGCGGGCGCGATCGATGACGTCGGCGAGGTGCGCGCGGACGTCCGCCATGGATTCGACCACCGGCTCGTTCATGTAACAAATGTATCAGATGTACATGAGTGGCAGCAGTGGGCGCTGGGAGGGGGAAGGCGGCCGGCACCGCGCTCAGCGGACTTGCGTCCGCGAGCGTGCGGGTGCCGGCCGCGAAGTACGTGCCGCCCACAGTACGAATCGGATGGTTCGGTGTCTAAGGGTTTTTCGCCCATGTCGGGGTCCAGGTTCCGGGGACGTCCGGGGGTGCGCCGAGGTGGGCGCGGAGTGCGGCGAGCGCGGGGTGCGGGTTGTCGGGGCGGCGGATCAGCGCGTGCGGGTAGACGGGTGTGGGGTCGCGCAGCGGGATGCGGCGCAGGCCGTGGTCGGCGGGCCAGACGAGGCGTGTGCGCTCGCCGACGAACGTCGCCAGCGTGCGGGAGTCGGCGATCGTGTCCAGGAGTGGTTCGGTGCCGAAGTCGGGGCCGGTGACCTCGATGGTGAGGCCGAACGCGGTGGCCAGGTCGTCGTAGTAGGCGGCCCACTCGGTGCCGGGGACCAGGCCGGGCATCCAGATCCGGTGCCCCGCGAGCGCGTCGGGGCGGATCGAGCGGGCGGCGGCGAGCGCGTGGTCCGGGCCGGTGACGAGCTGGATCGGTTCGTCGTGGACGCGTTCGGCCGCGACGTCGTCGGGCAGGCGGCGGGCGACGGCGCGGAAGGACGCGTCGATCGTCCCGGCCCGGACGGCGTCGACCGCCGCGTCCGCGTCGAAGAGGGTGACGACGTCGAGGTCGAGGTCGGGGCGCGTCCGGTGGAAGCCGCGCAGCAGGTCGGCGGGGGCGAGGCGGCGGCCGATGACGTCCACGCGCAGCGCCCGGCGGCCGGGCCGGACGGACGCGGCGGCCCGCTCCGCCGCGCGGATCAGCTCGCGCGCGTGCGGCAGGAACGCCTGCCCGTCGATGGTGAGCAGCGCGCCGCGCGCCGTCCGGGTGAACAACCGCGCGTCGAGGCCGCGTTCCAGCGCGGCGACGCGCTTGGAGACGGCCTGCTGGGAGATCGACAGCTCGGCGGCGGCGTCCTGGAAGCGTCCGCAGTCCGCGACGGCGAGGAAGGTGCGCACGGCGGCGAGGTCCATGCCGGTCATCGTGCCGCACAACCCGGGGTTGTGCGGCGGGGGGCGGATCGGTTGTTTGCCGGGGCCGTCCCGGGCTCGCTTGGATGGCTCGCGTGGGACGGCGTTTCGGGTGGTTGTGGGCGGCGTACGCCGTCAGTTCGTACGGGACGGGGCTCGGCTTCGGCGCGTTCGCATTTCTCGCGATCCGCGTGCTGCACGCCGGGGCGACCGAGATCGCGCTGCTGTCGGCGGCCGGGACGGCGGTCGGCGCGGCCCTGGCGATCCCGCTCGGGCCGTGGGTGGAGTTCCGGCGCAAGCGCCCCGTGATGGTCGCGATGGACCTGGTCCGGTTCGGGGCGCTGGCGACCGTGCCCGTCGCGTACGTGTGCGGGGCGCTGACGTTCGCCCAACTCCTGGTGGTCTCGGTGGTCGCCGCCGCCGCGAAGATCGCGTTCCGGGCGGCGAGCGGCGCCTATCTGAAGATGATCGTCGCGCCGGAGCACCTGCTCGCCGCGAACGGACGGTTCGAGTCCACGACCTGGACGTCCACCGTGCTCGGCCCGTCCCTCGGCGGCGCCGTGATGGCGCTGTGCGGGCCGGTCGCGACCGTCGTGGCGGACGCCGCCAGCTACCTGGTGTCGGCCGCGTGCCTCGGCGCGGCGGGCGGCGCCGAGGCCGAACCCACCGTGCGGCGCCGGGGCGCGGACGGCCTGCTGGACGGCTGGCGGCACATCCTCGGCCATCCCGTCCTGCGTCCGCTGTTCCTCAACACGGTCCTGGTGTCCGGCCTGATCATGGCGACGGAACCGCTGCTGGCCGTGCTCATGCTCGGCCGCCTCGGCTTCTCGCCGTGGGAGTACACGCTCGTGTTCGGGCTGCCGTGCGCGGGCGGGCTGGCGGGGGCGCGGCTGGCCCGTCCGCTCGTCCGGCGGTACGGGCCGCACGCGGTGCTGCTCGCGTCCGGGACGCTGCGGGCGTGCTGGCCGGTCGGGCTGGCGTTCATCCGGCCGGGCGCGGCGGGGCTCGTGCTCGTGCTCGTCCTCCAGTTCGGCCTGGTCACGTGCATCGGCGTGTTCAACCCGGTGCTCGCCACCTACCGGCTCGACTGCACCGGCCAGGACCGCATCGCGCGCACGCTGGCGGCGTGGACGGTCACGAGCAGCGCCGTCATCGCGGCCCTGACCGCGCTGTGGGGCCTGCTGGCCGACCTCGCGGGCGTCCGGACGGCCGTCGCCGCCGCCGGTCTCCTCATGCTCGCGACGCCGCTGCTGCTCCCGGCGATCCGTCACGCCTCACCTTCGAGCGTGGGTTCGTAGCGTCGGCCCAACGACTGTCCGCGCAACACCAGCAGGCCCGCGACGACGCCGATCAGCGGGAACGCGCCGATGCCCGCGATCAGGACGAACGGCCCGACGCGTTCGGCGAGTGCCCCGGTGAGCGCCGCACCGATCGCCGACGCACCGATCTTCAGGCTGCCCGCCGTCGTGTTGACCTGGCCGAGCCGTCCCGGCGGCGCCTCGCGCTGGCGCAGCATCAGCGTCGCCGCGAACGCCGGCCCCTCGAACAGGCCCGCCGCCGCGCACGCGACCGTCGCCCACAGGATGTCGGGGACGACGGCCAGCGACGCCAGGGCCGTCCCGAACGCGACGAGCCCGCCGAGCATGACCGGCTCGGCGTAGCGCGCGGTGAGCAGGCGGCTGGACAGCAGCGAGCCGAGCAGCGACCCGGCGGCCAGCGCGACGAGCAGCCGGCCGCCGGACGCCTCGTCCCCGCCGAGCCGCCGCCCGAGCAGGACGGTCGTGACCGCGATGCCGCCGAGGCCGACGCTGGCGAACGTCGTCGCGAGCGTCAGCCCGCGCAGGACCCGGTTGCGCAGCAGCACCTGCGCCCCGCCGAGCAGCGCGCCCGTCCGCTCGGGCGCGCGGTCGTCGGGACGGACCGGACGCGGCGGCGCGGGGGCGCCCGTGTCGTGCGCCGACGCGTGCGCGGCGCGCTTGGGGCGCGCGGGCATCGCCGCCGGCCCCGGCGCGGGGAGGAACACGAGCGCGAGCGCGCCGAGCAGCGCGCCCGCCATGACGGGAAGGCCGGAGAAGTCGGCGGCGGTCGCGGTCGCGATCGTCGCGGCGAGCGCCGGGCCGGTGATCGCCGCGACGTTGTAGCTCGCCGCCTCCAGCCCGTACGCGCGGGGCAGCCGGTCCGCCGGGACGAAGCGCGGCAGCAGCCCGGTCACGGCCACGACGACCGGCTCGGTCAGGCCGATCACGAGCGCGACCGCTAACGCGGCGTACAGCGGCGCGTCGCCCGCGATCGTGAGCAGGGCGGCCATCGCGACCGCGTAGCCGGCCGCGACGGCGGCGACGAACCGGCCGGGCCGGCGCGTCCGGTCGAGCGCGTGCCCGATGACCGGGCCGCTCAGCACGTACGGGAGGGTCATCGCGGTCTGGAGGAAGCCGGCGGTGGCGGCGTCGCCGGTCCTGGCCTGGACGGTCAGCACCAGCGCGGTCGCGAGTCCCTCGGCCGAGATCCGCAGCAGGGTGGCGGCCGTGAGGTGGAGGGGCAGTGCGTATGCGTGATCGGCCATCCTCGCATCGTGACATTCCCCGCGTCACAGCGCTTTCCTTGATTTCGGCCATTTTCACGATTCGTTCTGACCGCTATTTTTCTTGACCGTTCGTTCCAGACAGCGTTACGGTCGGGACGTGGCGAGAACGAAGGAGTTCGATCCGGACGTCGCGCTCCAGAAGGCCCTGGAGCTGTTCTGGGAGCGCGGCTTCGAGGCGACGTCGATGGCGGACCTCGTGGCGCGGCTCGGGATCGGCCGGGCCAGCCTGTACGCGACGTTCGGCGGCAAGCGCGACCTGTACCTGGCGGCGCTCCAGCGGTACCAGGAGCGGTCGGACGCGGTGGAGGCCCTCGCCCGCCCCGGCGCGGCCCTGCCCGCGATCCGGGGCGTGCTGGACGCCTATGTCACGGCGGATCTCGCCTCGTCGCGGGGCTGCATGATCGTCAACGCGGCGATCGAGACGGCGCCCCGGGACCCGGCGGCGGCGCGGCGCGTCGCGGCGTCCTGGGACGGCCTGGAGACCGCGCTCGCCGCCGCGCTCGTCCGCGCCCGCGCGCAGGGCGAGATCCCCGCCGGGAGCGACCCCCGGTCGCTCGCCCGGTTCCTGCTCGTCGTGCTCCAGGGGCTGCGGGTCGTCGGCCGCGCCGACCCCGACCCGCGCCGGCTCTGGGACGCCGTCGAGCACGCCATGGCCGCGATTCAGGAACGATCAGTCAACTAACAAAGGTTGTTTCCCATGTCTCCCGCATTCACTGGCAGAACGGTCCTCATCACGGGCGCGTCCGGCGTCCTCGGCCGCGCGACGGCGGTGGCGTTCGGCCGCGCGGGCGCGAACGTCGTCGCGGCCGGCCGCGACCGCGCCGAACTGGACCGGACCGTCGCGGCCGTCGAACGGGCCGGCGGCACGGCGTCGAGCGTCACCGTGGACGTCACCGACTCCGCGAGCGTCGCCGCGATGGTCGGCGCGGCGGTCGAGCGGCACGGACGGCTCGACGTCGCGTTCAACAACGCCGGGGTGTTCGGCACGCTCGCCCCGGTCGCCGACCAGGACGAGCGCGCCTGGTCCGCCGTGGTCGACGTCAACCTCAAGGGCGTCTTCCTGTCGATGAAGCACGAGATCGCCGCGATGCGCGCGACCGGCGGCGGGGCGATCGTCAACACGTCGTCGCGGATCGGCGCGCACGGACGGCTGCCGGGCGCGAGCGCGTACGCCGCGTCCAAGGCCGCCGTGAGCGTCCTGACGATGAACGCCGCGCGCGAGCACACCGGCGACGGCGTCCGGATCAACGCCGTCAGCCCCGGCCCGATCGACTCGCCGATGTCGCTGCGTCCCGGCGAGACCGAGGCCGACCGCGCCGAGCGGATGAAGGCGTCGCTGCCGATCGGCCGCGTCGCGGACGCCGACGAGGTCGCCGCCGCCGTCCTGTGGCTGGCCTCGGACGAAGCGTCGTACGTGGTCGGAACGGACCTGCTGGTCGATGGAGGGTCCTCCGCCTGAAGTCAGAAAATCATGCCCACTTAGACTGCGAAGGGTGACGGAGACAAGCGAGCACCGGGTCACGAGCGAGGTCGGGCGGCTGCGGACCGTCCTGCTGCACCGGCCCGGCGCCGAGCTGAAGCGGCTCACCCCGCGCAACAGCGACAAGCTCCTGTTCGACGCGATCCCGTGGGTGGGACGGGCGCAGGAGGAGCACGACGCGTTCGCGCAGGCGCTGCGCGACCGGGACGTCGAGGTCCTCTACCTGACCGAGCTGCTCCAGGACGTCCTTGAGTTCGAGCACGCCCGCGAGCAGGCCGTCGACCAGGTCACCGGGGACCGGCGCTGGGGCGACCGGCTGCGGGCGATCGTCCGCGACCACCTGTGCGGGCAGGACCCCGAGGACCTGGCGTCCGTCCTGATCGCCGGCCTCGCGCACGAGGAGCTGAAGGCGGGCCACGGGCTCGTCTACCGGCTGATGGACCCGGCCGACTTCATCGTGGACCCGCTCCCGAGCCTGCTGTTCACCCGTGACAGCAGCACGTGGCTCGGCGAGCGGGTCGCGGTGACGAGCCTGGCGATGCCCGCGCGCCGCCGCGAGTCCGCGCTGACGGACCTGATCTACCGGCACCATCCCCGGTTCGCGGGCGTGGAGCGGGTGTACGACCCGTCGCTGGAGCACCTGGAGGGCGGCGACGTCCTGCTGCTCGCGCCCGGCGTGATCGCGGTCGGCGTCGGGGAGCGCACGACGCCCGCCGGGGCCGAGCGGCTGGCCCGCCAGGTGTTCGCTGCGGGGCTCGCGCGGACGGTCCTCGCCGTCCCGATCGCGCAGCAGCGCGCGACGATGCACCTCGACACCATCTGCACGATGGTCGACGTGGACGCCGTCGTCATGTACCCGCCGGTCGCCGACTCGCTCACCGCCTACACCGTCACGTCGGTGGACGGCGAGCCGCGCGCGGACGGGCCGCGTCCGTTCCTGGCGGCCGCCGCCGAGGCGATGGGCGTCGCGCGGCTCCGGCTGATCGACACCGGGCTGGACCCGGTGACGGCCGAGCGCGAGCAGTGGGACGACGGCAACAACACCCTCGCCGTCGCGCCCCGCCTCGCCGTCGCCTACGAGCGCAACGTGGAGACGAACGCGCAACTGGAGCACGCGGGCATCGAGGTCATCCGGATCAGCGGGAGCGAACTCGGCAGCGGACGCGGCGGGCCGCGCTGCATGTCCTGCCCGATCCTGCGGGACCCGCCGCCGGGCGCGCCGCCCGCCTGAAACGCGACCGCCCCAGGCCGAAGACCTGGGGCGTCGTGAGGTTTGGCGCTCGGGCGGTGCCGACGGGGGCACGACAGCGCCCGAGCTTGGAGAGGACCCTACCGGTGTCCGGCACGTCCGTTTCGCCGGGGGTGCGTGCGGTGCGTCACACGGGCCCGGCGCGGTGTTTGAAGAACACTTTCGTCTGCTAGAAAGCTGGAACGTTTTCCGGACCGACGACGGTGGCACATGGAACCTCTGCATCCCGGCGATCCCCGCCAGATCGGCCCCTACCGCCTGGAGGCGCGGCTCGGCGCGGGCGGCATGGGCCAGGTGTTCCTGGGCGTGTCGCCCGGCGCGCGGCGCGTCGCGGTCAAGGTCGTCCGCGCCGAGTACGCCGAGGACGAGCGGTTCCGGCAGCGGTTCGCCCGCGAGGTCGAGGCCGCGCGGCGCGTCGGCGGGTTCCACACCGCGCAGGTCGTAGACGCCGACCCGGCCGCGACGTCCCCGTGGCTGGTCACCGCGTTCATCCCCGGGCCGTCGCTGCGGCAGGTCGTCGGGGCGCAGGGGCCGCTGGACGCCGCCGCCGTCCGGGCGCTCGCGGCCGGGCTCGCGGAGGGGCTCGCGGCGATCCACGCGTGCGGGCTCGTCCACCGCGACCTCAAGCCGGGCAACGTGATCATGGCGGCGGACGGGCCGCGCATCATCGACTTCGGCATCGCCCGCGCGACCGACGCGACCGTCCTGACCTCGCACAACGTCGTCGTCGGCACCTACGCGTACATGGCGCCCGAGCAGGTGTCGGGCGCGCCCGCCGGGCCGTCCGCCGACGTGTTCTCGCTCGGCTGCGTCCTCGCCTACGCGGCGCTCGGGCAGGGGCCGTTCGACGCGACGTCCATCCCGGCGATCGTCCACCGCGTCCTGCACGAGGAGCCGGACCTGTCCGCGCTCCCCGCCGACCTGCGCAACCTCATCGCGGCGTGCCTGGCCAAGGACCCGGCGCGGCGGCCGACCGTGGACACGCTGATGCACGCGCCGCAGAGCATCGTGGCGCCCGCGCCGTCGTTCCTCCCGCCGGAGGACGCCACGTTCGCGCACGCGACGATGGGCGTGACGCGCAGCGTGCCCGCGCCCGCCCCCGTGCGGCGGCGGGCGCTGCTGATCGGGGCCGGGGCCGCCGTCGCGGCGCTCGCGGTCGGCGTCCCGGCGGCCGTCCTGCTGACGGGGGACGACGGCGAGCCCGCCGCGCCGCCGCCCGCCCCGAACCCGACCGGGCTGATCTCCGCCAGCGGCTCGCTCACCGCCACCGACGTCAAGAACCTCAGCGAGATCGCCCTGTCCCCCGACGACCGGACCGTCGCGGCCGGCGGGCTCGACGAGATGATCACGCTGTGGGACGTCGCGTCCCGCCGCGTCCTGCGCACGATCAAGCGGGCGGGCTGGGTGAGCGCGCTCGCGTTCAGCCCGGACGGCGCGTCCCTGGCCAGTTCCGCCAGCAACGCGGGCTCCCTGCTCATCTGGGACGCCGCGACGGGCGCGATCAAGGTGAACGCCCGGACGGGCGATCAGTTCGGCCTGAACGCCGTCGCCTACAGCCCGGACGGCTCGGTGATCGCGGGCGTCAACCCGGGCGCCCACCTGTTCGACCCCGGCACCGGCCGCACGATCGCGTCGGCCGACCTCGGCAACAGCGGCGTCAACGCGGTCGCGTTCAGCCCGGACGGCGCGCTCGTCGCGGTCGCCGTGGACGGCTACTACAACAAGCCGCCGGGCAACACCGTCCAACTCTTCGACGGCCGGAGGCTCCGCAAGGTCCACCAGCTCATCGGGCACTCCGCGAACGTCACCGGCGTGACGTTCAGCCCGGACGGGAAACTGCTGGTGAGCAGCGCGGCCGACAGCACCGTCCGGATCTGGGACACGAACACCTACCGCACCAAGCGGATCCTGAAAACGGAGGCCGCCACCGTGCGGGACGTGAAGTTCTCCCCCGACGGGAAGACGCTGTTCGGTGCGTGCTCGGACCGAACCGTCCGCGTCTGGGACACCGCGACGGGCGCGCTCAGCGTCACGCTCGTCGGCCACGCCCAGGCCGTCGACCGCATCGCCCTCACCCGCGACGGCCGGACGGTCGCCGGGGTCGGCACCACCAAGCCCGACGGCTCCGTCACGCTCTGGAAGGTCTGACGTGGAACCGCTGCGCCCGGCCGACCCCCGGCAGGTCGGCCCCTACCGGCTGGACGGGCGCCTCGGCGCCGGAGGCATGGGCGAGGTGTTCCGCGGCGTCTCGCCGAGCGGGCGGACGGTCGCGGTCAAGATCGTCCGCGCCGAGTACGCGGCCGACCCCGAGTTCCGGCGGCGGTTCGCGCGCGAGATCGAGGCCGCGCGCCGCGTCGGCGGGTTCCACACCGCGCAGGTCGTGGACGCCGACCCGGCCGCCGCGTCGCCGTGGCTGGTCACCGCCTACATCCCGGGGCCGTCGCTGCGGCAGGTGGTGCTCCGGCAGGGGCCGATGGCGCCGGGCGCGGTCCGGCGGCTGGGCGCGGGCCTGGCGGAGGGGCTGGCGGCGATCCACGCGTGCGGGCTCGTCCACCGCGACCTCAAGCCCGGCAACGTGATCATGGGTCCGGACGGCCCGCGCATCATCGACTTCGGCATCGCCCGCGCCGCCGACGCGACCGCGCTGACCTCGACCGGCGCGGTCGTCGGAACGTTCTCGTTCATGTCGCCCGAGCAGGTCCGCGCGGACGTCACCGGCCCGGCGAGCGACGTGTTCTCGCTCGGCTGCGTCCTCGCCTACGCCGCGCTCGGGCACGGGCCGTTCGACGCGCCGACGATCCCGGCGATCGTCCGGCGGATCGTGAGCGCTCCACCGGACCTCGGCGGGCTCACCGATCCGGGCCTGCGGGACGTCATCGGGCGCTGCCTGGAGAAGGACCCGCGGCGGCGGCCGTCCGTCCCGGACGTGCTCACCGGGCTCACTACCGGCGTTCCGCGCCGCGTGCCGCGCCGGGCCGTGCTGTTCGGCGGGGCGGGCGCGGCGGCCACGGCGGTCGCCGTCCCGGCCGTGCTGCTGTGGCCGCGTTCGGGCGGCCCGAAGGCGCCCCGGACGCCGCACACGGTCCCCTCCGTGCTCACGCTGCCGAGCACCGAGGTCGCCGTGTTCGACGTCGCGTTCACGCCGGACGGCCGGACCCTCGTCGGCGCGGGCTTCTCCTCGCTCCTGCGCTGGGACCTCGCCACCGCGCGGGTGTCCGCCCGGGAGCTGAAGGACGACACGACCTACAAGCAGCCGATGGCGTTCAGCCCGGACGGCCGGACGCTCGCCACGGGCGGCGACGACGGCGCCGTCCATCTGCGCGACACCGGGACCGGACGAATCCGCAAGAAGCTGACCGTCGCGGGCGGCGCGAACGCGCTCGCCTTCGCGCCGGACGGCCGGACGCTCGCCGTCGCGTCCAACCGCGACCGGCCGTACGTGCAGGTGCTGAACATGGTCACCGGACGCGCCGTGACCATGAAGACCGACACGCCCCCGAGCGCGCTGGCGTTCTCCCCGGACGGCGAACGCCTCGGCGGACGCTTCTCGTCCGGCAAGCTCATGGTCTGGAACCCGTCCGACGGCGCCAAGACGGCCGAAGCGTCGACCGAGGGCGGAAACTACGACTGCCTTGCGTTCAGCCCGGATGGCAAAACCGTCGCGATGTCCAACAGCTACAACTGGGGGATCGAGCTGCGAAGCGCGTCCGACGGCGATCTGCGCGCCACGCTGAAGGACGTCAAGGAGTCGGTGCGCGCGCTCGCGTTCAGCCCGGACGGCGGCACGCTGGTCAGCCTGGACAAGAAGGACGCCCGGCTGTGGAATGTGGCGTCCCGCCGCGTCACGGCGACGTTCCCCGGGGACGACGATGACGCGCAGGCGGTCGTGTTCTCGCCCGACGGGCAGAGCTTCGCCACCACGAGCGGCGCGGGGACGACCCGGTTCTACCGCTTCTGAGCGTCAGGCCGGAAAGGCGCGGGTGGACGGCGCGTCCCACGACCCGTCGTCCAGGTCGGGCAGGTCGGCGAACTCGGCCACGCCCGCGTGCGCGACCGGCGGCGCCATGCGGGCGCCCGCCCCGGCCGGGGGCGCCTCCACCAGGGCCCAGACGGTCGTCGCGCCGTGGTCGTGCCGGACGCCCCAGCGCGCGGCCAGGCTCTCCACGATCCCGAGGCCCCGGCCGCCGAGCGAGGACAGCGTGCTCGGCCCGCAGCGCGGCTCGGTGCTCGCGCCGCCGTCGCTGACCGCGACCTCGATCATGCCGTCGGCGCGGCGGCCCCAGGCCAGCCGGATCTTGCCGGACGGGAGCGGGCGGGCGTGCCGGAGCGCGTTGCTCAGCAGTTCGCTCACGATGAGGTTGGCGTCGTCGACCGCGGCCTCCGAGACGCCCGCGTCGATCAGTTCCGAGCGCAGCCGCCGACGGGCGAGCGCGACGCTGGTCGGCGCGTGCGGAAACAGTGCGACACCCGTCGTCCTCACCTCCCCGTCTCGTCGGCGTCCCGGCGGCAACTCGCCGCCGACCTTCCGATACGACCGAAATGCCCGGTAGCGCTGGCCCGGAAACCCGTTCGGACGGATCCGGGCCGTCCGCCACGAGCGAACCGGCCTGGCCGCACGACGTTCACCCCCGGTTGTGACGGTCAACGGAACTCCTCCTCCAACGAGAACCCGTACAAGGTCTATCCAGCGCCCGGCGGATTACTCCTCACGCATGCGTTTCGTCCGTCACACCGCGGCGATACCGCGCTTTTCCGTCGAACGGAACCGGTGGCGCTTTCAAGATCATGTATTGGGAGCCGTGCCGAAGGGGGAAACCCCGTTCTCGCAGGAGCGTAGAACATCGGTTCCCGCGCGGTTCGTTCAGGGCGCCGCGCGCAGCACCAGGCGCATCCGCGTCCCGCCGCCGGGCCTGGTGTGCGCGGAGATCTCGCCGCCCTGCGCCCGCGTGAGCTGCCGGACGATGTAGAGCCCGAGCCCGATTCCGCCGAAGCGGCGGCGGTCGCCCGTCTCGCCCTGCACAAAGCGTTCGAACACCCTTTCGAGATCGTCGGCGGGAATGCCGATGCCCTGGTCGTCCACCGTGATCACGACGTCCCCGGAATCGGCGCGGTAAGCGCGCACGACGACCTCTCCGCCGCCCGGCGAGTACTTGAACGCGTTCTCCAGGATCTGTCCGAGGACGATGTCGGTGGCCATCGCGTCGCCCAGCACCCGCGGCAGTCCGGGCGCGACCGACAGCGTCACCCGGTGCTCTGTTTCCCCCGACCGACCGACACCCGACCGATCTCCCGGCTCCCCCGACAGCGACCGGAAGCCGCCGACGACGCCGCTCAGCACCCGCGTCACGTCGAACGGCTCGACCGTGACGCCGAGCTCGCCCGTCCCGGCCCGCGCGCCGAGCAGCAGGTGCTCCACCAGCCGGCCGAGCGACTGCGCCCGCTCGGCGATCGTCGCGACGGCCGCGCGGCGGTCGGCGTCGGCCAGGTCGTCCCAGCGCCGCACCAGCGTGCTCGCGAACCCCTGGACGACCGTGATCGGCGTCCGCAGCTCGTGGCTCGTCGTGGCGAGGAACAGGTCCTTGGCCTCCTCCAGCGCCTTGGCCTCGGAGACGTCGCGGAAGTCCACGACCAGTTCGCCCGCGTCCTCGATCTCCGCCGCGACCGCGCTCAGCCACGTCCCGGACGGGGTCAGGAACGTCCGGGACTCCCCGGGCGGCGGCGCGTCGAACGGGAGCCGGCCGCCGACCGCGTCCGCGGCGGGGATGCCGGTCAGCGCGTGCGCCGCCGGGTTCCACTGCCGGACGACCGCGTCCCGGCCGAGCACCGCGATGCCGTCCGCGCTCGCGTCGATCACCGCGCGCTCGTGGGCCCGCTGCCGGACGACCTCCGCGTACGCCACCGCGTTCCCCACCGCGACGCCCGCGTGCCCGGCGAGCAGTTCCAGCAGCTCCAGCTCGGTGTGCCCGACCTTTTTGCCGGAGAACAGCGCGTACAGCGCCCCATACGGACTCGCCTGGAGGAACGACAGCCCGAGCGCCAGCGAGCTGAGCCCCGGCAGCTCCGACCAGATCAGCCCCTCGATCCGCTCCTTCTCGGTCGCGAGCATGACGGCCTTCTCCGACCGCAGCAGTTCCCCGACCAGGCTCGTGTCCAGGTCGGCGGTCGTGCCGCGCATCCGCTCGGGCAGCCCGGACAGGCTGACCAGGCTCAGCCGGTCGCCCTCGATCCGGACGAACCCGCCCGCGTCCGCGCCGGTCAGCTCGATCAGCGCGGCCGTGATCCGGTCCAGGACGACGTCGAGGTCCAGCTCGGTGTTGAGGTCGGCCACGATGTCGCTGAGCCGCCGCACCAGCCGCGCCCGCTCGGCCATGTGCTGCTGGAGCGCCTCGTCCTCGCTCGCCGGGTGGTAGACCATGACCCAGCCGAGCGGCGCGCCCCCGTCGTCCTTCAGCAGGCTCGTGTCGATGCGGACGTCGATGAGGTCGCCGTCGCGGCGCCGCCGCCGGGTCGCGATCGAGATCCGGCCCGGACGGGTGAGCAGCCGCTCCAGGACCGCGTTGTGCTCGGCGTTCAGCTCGCGCGGGACGATCGGCGCCGCCCGTCCCATGACCTCCTCGGCCGTGAAGCCGAACATCCGCTCCGCCGCCGGGTTCCAGACCGTCACGCGGGAGCGCTCGTCGACCGCCACCAGGGCGTCGGCGGCGCTCTGGATGACGGCGCGCGCGATCGGATCGTGGGGCAGCACGCCTGTCATCGTGCCATCGCCCCGCGCGGACGCGCGGGCAACCGGTGCCGAAAGGTTTCCACGTCAGCGCGGGTGCCGCCGGTGGAACGCGCCATCGGCTAGCGGCGCGTCCGTCCGGCCAGGAGAGCGGCGGCGCCCGCCACGGCGAACGACAGCAGCGACGCGCTCATCCAGGTCTGCGGCGTGAAGTGCAGCCAGGACTGGACGTGCGTCCAGCCGCGCGCCCACCAGCCGACGCCGCCGGGGTAGACG